>CAIQIV010000359.1 GCA_903871905.1 uncultured Chloroflexota bacterium | reverse complement strand
GCCGGGCGAGGGGTGGCCGTCTTCGGGTCTTTTTTAACGGATTTAATCATCATCGGTACATTCCTTTCCTGGCGTCGGGATAAGGTTAGTTTACAGCCTGAGGAATGGGCTGTCAATGGACAAATGTTGTACTTTGTCTTGCTACTCCACCGTCACGCTCTTCGCCAGGTTGCGCGGCTGGTCCACGTCCAGCCCGCGCAGCGCGGCGATGTGGTAAGCCAGCAGCTGCAGCGGGATCACCGTGATCACCGGGCTGAGCAGCCAGGGCGTCTCCGGCACCCACAGGATGTGGTCAGCGAAGGCCGGGATCAGCTGGTCGCCATCGGTGGCCAGCGGCACCACCAGCCCGCCGCGCGCCTTGGCCTGCTGCACCTGGCTGAACATCTTTTCGTACCACGGGTCGCGCGGGGCGATCACGATCACCGGCATGCTGCGGTCGATCAGGGCGATCGGGCCGTGCTTCATCTCGCCCGCCGGGTAACCTTCGGCGTGGATGTAGGAGATTTCCTTCAGTTTGAGCGCCCCTTCGTAGGCGGTGGGCATGTTGATCCCGCGTCCCAGGTACAGGCAGTGCTGGGTGTTGACCAGCGCCTGCGCCACCTTGATCACCTCGGGCTCGCGCTCCAGTGCGGCGCCCGCCAGGCGCGGCAGCTTGCGCAAATCGGCGATCAGCTCCATGCGCCGCGCCTCGCTCAGCGTGCCGCGCAGGTCGCCCAGCAGGATGGCCAGCATGTACAGGTCGACCAGCGGGGCAGTGTAAGCCTTGGTCGAGGCCACCCCGATCTCCGGGCCAGTCTGCATCGAGATGGCCCCGTCTGAGATGCGCATGGCCTGCGATCCGATCACGTTGACGATCGACCACAATACCGCCCCCTTGCGCCGTGCCTCTTCCATGGCGGCCAGGGTGTCTGCCGTCTCACCGGACTGGCTGACCACCAGCACCGCAGTATCCGGGCCAACCAGCGGGTCGCGGTAGCGAAATTCAGAGGCGATGTCCACCTCCACCGGCAGGCGGGCGATGTTTTCGATCAGTACCTTGCCGACCATGCCGGCGTGCGATGCGGTGCCGCAGGCGGTGATGATGATCTTCTTGATGCGCCGCGCCAGCTCGGGGGTGATGTTTAATCCCGGCAGGTTGATGCGCCCGCCCTCGAAGTCCACCCGCCCGGCCAGTGTTTCGGTCAGCGAGCGCACCTGCTCGTGGATCTCTTTCTGCATGAAGTGGCGGTACTCGCCCTTCTCAGCAGCCACCGGGTCCCAGGCGATGCTGTGCACCTCGGGCTGCACAGGGGCGCCGTCCAGGGTCTGCACGCTGAAGCCCTGGCGGGTGAGCACCACCATCTGGCGTGATTCCAGGAAGGCCATCTTGCGCGTGTGCTCCAGGATGGCGGGCATGTCCGATGCAAGATACATCTCGCCCTCACCCAGGCCGATCACCACCCCGCCGGCGTTGCCAATGCGCGCCGCCACGATCTTGTCCGGCTCCAGCGACGAGAAAAGCACGATGGCGTGCGCCCCGCGCAGGTGGCTGAGCGCCAGGCGGGCGGCTTCCACCAACCCGATCTCGCTGCCAGTGCCCAGGTAGCGCTCAACCAGGTGCACGATCACCTCGCTGTCGGTTTCCGATTTGAACACTGCCCCCTCAGCCAGCAGTTCATCGCGCAGCTCCAGGAAATTTTCGACGATGCCGTTGTGTACCACCACCACATCCCCGGTCATGCCGATGTGCGGGTGGGCGTTGCGGGCGTTGGGCTCGCCGTGGGTGGCCCAGCGTGTGTGCCCGATGCCCAGGTTGCCGTGCACCGGGTCTCCGTCCACCAGGGATGCCAGGCGGGAGAGCTTGCCGGCGTCCCGGCGCACCTGGATCTCGCCATCCTGCAGCACGGCAATGCCGGCCGAGTCGTAGCCGCGGTACTCTAAACGCCGCAGGCCGTTGAGGATGATCGGGGTTGCATCTCGCGGGCCGATATAACCAACGATACCACACATAACAGAGTTCCTCCGTTTATTGAAGATTTATTTGAGATGGCTGCCACGCGCGCGCCTTTGTCCGGCGGTCTCCCGGCTGGCATTACGGCGGCGCTTTATTCTGGGAGGGAAAGATGTCGGGGGGTGGCGACCCCGGAGGGCTTCCGCTGATCTGTCGATTTTCCCGGCGGCCAGGCTGCCAGCCTGGCGGGCAGTGTCACTTTCTGCACCCGGTTAGCCCGCCCCTGCGGGCGGGAACCCTCATCCTCGTCACCTGCGGCAGCAGCCACAGGCCATGCGCTGTCTTCCCTGGTTGGTGATTGTACTGCGGTCACATCCTTTCAATGACTTTCTGTGGAGTGCTGCTTTACACTTCTGCTTTAATATTATATCTTATGCCGGCCCCAAACGGTGAAGGAAGTGCTGCACCTCTTCTTCGTATGCCGGGTTTTCCAGGTCGTTGCCGTGCCCGAACTCGGGGAACAGCTTAATGCGGCAGCTGGTGATCAGGTCTGCCATCTCGCGCTGGATCTCGGCCGGCACCACGCGGTCAGCCTGCCCGCCCAGCACCAGCGCCGGGACCTCGATATCCGGCAGCAGGCTGCGATGGTCCAGCTCAAGCAGCCCGCTGAGCATGGACTGCAGGCGCTCGGGATAGGTACCCTTCCCGGCGGCCTGCAGCCAGGACGGGCGCCGGTTGCGGAAGTGCGCCGCCGTTTGCGGGCGGTAGGTGTAATACACCAGGCTCAGGGCGTAATCCTGCCAGCTGCCGATCCGGGCCAGCTCCAGCCAGTCATGGAGCACCTGGTGGGTGTGCTCGTGGATGCGGTGCAGGCTGCTGCTCAGCACCAGGCCGCGCACCAGGTCGGGGCGCTGTACGGCAATAATTTGCCCCACCGCCCCACCGGACGAAGTGCATTCCCATACCGCCTTTTTCACCCCCAGCTGCTCACAGGCCCAGATCGTGTCCTGCGCCTGCTGCTCAAAGGTGTAGCTCTGCGGCAGCGGGTGGCGCCGGCTGATGGTGATGGTCATGCAGCTCTTGGCCCGCTGGTGGAAGCGGCTGGCCAGGTGCGCCGGGTCATCCGTGGCCAGCATCGAGCCATCGCTCAGGCCTGGCAGCCAGATGACAATATTCTGCCCGCGCCCGGCGATCAGGTACGGGATGACGGCCTGGTCTTCTGTGGTCAGCAGGCCGCTTTGGTGAGGAGTCGACCAGGGAAAGTTCATTGGCTCATCCACCCGGCTCGCGGGAGCGCGGGCCGGCATGTCAATCTGTGAGATGTGTGCAGGGCCGATTCTAAACCAGGGTGGTGGATTCGTCCAGAAGCGATTAAAATGGCGAGACATGGAAGGTGTAGAACTGCTTTCACCCGCCAGGGACCTGGAGGTCGGAATGGCGGCAATCAACAGCGGGGCGGACGCCGTGTACATCGGCGCGGCGCGCTTTGGCGCGCGCGAGGCGGCGGGGAATCAATATTCTGACATCCAGGCCCTGGTGCGCTATGCCCACCGCTGCTGGGCGCGGGTCTACGTCACGGTCAACACCCTGCTCTATGACCACGAGCTGGAGCCGGCCGGCAAGCTGATCGGTGAGCTGTATGAGCTGGGGGTGGATGCCATCATCATCCAGGATATGGGTTTGCTGGAGCTGGACCTGCCCCCGCTGCCGCTGTTCGCCAGCACACAGATGCACAATCACACTCCCGAGCGCATCGCCTTCCTGGAAAAGGTGGGTATCCGGCGGGTGATCCTGGCCCGCGAGCTCAGCCTGGAGCAGATCTCCCGCATCCGCCAGTCGACCAGCCTGGAACTGGAGAGCTTCATCCACGGGGCGCTGTGCGTCAGCTACAGCGGGCAGTGTTACATGAGCTATGCCCTGGGTGGGCGCAGCGGCAACCGCGGCCAGTGCGCCCAGCCCTGCCGCAAGCGCTACGCGCTGCAGAATGCCAGCGGGAAGCTCCTGGCCCAGGGCCGCCACCTGCTCTCCCTGCGCGACCTCAACCTCTCCGGCGGCCTGGGGGACCTGCTGGAGGCTGGAATTCGTTCTTTCAAGATCGAAGGCCGCCTCAAGGACCGCGCCTACGTCACCAACGTGGTCAGCCATTATCGCCAGGAGCTGGATGCCCTGCTGGAAGGGCGCGGCCTGCGCCGCAGCTCTTCGGGACGCTCCTTCGCCGGGTTCAGCCCCAACCTGGACAAGACTTTCAACCGCGGCTACACCCGCTACTTTCTGCGCGGGCGCGGCGAGGCTGTGACCTCCTGGGACACACCCAAGGCCACCGGCGAGCTGGTGGGACGTGTGGTCTCCCTGGGGGCGGGCTTTTTCACCCTGGACCAGGAGGTGCAGCTTGCGCCGGGGGACGGCCTGTGCTTCTTCGATGGGCAGGAGCTGCGCGGGACCCGCGTGCGCCGGCTGGAGGGGAAAGCGGTTTACCCGGAGAAGCTGGAGGGGCTGCGCACCGGGCTGGCAGTCTATCGCAACCATGACCGGCTGTTCCTGGCGGCGTTGGAGAAAAGCCAGCCGCGGCGTAAGATCTGGGTGCATTTTACCCTGGGCGAGGCGCCGGGGGGGCTGCGCCTGGAGGCGCTTGACGAGGACGGCGTCCAGGCTTTCCAGACACTGGATTGCAGCCTGGAGCCGGCGGAGAAGCCGCAGCAGGCGCGCCTGGCGCTGGAGAAGCAGCTGGGAAAGTTGGGGGGTACGCTGTTTGAGCTGCGCAGCCTGCAGCTCGACCTGCCGCAAATACCCTTCGTGCCGGTGGCGGCGCTCAATGAGCTGCGGCGCCAGGCCGTGGAGCGCCTGGAAACCGCCCGGGAAGCCGCCCGTCCCCGGGAGCAGGGCGGCATCTTGAAAAATGCTGCGCCTTTCCCGGAAACAGAGCTGACCTTTCGCGGCAATGTGCTCAACCACAAAGCCGCGGCTTTCTACCGCCGGCATGGGGTGAACCGGATTGAGCCAGCCGCCGAAAGCGGCCTGGACCTGCACGGGCAGGTGGTGATGACCACCCGCTACTGCCTGCGTTACGAGCTGGATGCCTGTCCTCTAAAAGAGAAGCGCAGCCGGCTGGAGGAGCCGCTGCGCCTGGTCGACGAAGAAGGGCACGTCTTCCGCCTGCGTTTTGACTGCAAGCGATGCGTGATGGAAGTGATTTTGGAGCCCGGCGCCTGAGCTAGGAGGGGTAAGCCCCGGTCATGCGCTTGACGGCGCCGTGGATGCGGTGGAAGAAGGGCGTCTTGGGCATGAACATAAAGGGGCAGCAGCCCACCACCAGGCTGATGCCGTTCTTTGCGCACAGCTCGGCGCTGGCGAGGCTGACCGTGCTGCCCTCGCCGCCCAGCCAGATGTGATCGATCCCGGCTGCCTGGCACTCCCGGACCACCTCATCCATTGCGGCGGGCGTGGTCATGATCATTGCCCCGGCCACCGCGGGCGCCACCTCGCCGATGCGGGCAAAACAGCGCTCCCCGTCGATCTGCTCCACCTGCGGGTTGACCGGCACCACCTGGTAGCCGCGCTCCTTCATCGCCTTCATCACCGCCCGCGTGAAGTGCTTCTCATCGCGCGAGGCGCCCACCAGGGCGATGCGCTGCAGGCCGAAAAATTCGTCTATTTGTTTGCGTGAGGTCTTGGTCATTTTAGTCTCCTGTTTTATGGACAATTATACAGGATCTACGCAGCCAGCGTTAAAAAGTTTAATTTTCAGCTGGAGCGTGATCGGGATTACAGCCTGGGAACAAGGTGAAAAATGAGATTAAACTCAAGATTCATTTTCTCGATAATTTCCGTTATTTTTTGGACTGCCTGTTCAACCCCAAACCAGTCTCCAGTACCGGCTGATCAGCTGCCCAATATTGGAGTTTCAAAAGGAAACATGAATACGAAGTTCCAAAATTTTGCACCAAACGGTCAGATTTCTGACCAGAAAGTTGCTGCCTATGTTGATATTGAGTTTGAACCTTAATGATAGGTGTTGGCATGGTTGACTATAGGAGCAATATTGTTGTACATATTCATTGGCTATCAAGGGAGGAAGGTGGACGAGCATCGCCTCCAGAAGGGATCTTTTATGCAGCAAATTTGCGTTTTGTAGGCTTTGAAGGTTTATGGAGTGTTGTATTGAATACGAAAGAAACCCGTCCTAACGATAAGGGCGACCAGGATTTAGATATAGGCTTTTTTATCCCGGATATGGTCAGAAAGTATTTAAGCGTAGGACAAAAGCTGGTAATATTAGAGGGCCCAGCAAGAATTGTTGCTAATGGTGAAATATTATCCGTAATTAATTAACCCAAGCTGCTACCCAGGGTAGACCACGGAACAGGCGAAAATAAACAGGGCAGCTTTAAGTTCAAAACCAGCGGCAGTCACAGCATGAATACCTTAATTATAACTGCTCAGGCTGGTAAACCCAACCGGGTCTGAAGAATAGGAAACACAAAAGGCGATCCTGTCAAAGCCATTTGCTGCGCATCCATCACACCTTGCCAATTTTTACGGGCAGTCGAGATGTAACTACGGATACGGCAAAAGACTTGGGCACCGCCTTCTGAACGAAAACAGCTAGGTATTTTCTGTTCCGCTTGTCAACATTCCTCAATCGCAATGACCGAATGAAGTCCTAAACCTTTTGCATCCTTTGAGCGGTTTTCTCTTTCTTCATGCCGCCAGTCACTGCGAGCTTGCGAAG
>CAIQIV010000358.1 GCA_903871905.1 uncultured Chloroflexota bacterium | reverse complement strand
TAAGCCTAAGCGGAGTATAATACCCGCTTTGGTGTAATTATTCTAGCAAAGAGAAGGGAGCAGGTGATGGACCAGGTCGCCAGCAGCAATCAGAAGGATGTATACGAGCCGCTGCCGGAAATATCCGCCGCGGCACATGTGAAAGAATATGAGCAACTATACCGGCAGTCGGTGGACGATCCACAATCTTTTTGGGGAGACCGGGCAGGTGAGCTGGAGTGGTTTGAGAATTGGGAACGTGTGCTGGATGACAGCAACCCGCCCTTCTATAAGTGGTTTGTCGGGGCAAAAACAAACATCGTCCACAACGCCCTCGACCGCCATCTTAAGACCTTTCGGAAAAACAAGCTGGCGCTGATCTGGGAGGGAGAGCCAGGAGATACGCGCACTTTCTCTTATTTTGCCCTGAATCGGGAGGTGTGTAAATTTGCAAACGTGCTGCGCAGCATGGGGGTGAAGAAGGGGGATATTGTGACCATCTACCTGCCGCGCATTCCCGAGCAGGTGATTGCGATGCTGGCCTGCGCCAAGATTGGCGCCCCGCACAGCGTAGTGTACGGTGGTTTCAGCGTTGAGGCTTTGGCGGAGCGTATCGAAGACGCACGCAGCAGGGTGCTGATCACGGCAGACGGCGGGTGGCACCGGGGAAAAATTGTGGGGCTGAAAAGCATCGCGGATGAAGCCATTGCCAGGCAGCCAACCATTGAAGCCTGCATAGTGGTGCGGCGCACAGGCCAGGAGATTTACATGGAGCCCGGGAGGGACTACTGGTATCACGACCTGATGAGCTTACCGATTTCCACCCCGATGTGCTATACCGAGCCGGTTGATGCTGAGGATCCCCTGTTTATCCTGTATACCTCGGGAACTACCGGCAGGCCAAAGGGGATTGTGCATACCCACGGCGGTTACATGGTGCACACCTATACTACATTCAAATATGTATTTGATATCAAGGACGAGGACCGCTGGTGGTGCGCGGCAGACCCGGGATGGATCACAGGGCATTCCTATATTGTGTATGCCCCTCTTTTGAATGGGGCAACAAGCTTCATGTACGAGGGGGCGCCGAACCACCCCTATCCGAACCGCTGGTGGCGCATGGTAGAGAACTATGGGATCTCCATCCTGTATACCGCGCCTACCGCCATCCGGGGTTTAATGCGTTATGGAGATGCCTGGGCGCAGCGGCATGACCTGAGCAGCCTGCGCCTGCTGGGGAGTGTTGGCGAGCCGATCAACCCGGAGGCCTGGCGCTGGTATTACTCGGTGATCGGTGGGGAGCGTTGCCCGATCATGGATACCTGGTGGCAGACGGAAACAGGCGGGTTTATGATCACGCCGCTGCCAATCACGCCGTTGAAACCGGGCTCGGCTACGCGGCCCTTCTTTGGTGTGGAGGTGGATGTGGTCAACGAAGAAGGCCATCCGGTGACAGAGGGGGAGGAAGGATACCTGGTGATCAAAAAGCCCTGGCCGGGGATGCTGCGCACTCTCTACCGAGATCCAGAGCGTTTCCGGCAGCAGTATTGGAGCAAGTTCCCCGGGATGTACCAGACCGGGGACTCGGCGCGCAAGGATAAGGATGGCTATGTGTGGATCATCGGGCGCATCGATGACGTGATTAAAGTCAGCGGTTACCGGCTGGGGACGGCAGAAGTTGAAAGCGCACTGGTCAGCCACCCGGCAGTTGCCGAAGCGGCGGCGATTGGGCTGCCACATGAGTTGAAAGGGAATGCCATCCATGCCTTTGTCATCCTGCGAGCAGGACATGAGAAGAGCGACCGCTTGATTGATGAACTGCGCAGTCACGTGGCGCACGAGATGGGCCCGATTGCCAAGCCGGATGAGATCAAGTTTATGGATATCCTGCCCAAGACCCGCAGCGGCAAGATCATGCGCCGGCTGCTGCGCGCCCGCGCCCTGGGTTTGCCTGAAGGCGATGTGAGCACCCTCGAAGAATAGCCGTTCCTAAACGGTGAACTTCAACATGCGCAGCACATCGAAATAATCCCCGGTCTCATAGATGACCGTCCCCGGGGAATCCAGCCTGGCGCCGGGATAGAAGCTGCTGCGGAAGGCTTTGTAGGGCTGCTTATACTCCATTCGGACAAAAAAGCTGGGGGGAAGCGACAGCAGGCAGGCGCTGCGATCCTGGAGCAGCGCCTGCGCGGCGCACTCGCGGATTCGTGAAACGGCCAGCTCGGGGTGGATGTTGATGGTGGAATCGCCGATGCCTTGCTTTACTGCCAGGGTATTGATGTGTGGATTAGTGCGCAAGATTTCATCACAAAGACCCTGGTCTCCAGAGACAAAGACCACCGGAACCTGGAGCCAGGCCGCGGCATAGGCATGGATCAGGAATTCCGAGGCTGGAAGGTCATTGATGTAGATATGATGCAAAGCCCCGGTATTGGTATGCGCTAACGGGCTGGTGTCCATCCCACAGCCGGAATGGTAACCGATGAAAAAGACGGCGTCGAATGAGCGGTCAAGCTCCTGGACCATATCCAGCGGGTGACCGCTCCAGCCACGCACCAGGCGGGCAGGTAACGGCAGGCTGGAGGCAAGGATATTCCTGCCGCTGTTGTGGGCATCCTTGACCAGGATCTCGTGGGCACCGGCTTGCAGGGCGCCTTCACAGGCAGCGGCAACCTCTGCGGTCATCTGCTGGCGGGCTGTAGAATAATCTGTCCTGGATGGGTCCGTTTCATCCCAATGGGTCACCCCGGTGATCCCCTCGATATCCGCGCTGATAAAGACTTTCATGGCAGCTCCTTTCGCTGTGTGTATTATAATGGCTCTCATGCAATCCAGTATGATGCGCGGCAATATCTTCTAAATCTCAAGACATCTTGAGATAGTCTATCACCAGTTTATGGACAATGAGGGATCCCCAGTATAATCGGTGTGCTAATGAAGAATCGCATTCTCCTCACTCCCTATTTCCTTGATGAATATTCTGCAGACCTCGAAAAACTAATCCAGCCAGATTGGGTGCTTGTGCACCGGGATCTCCCGGCTGGCGGGAAACTGGAGCGTATGTCGCTGCTATTGCCTGGGCTTACCAGGGAAGTTGGAGCAGCAGTCCTTTCAGGTGAGCGTCCGGTGAGTATTGCTGGGGACTGCTGCACAGCGATCGCGGTGCTGGCCGGGATGCAAGGCGCCGGACTTGAACCAACCCTGGTCTGGCTGGATGCTCATGGAGATTTCAACACCTGGGAGACCACCCCCAGCGGTTTCCTGGGAGGCATGCCGTTGGCGATGCTGGTGGGTCGCGGCGAACAAACGCTGGTAGAAGCGGTGGGACTCTCCCCTTACCCGGAGGAAAAGATCATGCTTTGCGACGGGCGCGATCTCGATCCTGGTGAAAGGCAGGCGCTGGCTGCATCGCAGGTAACCCTGATCCCCGATATCACTCAGATCCCGGACCACCCACTGGCTCAAGATTTGCTCTATGTTCACTTTGATACAGATATCATCGACCCCAGGGAGGCTCCAGCGATGGGCTATCTGGCGCCTGGAGGTCCATCTGCTGAGCAGGTCAGGGAAACATTCCGGCGGCTGCGCCAGACCGGACGGGTGGTTGGTGTATCGCTGTCTGCCTGGAGATCAGACCTGGATGTGGATGGAAGAACCAGGGATTTGTGCATGAGCTTGCTGAACGAGCTGATCGCTGTTTAATTATTCCGCGGGCAAGCGCCACTACCAGATATGAATTCCACACTGAGCAGGCGCAGCAAACTGATCTATGGGTTTGGAGATATCAGCTTTAGCCTGACGAATACGATCCTGGCGGTCTATTTTGCCATATTCCTGACCGATGTTGTTGGTTTGCCCGCCAGGATTGCAGCGGCGGCAATCTTCATCGGACGGAGCTGGGATTATTTCAATGACCCGCTTGTCGGTCACCTTTCAGACCGCACACGAACCCGGTGGGGACGGCGCCGGCCTTACCTGCTGTTTGGGATCCTGCCATTTGCCCTGAGTTTTATTATGTTGTGGGTTCGCCCAACCTGGGAGAACCAGGTAGGGCTGGCTGTTTACTATGCTGTGGCTTATCTTCTGTTTGATACGACCTTTACCCTGGTGAATATGCCTTATGTTGCCCTCACCCCGGAGATGACGCTGGATTATGATGAGCGCACCAGCCTGACTTCTTACCGGATGTTTTTTTCCATTGCCGGCAGCCTGATTGCGTTCACCCTGCCGCTGGCGATCGTCGGGTCATTCAATCCGGAAAATGAAGGGCGGATCCTGACGATGGCGGTGCTGTTCGGCCTGGCATGTATTGTGCCGGTGCTGCTGGTGTTTTTCGTCACCCGTGAGAAATCGGAATATATGAGCGCAGCACAGCCCGGCCTGGTCCAGTCGCTGCGTGCAGCAGCCCAGAATAAGCCGTTCATGTTTGGGGCGGGGATTTTCTTGTTTACCTGGGTGGCGGTTGATATTATGCAGACCACGTTGTTATTCTTCTTGAAATATGTCCTGCAGCGGGAG
>CAIQIV010000357.1 GCA_903871905.1 uncultured Chloroflexota bacterium | reverse complement strand
GCCCTTTCAGAATCGGCTCCACCCCACGCCACATCGTGCTCCCGCTCCACGCATCCACGATCACCCCGTTTTCAATCTGCGCCTCGATCCTAAGGTGACCCTCAATGCGCGTCAGCGGGTCGATCACAATCCGCCGGGTTGAACCCGTACCTGTGTGTTTATTGACTAAAGGTAAGAAAATATCAGACATGGTTCATCTCCTGGGTGCAGCCGGTAAATGCTTCCATCAGTCATCAAAATTCGCCAGCTGCTTGTATATCGGCGCCTGCAAATCCCAGAAGCTCGGCGAGGCGCAGCCAATACACGGATGCCCGGCTTCGACCGGCCAGTTGGTTTTCTGGTTCCACTTGACAATATTGCAGTTGTTACGCGTTACCGGTCCCTTGCAGCCCATCTTGAAAAGGCACCAACCTTTTTTGTGGCCTTCATCGCCCCAGGCCAACACAAATCGACCAGATTCAAAATGGTCCTCACGCGGGCAATCATCGTGGATGGTTTCTCCATATGCAAAACGGGGACGCTTTTGAGAATCCAACGGAGGAAGCTGATTGAACGTGATCAGGTACACGATTACAGATACCAGGTTCACCACGTTCGCCGGACAGCCGGGCATATTTACCAGGTTCGCCAGCCCAGGGACAGCATCGTTTACCCCTTTGGCCTGGGTGGGGTTCGGAGAGGCGGCTGCAAGCCCGCCATCCGTCGAACAGGAGCCCAGGGCAATCACCGCCCGGGCCTTCGGCAGGACTTCCTGGGCGCGGCTGAGAGCGGTGCGCCCGCCAATGGTGCAGTAAATCCCGTTATCTGCTGTTGGGATGGAGCCCTCTACAATTGCCACAAACTGTCCCTGGTAAGCGCTGACAATATCGGACAGGGATTTCTCTGCATTCAAACCGGAAGGCACCATGATGGTCTCGTGATAGTCCAGTGAAATGTGGTCCAACAATAAATCGGTGATTTGAGGCTCCGTCTTCCCTGACTGCAGCGGGTCCTGAACCGGACTGGCGCGCAGGAAGGACTCGGTATCGCCGGTGCAGTCCTGGAACTCCAGCCAGACTACCGGCAGGCGGGGGGCAGCGGCCAGGGCATCGGCAATCTGATGGGCATAGCGCCCAGGGAGGGATAACGCTGCAGCCACCAGGCCGCACATCTTCAAGAAGTCACGCCGGTTCACCCTGTTCCTGGCTGCACCGGATTGCATTTCACTTTCTAAAACACCATTCACATTAACCTCCAAATCTGACCCTATTTGTAAACTTGTGACAATTTTCATTTTTCCAGCAGGTCTATCCCATAGGTCGAATCCAGGCAGATAAAGATACGGCCTTTCAAAATTGTAAGGAATCTGAAAGGATAGGCTGCTCAAATTCCAGCAGGGCAGGCATTTCTCAGGAAATCGGATTACAATTCAGGATACCTGTATTCCAACATCGTGGGTTTATCTGCCAGATTACAAATGAGGCAAGCATGTCCATTTTAAAAAGCTTTGTGCAGAATATCCTGCGCCTGGCCAGCCTGCTCGTGTTTGGCCTGGGGTTGTGCGTGCATTACCGCGTGCGGTCACCCAAAACCGGGGTGCTCGTACTGCCCAAGCTGATCAGCGGTACGGCCGCGCCGTTCCTGGCGCTGCTGGGAATCCTGACCGCGGTATGTGGGATTCTGGGGCGCCAGCCAGCGACCGCTATGCTGAGCGCGCTGGGGGCGCTGTCCCTGGCAAATCATTTCCAGGCCGTGGTCGCCACGCAGCCCGGGTTCGAACGCGTCTTTGGCAAGGATTGGATGAAGAAAATTCCGGCAGCCCGCCAACGCTGGATGCTGAAGCGGCGTTGGAACTGGCACCTGCCGGAGGTTCCCACCTCGAGGTGGGAGCGAGACATGGTATTCTGGACGATTCCGGGCAGCGGACGCAGGCTGCTGTGCGACCTGTGGCGCCCGCCCGAAAGCGTCCAGCCATCCGGCCTGGCTTACCTGTTCTTTCACGGCAGCGGCTGGCACTTCCTGGATAAGGACTTTGGCACCCGGACTTACTTCCGCCACCTGGCTGCGCAGGGTCACGTAGTCATGGATGTGGCGTACCGCCTGTGCCCTGAGGTGTCGTTTCCTGAGATATTGGGGGATGTGTATCGCAGCATAGCATGGATGAAGGACAACGCCCGGCGCCTGGGAGTTAACCCGGAGCGCATTGTGATCGGCGGCGCATCAGCCGGAGGCCACCTGGCGCTTCTGGCTGCCTACGCCAGCCAGCAAGACGAATGGATCCCTGCTGAATTGAAAAGCCGGAACCTTTCAGTCCGAGGGGTCACCAGCCTGTATGGGCCAACAGACATGGCTGCATACTACGATCATGCCGGGAAATTCCTGGGGCACAAAGAAAAGGACTTTGCCCAGGAGAAATCGAACAAGAAAAACCTGACGCAGACCCGCCTGAATATCTACCCTATCACGCACCACCAGATGATGCGCAATCTACTGGGAGGCCTGCTGGACGAGAGACCCGAGGCGTATCGCTCTGCCTCGCCGGTTGTTTATGCTGCTCAGGACTGCCCCCCCACCCTGCTGCATTATGGCGCGCATGATTCCACCGTGCCCACGGCAGCCGCTCGGGAGATGTACCAGCAGCTGCAGATGGCAGGGGCGCCGGTCGTGTTTGTTGAGCTGCCGCAAACCGAGCATGCTTTTGACGTGGCAATGGAAATCTTCCGGTTGGGATACCTGTCCCAAGGCTCACCGGCAGGACAGGTGGCGTTATACGACCTGGAGCGCTTCCTGGCGCTGCTGGCAACTTGAGCAAACCGCAGAGGAGATCAGAATCTTTCAAATTCCTTCTAATCCTATGTTCATATTGAGAATTTTTGCAATATAATATCCAATCATCTTTGCCATATGGAGGTGCGTGATGTCTGAGCAATGGTTTGAGGAACAATTTCCCCGCTCAGCAAATTACAATCCACGCTGGGCGCTTGAGAACCAGATGGGGCCAAACGTGCTTTGGCTAACCGAGGCATTGACCCAGGTCATGGACCTGAAACCCGGCATGCGGGTGCTGGACATGGGCTGCGGTCGCGCCATCAGCTCCATTTTCCTGGCCAAGGAGTTTGGCCTCCAGGTGTGGGCCACGGATCTGTGGATCGGGCCGAATGAAAACTGGCAGCGCATCCAGGCAGCCAACATGGACCAGCAGGTATTTCCTATTCACGCCGAAGCTCATAACCTGCCCTTTGCCCAGGACTTTTTCGATGCCATCGTCAGCATGGATGCCTACCATTACTTTGGGACAGATGATCTCTACCTGAGTAATAACTACGTGCGCTTTGTCAAACCCGGCGGCCAGATCGGGATAGTGGTGCCCGGGGTTACGCAGGAATTGAGCCTTGAGCTGCCTGATCACATGAAACCCTATTGGGAACCCGAATACTACACCTTCCACAGCCCGATGTGGTGGCGCACGCATTGGGAAAAGTCAGATATGGTCGAAATCAGCCAGGCAGATATGATCCCGGATGGATGGAAACACTGGCTGACCTGGCTGGAGGTCAGGCTGCACCGCGGTTACCCTTACGACTCGAAGGAAGCCGAGCTGGTCAAGGCGGATGCCGGGCAGTACCTGGGCTTCACCCGCATGGTCGCCCGGAGAAAAGGCTGAACGAACCCGGGATTATGATTTTTGCACAGCCTTCCATTGCCCGTCAATGGAGCGTCCTTCTCATCGCCTGCCTGCTGGCAGGCTGTGCTGCGGTAGGTAGGCAGGGAGAGCATGGCGCTGCCACGCTCAGCCTGGAAGACTGCCAGCTATCAGCCCCGGGTATTTCCATCCGCATGGCAGCCAGGTGCGGTAGGCTTGTTGTACCTGAAAACCGCCAGCCGGGAGACAGCAAACCGATCGAGCTGTTCACAGCGGTTATCCCGGCAATCAGCCGCAGCCCGGCGCCGGACCCCCTATTCATCCTGGCCGGAGGACCGGGCCAGGCTGCCAGCGAAAGCTACTTGCAGTTATCAGGAGCCTTTGAGCGCATTCACCAGAAACGCGATATTGTCCTGGTCGACCAGAGGGGAACGGGGAAATCCGCCCCCCTGGAATGTTCCAGCCAGGACGAGACAGGGACGCAGCCGGAGCAGGAGCAGCAGATCAGGCAGTGCCTGGATCAGTTTCAAGGTGACCCACGCCAGTACACGACCTGGGTGGCAGCAGCAGACCTGGACCAGGTACGCCAAGCCCTGGGATATGGAAAAATCAACCTGTATGGTGTTTCTTATGGCACACGAGCTGCGCTTACCTATCTCAAGCTTTTCCCTGATCAGGTACGGACCGTGATCCTGGATGGCGTGGTGCCACAAGATACTGCCCTGGGACTGAATGAAGCCCGTTATGCACAGCAGGCGCTGGATGCCATCTTTGCACGCTGCGCGTCGGAACCTGCCTGCAGCCAGGCATTTCCACGAGTCGACCAGGAATTCCAGCAGCTGATGCAGCAGCTTAAGCAGGCACCAAGAGACGTCACCCTCCCAGACCCGGTCTCCGGTGAAGTGACCCGATTAGAGATCACCCCTGAACGGATGGCGACCACGATCCGCTTGCTGAGCTACACGCCCGAAACGGCGGCGCTGATTCCACTCCTGATCCACCACACAGCAGCCAGCCAGGATTACCGGCTCATGGCTTCCCAATACCTGATCCTGGTCGGCCAGCTTGCCAATTCAATCAGCAATGGGGTGAGCCTGTCTGTTCTATGTTCGGAGGATATCCCCTTTTTCACCCCCGCACAGGCAGCCCAGGCTAACCAGGATACCTACCTGGGCACTTCGCTCTCTGATGACATGTTCAAGATCTGCGAAATATGGCCGCACGATCCTGCGCCGAAAGGGTTCAAAGATCCCGTCCATTCTGAAACGCCAGCGCTACTGCTTTCGGGTGCGGCAGATCCGGTGACCCCGGCAGAAAACGCCAGCCGGGTTTTGGAGGGCTTCCCCAACGGTATATCCGTGGTAGCGCCGGGACAGGGACATAACCTGATCTTTCGCGGCTGCATCCCCCGCCTGGCAGCCCAATTCATCGAGGAGGGAACCACGCGTGGGCTGGATACAGGCTGTGTCGAGGAGATCAAAGCCATGCCATTTTTTGTCAACTATTCAGGGCCACAGCCGTAAATGATCCAGGTCAGTGGGCTGTATAAATCCTTTGGCGCGGTCCAGGCGCTGCGCGGCATTTCCTTCCAGGCACAAGGGGGAGAGATCACCGGGCTGCTGGGGCCAAACGGCGCCGGAAAAACGACCTGCCTGCGCATCCTATATACCCTGCTGCGCCCAGACAGCGGGCAGGCCCTGGTGGACGGTTTTGACAGCCAGCAGGCGTCTCTGGAAGTGCAAAAAAGGATCGGCGCATTACCCGACAGCCACGGTCTGTATCCGCGCCTGACTGGAAGAGAAAATATCCGCTATTATGGCCGCCTGCATGGGTTGAGCGGGGGTTCCCTGGAAGAGGCCATCCAGCGGATCGGCCAGCTGCTGGATATGCAGGATATCCTCGACCGCAGGACAGAGGGTTTTTCCTCGGGGCAGCGGGTCAAAGTAGCAATTGCCCGCGCC
Organism: uncultured Chloroflexota bacterium; assembly: GCA_903871905.1. Taxonomy (GTDB): domain Bacteria; phylum Chloroflexota; class Anaerolineae; order Anaerolineales; family UBA4823; genus CAIQIV01. The sequence goes on along the minus strand of CAIQIV010000357.1, from coordinate 3,572 downwards.
CTGGTGCATGACCCGCCCAACATCCTGCTGGACGAGCCCACCAACGGACTGGACGTGGTGAGCACACGGGCGATGCGCACCTTTATTCTCAGGCTGCGGGGCGAGGGAAAATGCGTAGTGTTCTCCAGCCACATCATGCAGGAGGTCAGCGCCCTGTGCGACCGGATAGTGATCCTGAGCCAGGGAGTGGTTGCCGCCAGCGGTACGGCGGATGAGTTGATCCAGTCTACGAGAGCCGCCAACCTGGAGGAGGCGTTCATCACCGCTACCGGCACGGAGGAAGGGTTATCCAGGGTATGAGCGCCAGGGACCGCATCGGTGTGATCTTCTCCAAAGAGGTGATTGATAACCTGCGCGACCGCCGCTCACTGGTCAGCGGCCTGATCGGCGCGCTGATTGGCCCTGGCCTGCTTCTGCTGATTATCATCATCGTGGGAAAATCGATGTACAAAGACCAGCAGGATAAAAGGCTGCAGATCCCGCTGGTGGGGGAGCAGAATGCCCCCACCCTGGTAGAGTTCCTGCGGCAGAACGAGGCAGAGATCCAGCCCGGCCCTGCAGACCCCGAGGGCGAGGTGCGCAGCGGGGGCCTGGATTTTGTGCTGGTCATCCCGGAAAGCTTCAAGACGCAGTTCTCTGCCGGTGCGCCGGCCACTGTGCGCCTGGTCGTGGATACATCCCGCCAATCGGCCATGGCTTCCATGAGCCGGGTGCGCCAGCTCCTGGAGGCCTACAACCAGCAGACCGCTGCCCTGCGCTTGATTGCCCGAGGGGTCAGCCCGGTGATCCTGGAACCCCTGGCGGTGGAAAGGGTGGATGTTGCCACACCCCAGAGCCAAGCGATGATCTTTCTCAACATGATGCCCTATTTCGTGGTCATGGTGGTCTTCATGGGCGGTATGCACGTGATCATCGATGCGACTGCTGGTGAACGGGAAAGGGGTTCTCTGGAACCGCTGCTGATCAACCCAGCAGCGCGCTGGGAGATGGTGACCGGCAAACTGTTGGCCTCGCTGCCCTTTGCCACGCTGGCTTTGTTTGCCAACCTGGTGGCTTTCGCCGTGGCATTTAATGTCTTTCCCCTGGAAGAATACGTCGGGATCCAGCTCTCACTGGATCTACAGGCCCTGTTCGGGATCTTCCTGGTTGCCCTGCCTATGATCCCCCTGGCCTCGGGGCTGCAAATGATCATCGCCTCCTATACGCGCAGCTTCAAGGAAGCCCAAACTTATGTCGGGCTCCTGCCGATCATCCCGGCGCTGCCAGGCCTCGGGCTGGCGTTCTTACCCGTTAAACCGACCGTATGGGCCATGTTGATCCCCACTTTCAGCCAGCAACTGCTGATTAATCAGCTGATGCGCGGCGAATCGATCCAGCCCGGGTATGTGATCGTGTCCATGCTCTTCACCCTGGCGGTGGCAGCGGGACTGATCTGGATAGCTATACAACAATATCAAAAAGAAAGGATACTTTTTGGAACAAAATGAATCTAAAACAGCTTGCAGCAAACCGCGCCCTGGAAGCGGTGCAAAATGGGATGGTGATTGGCCTGGGGACTGGCTCTACCACAGCGTTCTTTACTGACCTGCTGGGAGAAAGCTTAAAAAGCGGAAAGTTAGCGGAAATCCAGGTGGTGCCGACGTCCCAGGACACGGAGCGCCGGGCCACAAACTGGGGCATCCCGATGACCACGCTCTTCGAGCACCCGCATTTGGCCCTGGCGGTAGATGGGGCAGACGAGGTCGATCCTCAGTTGAACATGATCAAAGGCCTGGGAAAAGCGGCGCTGCGCGAGAAAATCGTGGAGAGCCACACCGACCATTTTATTGTGATTGTAGATGAATCAAAGCTGGTCTCCCAGCTCGGCAGGGGACCGCTGCCCGTTGAGATCACGCAGTATGAAGCCAAAACCCATATCCGCTGGCTGGCCTCCCTGGGCTGCCGGGCGGAGCTGTGGTGCGATGAGGGGGGTACCCCCTTTATCACCGATAACGGCAATTACCTGGTCCGCTGCTGGTTTGAAAACGGCATCGCCGATGCCTATGCCCTGGATCGAACGCTCAATGACCAGCCCGGAGTAGTCGGCCACGGCTTGTTCCTGGGAATGGCCGAGCAGATCATCGTAGCTGGCGCCGATGGTATTCGCGTCATCCAACGCCCATGAACCCGATTAAGATCGCCCCTTCGATTCTTTCGGCAGATTTTGCCCGGCTGGGCGAGCAGGTCCAGGAAGCCGTGGAGGCTGGCGCTGACCTGATCCATGTCGATGTCATGGACGGGCAGTTTGTACCCAATATGACCCTGGGGCCGCTGGTTGTTTCGGCGATCCGCCCCATCGCTGAAGCGGGCGGCGTCCCGCTGGATGTCCACCTGATGATCGAGCGCCCTGAACAGATGATCCCGGCATTTGCTGAAGCTGGAGCAGGGATCATCACCGTCCACGTTGAGACCTGCCCCCATTTACACCGCACTCTACAGCAGATCAAGGAACTGGGCGTCAAAGCCGGGGTGACGCTCAACCCGGGCACCCCGCTGGTCAGCCTGTCTGAGGTGCTGAGCGAGGTGGACATGGTGTTGATCATGTCGGTCAACCCGGGATTTGGCGGCCAGGCCTATATTCCAGGCAGCTCACGGCGGCTGAGCGCGCTGCGCGGCATGCTGGACGCCAGCGGCCTGGGGCACGTGGACATCGAGGTAGATGGTGGGGTCAAGGCTGAAAATATCCGGCAGATCGCCCAGGCCGGAGGCAATGTGCTGGTCGCCGGATCAGCGGTTTTTAACCAGAAAGCCTCGGTGAAGGAGAACATCCAGGCGCTGCGCCTCAGCCTGGAAAATATTGACCGGTGAGATAGAAGAAGTTATAATTAACGCAAAGAGAGTCACAGAGCAACCTTCGGGGCAGGGTGAGAAGCGCGAGCTTCAATTCCCGATCGGCGGTAAAGCCCGCGAGCCGAGTGCTGCACCAGCACAAGGCATGATATGGTGAAAGTCCATAGCCGACGGTAGAGTCCGGATGGAAGAGGGTTGGCGTCTGATTGTATTCAGGATGCTTCCATATGGCTGCGTTGAGCCTTGCCCCAGGCCTGAATTGGCCTGGGGTATTTTCTATTCCCAGGAAGGGTGCAAGTCCCGCCAGTGGAAGGTATATGGCTGCCATCAATCCACACAAAAATCACAATCCTTTTGTCCAAGCCGGATCATTCCCCGGGGCGATCCTGGTAATCGTCTCGGTCAGTGTAGCAATGCTGCTCTGGGAATGGGCCGGGCGAGCTGCCGGCTTTCCTACCTTCATCCTGCCCACGCCCTCGCAGGTATGGGAACGGATGGTCCAGGTGGCTCAGGATGGAAGCCTGCTGCGCCATTCATGGGTGACGCTGCAAGAAGTGCTGGCCGGACTGGTGATCGGCGTGACCCTATCCACGCTTCTGGGCTACCTGCTGGCAAAATCCCCGGCGGTGGAACGCCTGCTGGCCCCATATATCGTAGCCAGCCAATCGGTGCCAGTGGTGGCGATTGCCCCACTGCTGGTGATCTGGTTTGGGTCCGGCATGTCGTCCAAGGTTTTAATCTGC
>CAIQIV010000356.1 GCA_903871905.1 uncultured Chloroflexota bacterium | reverse complement strand
TGTATTACACCAGCCAGGCGCCGTTTATGATGAAGGCATCGGATGAGCAAAACCGGGCGCTGCTCTTCAGCCTGAACTTTGGGAAACCGCTCGATAGCCGGGTCAATTTTGGGGCTTCCCCAGGCATATCCCACTGGCTGGCCCTGGGAAAAGCCAATTAATCCGGTATGGTTGTTAGCCAGCCGCGCCTCAAAAAGCTTTGCCTCGGATGGGAGAACCAATTCGCGCACAAATTTTAAGTCCCCTGCTTCAAAAGGCCTGATATCGATGGGGATCTTGGGCTGGAAATCGGGCAGGGGCTCGAGTAAAGAGCGCGCAAAGACCAGGAAATTCAGGCGCCGGTAAGGGAGCCTGGCAAGATCGGTCAATATTGCAGAGAGGGTAGCCCTGGCGCCATCCCTGTGATAGAGGAAATTCCAATCCTCCACCAATTCTGCCATGCGATTTGCCCAATCCATCCTTGACCTCCTGTGCCAACAGTCTACGAACTAAGGTAATGCGTATAGGTGACCGTGAGCTTTTTCAATGTTATTTTGGGATATATCAAAATCGTCTTCTACCTGGTGGATCCGATAGTCATGAGACAGAAGGAATTCCAGGACCTCCCGTTCTTTGACCCCATGCAATTCTAGAAATATGACGGGTCTGAACTGATTTAGGGTATGGGGCATACCGTGTAAAACATCAAGTTCCAACCCTTCCACATCAATTTTTATGAAACCAGGAGAAGGAAGGTGATGTTCTTCAATCAGGTGGTCCAGGGTGTCGATTTCTATCTGGAATGTTTGCAGATTTCCCTGGCGATATTGCTGCTGTTTCTCCGGGCTGGCGGTTCCGAGCGCCGAGTCAGGTACTACGAATTGAATAACATCCTTCTTGCTCCCAAGACCAATTTTCAAAACCTTTACATTGGTTATATTATTAATCTGCAGATGGTCCAAGATTGAGGCATAGTTTTGAGGATTCGGTTCGAAGGTAACAACTTGACCGTCCGGGCCTGCTTCGCGAGAAAAAAACATGGTGATCAACCCAATGTGGCCCCCCACATCATAGATTGTCTTTCCTCCATAATCCAGGCTTTTCAAGAATTGGTGTTCCTTTGTCAGGGGCTTTTTCCATGGAAGAAATCCGGAGCCACCTCGCCGCCGCATTCCCTCGATCAGACCACTCCTTGAAGTGTAGACTACGTTTTTAAGGATGTTTGAGACAAGTTTTGACAGACTTTTATTGATTTTTCCCATGGTGTTGTGCCTCAAAGGATCGAGAAAATATTCATTGGAAAGTCTTGTAAGGTGTTCATCCTAACTGTGCTACCAATTGAAAATATTGAGCGCTCTGGGTGGACCAGGTATACCTTTTATTGAATTGTTGAACATGATAGGAAAGCTGGATCAGGCGAGCTCTATCCTGATGTAACTCAAGGAAGCAGCGAGCCAGATCGCGTACATCACCTGGGGTGAAGAATTCGACCATATTTTCATCAAAGTATGCAGAGATAGCCGGGGTGCGAACTGCTATGACTGGCATGCCCAGGGCGGCATACTCCATTAACTTGGTTGGGAGGATTCCATCGGTGAAGACATCTCTCCGGTAGGGGACAATGCAGACGTCTGCTTTACGGATCAACC
>CAIQIV010000355.1 GCA_903871905.1 uncultured Chloroflexota bacterium | reverse complement strand
TTGTCCAATGGTTCGCAACATCCATAGCAGTTTAGTCCGAATCTTTCCAAGATCGGATACTGGTACGGAAATATGAACGTATCAAACATTTTTGGCGATACCCCCACTGTCTCCTGGCTTTCAGCAAACCCCCACAAGTCGCTTATTCGCACATGTCCCTCAAAATCAGGTTGTGGGAGTTCATTTGTCCACCCAAATCCACCTGAGCCAACATATGTCCCATCGTTATTCAAGCTCAGAAGGGAATGTTGCTCAAGGTAATCGAGCTTAGCGAGGGTTCCGTCCCTTAAAAACGCCATTAACCGGTGGAGATCATCTGGGTGATCGTATATATCATACATTACTTGGGATAGGCCGCGTAATTTGATTAATGCCCAGGTCATACCTACTGACCACCACCAGTCTGTCTTGAGGCGCACCTGAAGCAGATCCAAAAACACTTGATTGGCTATCGAAAGAGCCTGTTCAGTTGCTTCATAGTTAATATTAATTTTCGGAAAGTGTAATTTTGAAAAATCTGTGTAATCTTTTAGCGGTGGTTCCCAGGTGTAGGATCCGCCTCCCTCGCCGCCGATCCGAATCTCATGCATTCCCCAATCGCTTTCCGTGTAGACATGAAAAATATCGAACACAGCCTCAACCACCCGATCATCCCCCATTTGTTCTCCCCAAAAGATCTCTTTTCGCAGCCTTGTTTCCCACTCACGGGCGAGTTGGCTCTGACACTCTAGATCGGTAGATGGGATGATCTCGTTCCAGCCGTTTTCGGGGTCGCAGAATATCAGCGGTCGGGTAGGCTTGAGCTGGTTATGTTCATACCATAGCTGGCGCTTTTCATATTCAATTGGACGATTTGCAAGCTCTGCTACTCGCCCGGCAAGCCGGCGCAACACATAATGTTCATGAGGCTGGATAGACATTTTGATTTCACTCTTTGGAACGATCACGTTTTTTTACTTCGACCAGTTATAATCATTATAACAAGGAGATCATATATGGATAAAAAATACACCGGAGTTTATGTCGTCGTCTGCACTCCTTTTGACGAGCAGGGTAAGTTGGATGAGCTTGCATTGCGCCGCCATATCCGCTGGCTGGTTGACGAGTGTAAGGTCCACGGCATCATTCCCTGCGGCAGCACCGGCGAATTTGCCTTCCTATCCGAGCAGGAGCGTAAGCAGGTGGTTGCTATTACGGTGGACGAAGTCCACCGCCAGTTGCCGGTAATCGCCGGCTCGGCTGCCTGCGCCACCGCAGAGGTCATCGCCTATTCGCGCTATTACCAGGACCTGGGCGTTGATGGCGTCATGGTCGTACCCTCTTACTACGGCCATCTCAGCCAGGATGAGTTGTATTACCATTATTCTACGATTGCCAAAAATGTAGCGCTGCCAGTGATTGTTTACAATAACCCCGGAACGTCTGGCTCCGATATTTTACCCGCCACCGTTGCTCGCCTGGCAGAGATTGATAATATCGTGGCGCTCAAAGAGAGCGCCGGTATCATGCAGCGCATCGTAGATATCAACTTGCTGGCGGGCGATAAGATTGAAGTGCTGTGCGGCTGTGATACCCTGGCGCTGGAGATGTTTGCTATGGGCGTCGTTGGTTGGATCGCCGCCCCGGCCAATGTGGCTGCCAGACAATGTGTCCGGCTGTACGAATTGATGGTCGAGCAGCAGGATTACCCCCGCGCCTGGGAATACTACAGGCAAGTTCGCCCCTTGTTCGACCTGTTCGAAAACAGCGGACAGTACGTAGCCCTGGCAAAAGCCGGCTTGGAAATGCTTGGTCGCCCGCTTGGTCAGCCGCGTAAGCCCCTGCTTCCCGCCTCCCCCGAGTTGCGCGCCCGCCTACAGACTCTACTGGACTCTATGCCCTCCCCTTGCTAGGGCGACCGGTGACCGCCCATATTTTGGATGTTATGATATGCGTAAGGTGAATGCGCTTTGTAAACAGGAAATATCGTGCGCCTGTTATCGGGTAGAATTAATCGGATATCAAACAAGGAATCGAGATGAGAGCGTA
>CAIQIV010000354.1 GCA_903871905.1 uncultured Chloroflexota bacterium | reverse complement strand
TGCAGACCGGTGGTCGGCCAGCCTTCAGGGGCCTGGCGGATGCCAGGGGTGGCGCAAATTTCATCTGCCCAACTGAGCAGGGTAAGCAGCTCGGTCTGCTCTTCGAGTGACGGAGCCGCGGTCGGGATCTGGCCGAGGTATACCAGGCCGGTGGAACCATCGACCGAGATCCACTCGCCTTCTTTAACCACCACGCCGCCAGCTTCCATAACACGCTTGTCCAGGCTGATGCGGATCTCAGACGCGCCGACTACGCAGGGCACACCAAATTGGCGGGCAACCACTGCGGCATGAGACGTGGCACCGCCTTCGCTGGTCAGGATGCCCTTGGCAGCAAGCATGCCGTGGACATCGTCCGGCTTGGTGAACGGGCGCACCATGATGACATCCTGGCCCTCTTCTTTTTTCTTGCGCTCAGTGGTGTCTGCATCGAAGTAAATGCGGCCTACGGCAGCGCCAGGAGATGCGTTGACACCCTTGGCGAAGACGCGCCCATCTTTCTTGGCGGAATCCAGGACCTTGGGATCGAACTGCGGGTGAAGCAATGCGTCTACATTCTCAGGGGAAACGCGGCGAACGGCTTCTTCGCGGGTGATCAGGCCTTCATTGGCCATATCCACAGCGATCTTCACGACTGCCTTGGCGGTGCGCTTGCCGCTGCGGGTCTGGAGCATCCACAGCTTGCGGTTTTCGATGGTGAATTCCACGTCCTGCATATCTTTATAGTGTTTTTCAAGTTTTTCGCAGATCTGCAGGAACTGTGCGTGAGCTTCGGGCAGGTCCTTGCCCATGGCAACAATAGGGGTGGTGTTGCGGATGCCAGCTACCACATCCTCGCCCTGGGCATTGAGCAGATATTCGCCATACAGTTTGCGCTCGCCGGTAGATGGATCGCGGGTGAAGGCGACGCCCGTGCCGGACTCGTTGCCCATGTTGCCAAAGACCATGGTGCAGATATTGACTGCAGTGCCCAGGTCATGGGCGATGCCTGCAGCGTTGCGGTAGTCCACGGCGCGTTTGCCATTCCAGGACTTGAACACAGCCTCGGTGGCCAGGCTCAGCTGCTGCAGAGGATTCTGGGGGAAGTCAAAGCCCTTATGTTCGCGCACAATTTTCTTAAAGATCTCGGTCAGTTCTTTCCAGTCTTCTGCGTTCAGCTCGGTGTCCGCTTTGACGCCCTTCTCTGCCTTGAATGCATCCAATGGGTGCTCAAAAGCTTCATCTGGGATATTTAGCACCACCTCGCCGAACATCTGCACCAGGCGGCGGTATGAGTCATAGACGAAGCGCGCATCGCCAGTACTTTTGACCATGCCTTCTGCCGATACATCAGTCAGGCCAATGTTTAAGACGGTATCCATCATACCGGGCATCGAAAACTTGGCGCCAGAGCGGCAGGAAACCAGCAGTGGATTGGTAGGATCACCAAATTTCTTCCCAGTCTGCTCTTCGACTATCTTCAGCGCAGCCAGTTCCTGGTCCCACATTCCTTCTGGGAACTTTTCCCCGGCTGCCTGGTAAGCGTTGCAAGCTTCGGTGGTTACGGTGAACCCTGGGGGCACCGGCACGCCAGCGCGAGTCATATCGGCCAGGCCCGCGCCTTTGCCACCCAAAAGGGCGCGGACGCCATCCCAACTACCAGCATATTTTTCGGCCTGTTCGACTTCGTTGAACAGGTATACCCATTTCTTTTCAGCCATGTTTTTTTCTCCTAAAATCTAATGATTTTGTAAATTCTTCTCGAGGCAAATTTCCAACTGACAAGTTTACCACACCGCTCAAAAAAGATCAAAAAGAATCCTCTCTTTCGATTTGTCTGGAAGAATCGGGTGTGTGGATGAATACTTGCCTTCTGCAGGGAAATATCGGCCCCAATTTGTCCTTTCAAATTTGTAAGGTATAATTGAATTATTATGAAATTATGCTATACTGTAGATAGTTCGAAATGGCAAACCCAGCGAAAGCTGGGGACGCAAAGCCACTGGGTCTAAGATCGGTCCTTCCCTCCGATGATGATTGCCAGGCTACCGAAATGAGGACAATCAAATTTGTCTTTATTGATGGGCCTAGCAGTAAAGGGCCCATTTTTTGTTCTACGGAGTTCCAGGGTAAAAAGCCCTGACGATTGGCAACAGGAGGTTCGCCATGAACGCGAACATCGGTGGAAAATCTTTCGGAAAGGTTCTGGTCTACGGGCTCTTGCTATGCGCGCTGGTTTCCGGTCTATTATTCTCACCAGCTAGTGGGTACCGGGTCCAGGCAGCTCGCGGTTCATACATTGTACAGGGTGTATCTTCTGAGCAGGCAGCACGGTTGGTTGAAAAGTACGGCGGTGAGGTGACCTCTCGCCTGGCGATCATTGGTGGGGTTGGAGCACAACTTTCACCAGCAGCAGTGGCCGCTTTACAGAAAGAGACCAGCATCCGGGCTATCACGCTGAACCAGGTTGTGCAGGTGTCTGGGGTTGGGAATGGAAAAGGCAATGAGGTTCCCGCTACCGATTATCCAGATGTGATTGGCGCCGATGTCGTTTGGAACCAGGGAACGATCGGTAAGCATGTCACCGTTGCTTTGGTTGATACAGGACTTGGCTGGCACCCGGCTTTCTTGTTGGACAAGAAAGGCCGCCCGGACGTTCGTGTTGTCGGTTGGAAAGACTTCGTGGAAAACCGGCGGTTGCCGCTGGATCCCAATGGGCACGGCACGCACGTGGCTGGCATTATTGCCAATTCAGCTGTTGGTGCAGATGGTGAGTTTGATGGCGTGGCTCCAGGCGTCAACCTGGTTGGGGTGCGTGTCCTGGATGAGCAGGGTTTTGGAACCTACGAGCGGGTGATCCAGGGTGTGGAATGGGTGGTAGCCAACGCCTCCCAGTACAATATCCGGGTGATGAACCTGTCCCTGGTTGCACCGGTGCTCTCGACCTACTGGGCTGACCCGTTGAACCAGGCAGTGATGCGGGCCTGGGCTGCGGGGATCGTGGTGGTAGCCGCTGCCGGTAACACTGGTCCGAATGCCATGACTGTCGGTGTGCCGGGAAACAATCCTTACGTTATCACGGTGGGTGCCTTCACCGACAACTTCACCCCAGATGATTGGAATGACGATTATATTGCCCCCTTCTCGGCTTCTGGTCCCACCCTGGATGGATTTGTCAAGCCAGATGTGATTGCTCCCGGAGCGCACATGGTTTCCACGATGATGCCCTGGAGCTATCTGAACCGTAATCACCAGGCCAATCAAATCACCCCGTTCTATTTCTCCATGGCTGGAACTTCACAGGCTGCGGCAGTGGTTTCTGGTGTGGCCGCCCTCATTCTCTCAAAAACCCCAGGCCTGACCCCGAACCAGGTAAAGTATCGTCTACAGGTTACAGCGTTCCCCTGGGTTGATCCGGTGACCACCGAAGCCGGGTACAGCATCTGGCAGCAGGGATTTGGCCGGTTGAATGCTGCTGACGCTGTCTCAGCGGTGGTGGATGGGCAGGCGAACCAGGGGATGGATATTCAGGCCGACCTGGCTGGGGCTATCCACTACGAAGGGTATTCATATTTTGATGAGCAGAGTGGGACCTTCCGGCTGAAAGCACCGTTCAGTGACTGGGATGGCGGTTACTGGCAGTGGGACAGCGGTGTAGGCGCCTGGAGCGGCGGTTACAGCACCTGGATGAGCGGTGTAGGGGCCTGGTCAGGCGGGGTGGGTGCCTGGAGTGGTGGTGTAGGGGCCTGGTCAGGCGGCGTGGGTGCCTGGAGCGGTGGTGTAGGGGCCTGGTCGGGCGGCGTGGGTGCATGGAGTGGTGGTGTAGGGGCCTGGTCGGGTGGTGTAGGCGCCTGGAGCGGCGGGTTTACAACCTGGGCTGGCGGTGTGGGCGCCTGGTCAGGAAATGTGCCCTGGTCTGGCACGCCCTTTATTGAACAGTCCTTTGTGAGCAATTTTGCCTCCGGTGCTACCCCGAATGCATCCTCCGCCATGACATCCGTCAACTTCTGGGTTGAGGAGCCTTGATCTGAAGTCTATCTTCTAAAATAACAAAAGGCTGCCTGGATAAAAGCTCTGGCAGCCTTTTTGATTTAATACGGGCTTGTTCGGTCCAGAAATCAGGACCGAACAGGCTTTATGGATTTTCTACCTGTCCGTCCCGAATGTGGATTATCCTGCTGGCGTGGCAGGCAACCTCAGGGTCATGGGTGACAATGATCAGCGTAACGCCGCGCTCACGGTTCAAGCGCAGCAGGAGATCCATGATCTCGACGCCGGTCTTTGAATCCAGGTTGCCGGTCGGCTCATCCGCCATGATGATGGATGGATTGTTAACCAGGGCGCGGGCGATGGCCACGCGCTGCTGCTGTCCCCCCGAGAGCTCCTTGGGCCGATGGTGCATGCGATCCTGCAACCCAACGGCTTCCAGTGAAGCGACGGCATTGCGGTGGCGCTCCCGTACACCCACGCCTGCATAGCGCATGGGTAGTTCCACATTGGTCAGCGCCGATGAGCGCGCCAGCAGGTTGAAGCTTTGAAAGATGAAACCGACCTTGCGATTGCGAACCCTGGCGAGCTGGTTATCATTCATGCGGGC
>CAIQIV010000353.1 GCA_903871905.1 uncultured Chloroflexota bacterium | reverse complement strand
CGGTGCGGCCGTGGGATTTGAGCATTTCGACGAGCATGGGGATCTGGTCGGGACGCACGCCGTACTCGGACAGGCGGGTTTTGACGCCCAGGCGCTCGAAGAAATCCCGGGTTTTTTGGATAGCCAGGTCAATCTTCTCATCGTCGCTGCCGCGGGTGATGTTCCAAACGCGCCCGGCATACTGAAGCAGCTTCTCCCGCTTGTATGAGCGGCGCACCTCCAGCAGGGGGGGCAGGATGATAGCCAGGCTTTGCCCGTGGTCGATGCCAAAGGCGGCGGTCAGCTCGTGGCCGAGCCAGTGGGTGGCCCAATCTCCCGGCGTGCCGGCGCCGATCAGCCCGTTCAGAGCCAGCGTGGAGCACCACACCAGATTGGCGCGCGCCTCGTAGTTTTCGGGCTCGGCGATGGTCTGCTCGCCGACCTCGATCAGGGTGAGCAAAATGCCCTCGCACAGGCGGTCCTGCAGCAGGCCGCCCACCGGGTAGGTGAGGTACTGCTCGGTGGTGTGGATGAAGGAGTCGACCACGCCGTTGGCAACCTGGACTGGGGGCAGGGTGTAGGTTAACTGGGGGTCCAGGATGGAGAAGACGGGGTAGGTGAGATCGCTCTTGATGGGGAATTTCCCGCCCTGGAAGGTGATCACGCCGCCGTTGTTCATCTCGGATCCGGCAGCCGGCAGGGTGAGCACGGCGCCGAAGGGGACCACCCGGGGGACGACCTCCAGGGGCACGCTGACATAAGCGTAACGGAACAGGTCGCTGGGGTCGCCAGGGTAGGAGGCGGCCAGGGTGATGAACTTGGTGCCGTCGATCACCGATCCACCGCCGACCGCCAGGATGAAGTCGACCTGCTGGCTGCGTACGACCTCAGCCGCCATGGCCAGGGTCTCGAAGCGCGGGTTGGGCTCGATGCCGCCAAACTCGAGCACCTTGCGGTTTCCGAGGAAGGTGTGCACCTGGTCGAGCAAGCCATTCTTCCTGGCGCTGCCGCCGCCAAAGGCGACCAGCACGGTAGCGCCGGGCGGGACCAGTTTATCCAGGTCGGCCAGCCGGCCCTGGCCAAAGACGATGTGGGTGGGGTTGTAAAAATCAAAATTCAGCATATCTGTATCCTGATAATCAAAATGAGCACCTCAAAAAATGGGTTAAGCCAGGCTGCAAGGGCGCAAAGCACAGCCCGGATCATAAGCCGGTAATTTTCTCCAGGTCCTCCGGGTAGCGCGTGCCCTGGATGGGGATCTGAGCGGCAGCGGTGTTGATCTCGTCCAATTCAGCGGAGGTGAGCTCGAGGGCCGCGGCCCCCAGGTTCTCCTCCAGGCGGGCCAGCTTGGTGGTCCCGGGGATAGGGACGATCCACGGTTTCTGCGCCAGCAGCCAGGCCAGGGCGACCTGGGCGGGGGTGGCGTCCTGGCGGGCGCCGATGCGGGCCAGCAGGTCCACCAGGGCCTGGTTGACCTGCATGGCCTGCGGGGTGAAGCGCTCCAGGGAGCTGCGGAAGTCGGAGGACTCAAAGCGGGTGTGCTCATTGATCTTCCCGGTGAGGAAGCCCCGCCCCAGCGGGCTGAAGGGGACGAAACCGATGCCGAGCTGCTCCAGGGCCGGCAGCACTTCCTGTTCGGGTCCCCGGGTCCACAAGGAGTACTCGCTCTGCAGGGCGGAGACCGGCAGGACGGCGTGGGCGCGGCGGATGGTCTGGACGCCGGCCTCAGACATGCCGAAGTATTTGACCTTGCCAGCCTGGACCAGGTCCTTGACCGCCCCGGCGACGTCTTCAATGGGCACCTGCGGGTCGACGCGGTGCTGGTAGAACAGGTCGATGGTCTCGATCTTGAGGCGCTTGAGGGAGGCTTCGGCAACCTGGCGGATGTGCTCCGGACGGCTGTCGACGCCGGTGCCGCTGCGCCCGGTGACGGGGTCGAGCTTGAAGCCGAACTTGGTGGCGATGACCACCTGGCTGCGGAAGGGGGCCAGGGCTTCGCCAACCAGCTCTTCGTTGACAAAGGGGCCGTAGGCTTCGGCGGTGTCGAAGAAGGTGACGCCGCGCTCCACGGCTGAGCGGATGAGGCTGATCATCTCCTGTCGGTCGGGCCGCGGGTAGTAGGTGCTGCTCATGCCCATGCAGCCCAGCCCGAGCGCCGATACTTCCAGGCCGGCGCTGCCCAGTGTGCGTTTCTGCATTGGAGGTACTCCTGTCTTGAAATGATATTGGCGGTAAACTGTGGAGTGGAGTTTACTCCAAGTCCGGAATTTTGGGGAGAATCCGGCGGGAGAAATGGGCGGGTAGGATTGGATCCGCCACGAATAACACGGAAACACGAAAACATGGAACCATGAATAACACGAATAACACGAAACCACGAAAAACACGGAGACACGAAAAACATGAAAAACACGTAGGCACGAATAACACGGATACACGAAAAACAAGAAACCACGAAAACACGAAAGTCAATTTTTCACGAATGGCCTGCAGATAGAAGGTGTTATACTAAGGATCGGGTGCCTGTGATAGAACTTCTTCTCCCTCCAGTATTGATCCTGCTGGTCACCGGGCCGGGGGCGGCGGTGTTGTATATCTCGCGGGTGAGGAAGAAAGACAGGAGAGGCCTGGCGCTGGTGCTGGCG
>CAIQIV010000352.1 GCA_903871905.1 uncultured Chloroflexota bacterium | reverse complement strand
GCGAGGGGTGTAAAGTGTATCCCAAAGGATATGTGTCTGCCCCTGGGAATCGATGGCCAATAACAGGCTGTCGCTGGTGTTTGGAGAGGGTGTGAGAGTCAGGGGTTCAACCGGCAGCCAGCGCCAGGCGGCGTCGTGCTCTTTCATGGTCAGGGGCAGGTAGGCAGCCGGGAATTCGTCGCCAGCCTGCGCCCGTGCCTGGCCCAGGGCAAATAGCAGTATGGTAAGGAATATTACCAGGGATAGTAGCAGGCAGCTTGTTCTCATTGGTTTCATGGTTGCGCTCCCGATACGCTTTTGGTGCTCACGTGTGGACCCAAGATCATCGCAAACTCTCCAATGATTTTGTCCAGCGACATTTTGGATAAGCGGAACAGCCCAGGAATACACCCCCGTATGAGCCGTGGCGTCCGACTGCCTGCCCGCCACAGATACTGCAACTGATGCCCATCAACCTGGCCAGGTTGGTAGCATCGCGCTCGGAAATTTTACGAGTATGGCCGCAGCGGGCAGTGCACGCCAGGTACAGCCCATAGCGCCCCTCTTCTAGCCAGAGCGGCTGCCCGCATTGTGGACAGGGCAATCCGAGTGGACTTTTCCCGGCTTCCAGGAGCGATTCCAGGGTTTCCTGGTGAATTTCTCGATCGGGGACCAGCTTCAGAAATCCGTATAAAAGCTGGCAGGTTCTTGGCATTCCGAACCGGATCACCGGTCCAGAAGGGTTACCAGGTTCCAGATACACCCACAGCGTTTCTCGATCAACGCCGACCAGTCCGAGCGGCTGAGTCCGGATACCTTCCCATACTTGGATATTCTGAAGCCCAATATAGAAGGCCTGGCTTCCTTCGCCTGATATAAAGAAACGCACTTTGTTAGGATTGCACGCTTTCAATGCATATACCGAAAACGGTACAGGAGATTTTTTGGTTGGCCAGAGGATGGCGATTTCCTCATGTGCAGCTTGCAATTCAAGTTCAACCTGCTGGCGGGCCAGTCCGGCGGAAGGGAAGAAATCGAGTTTGCTGATCCCCGGATGGAGCAGATAATCCCGCTTATCACCGGGTAAAGACAGGTTTTTCCGCGCGCCATGTTGGTTCAGATAGTCCAGTGTACGGCGAAAGCTGTTCGCAGCGGAGAGTGAACTGGTCACAAATTCCGAATGAGCCAATACGATCAGCTTGCCGCGCGGCCGGCTGACGGCTACATTGACTAATCGCAGACTGGTTTCATTGTTGTCGTCCGCAAACAGTAAGCCGGGCTTTTTGGGGTAGCCCTCCACCGTATCGAAGATAATCACATCCTTCTCCGAGCCTTGAAAACGGTGGACTGTTGAGACCTGAATGTTCCGTTCTACCAGCTTCAGGTCAACCAGCATACGATGGATCAAGCGCGATTGCGCATTATACGGGGTGACAATGCCAACCCCAACTTTGCCATCCTGGTTCGCGCAAATGGCGCTTTCGATGGCGAGAACTGCGCTGGTGAGGTTGAAGCGGCTGTGCGACTCGTTTTCGCTCAAACATTTAGCTTCTATATTACCCAGATCATACAACACCAGACCCTGGCCGGGTTCGGGCCGGCTGTGAAGGACAGCCTGGGCTCTGAGATCGACATTAGCAGCGTTCTCCAGCTCGCCATAGTAAAACAGATGGTTTGGCAGCCGGGAAATGCTCGAATGCATACGATACTGGGTTT
>CAIQIV010000351.1 GCA_903871905.1 uncultured Chloroflexota bacterium | reverse complement strand
GTTGGGCCGGTAGGACCGGTGATACAGTCCTTTGCTGGCAGCGCTGACACCGTTGATGTTGGGCAGTGCGTGGTGCTGTCATGGAGCGTCACCGGGGATGCAATCACGAATATTGCTCTGACCGTTAACGGCGCTCCGCTGACGAACACCATGGATAAAAATGGATCTTACAACAGTTGCCCGACTGCGGCGGGAAGATTTACCTATCAATTGGATGTCACCGCTGCGGGCGGCTCGGCTTCCGACACCTTCGTAGTGGATGTCCAGGAACCGCTGCCAACCTTTGCCCCGCCGCCTACGGACGAGCCGCCAGTGCCGGTTACGGATGAACCGCCTCTGCCGCCCACCATTGAGCCTCCGATCCAACCCACGGATTTACCCGCGCCGGATATCCAGGATACGCCGACGCCTGAATCAGCATCTGCAATGGCGGCGTGGCTGGGTTGGGCGGTAGACCAGGTGTATTCGATGGGCAGCCAGGTGGTTTCCTCCTGGCATTAGCCTTGTTTCGATAAATAGGATGGAGTGGGACTGCCTGGAGTATGTGGGTAGTCCCACTCCGTATTTATGCAACACAAACCAATTTTGTCATCCCAATGTGGGGTAATCCGAATATAATCAAAGGAAAGAATTGAACAATCATAGACATCCTGGCATTGAATTATGATGGAAATGAAGTCGATGTGGAAGCAAAGCAATTCCGAAATGAGCAGCCTCAGAGAGAGAAATCGGCGCAGGCCAGCGGCGTTCTTGCTGATCCCGTGCCTGCCTCTTGTCCTGCTTTTCCTGTGGTTCTATTGGAACACCGGCCGGGCTGCAAACACGCATTATGCGCGGCTTCCTTTAGTGATGGCCAGGCTTACCCCAGGGGCACCGATTCTCTCTCCGGTCATTGATAGTATCGATGGCGATTACTGGCTAACCTGGATAGAGCCACCTGTCCAACGGGCTGAGGCCTATATCGTCCAGGAGGCATCGAACGGTGTTTTTACCAAAGATGTAAAACAGGTGTGTATCACTCTTGAAACGACTTGTCATATCATGAATCGTGGAATGGGGAATTATTACTATCGACTGCAGGGGAAGAACGAGTATGGTACAGGGCTGTGGTCTAATGTTCAAAACGTGGTAATTAATGTCCCCCCAAGCCCGGTCTTGAATGAAATTGCCAATACTTCAGGTGACTGGTCCTACATCGTGAGTTGGAAAAGCACATTGAATGCAAGCCGGTACAATTTGGAGGAAGGTAAAGATAGCTCCTTTAGCAGTCCTACATCTGTTTATTCTGGTACGGAACTCAGCGTTAAGCAGGAGAAGAAATCGTATGGAAAACATTATTACCGGCTGCAGGCGCTGAACCAGTGGGGGGCAAGCCAGTGGTCTGGATCAGAATTTACCACGGTGTACAAGCCCGACAGCCCGGTACTCAATACGATCAGCGACCCGGATAAAAATGGTATATATACACCAACCTGGAATCTGTCTGCAGGTGGGGAGGTTTACACACTCACAGAAGATATGGCAGAAAATTTTACCCATCCAATAACCTATTATGCTGGTAACAAGGGTTCTTATCCTTTAGGGGAAAAACAGAAATCTGGGCAGTATTTTTACCGTGTTCGCACTGGGAATAAACTGACTGCTAAACCCAGCGAATGGAGTAATACTCAATCCATTTCCATCCCGGTCATTGCTTCGCCGCTGTTGAACCCCATTGGTAACCTGGATGGAGATGGTACTTATACCATCACCTGGAAGAAAATTGATCGGG
>CAIQIV010000350.1 GCA_903871905.1 uncultured Chloroflexota bacterium | reverse complement strand
CTTTTTGGCTTCATGGATGGCGGCGTCATAAAGTTCGAGCGCCTCCCAGTCCCGGCCTGTGCAGCGCGCCCGTTCCGCCTCCACCAGCAGGTACTTGTGCAGGAAATTATCGGGGCTGTTCTCGGCCCACACTTTCATTTGCGCCTGGTAACGGGCGATGACCAGCTCATACTGCTCACGCTGGGCAGGGGTGAGCTTATCATAAGCAGCCAGGATGGCCAGGCAGGAGAAAAAGTAGATCTCGGGTACTTTGGCCTGGGCAAGCGCCACCTGGGCGACAAAGTCCGCTTTATCCAGCATGGCCAGCGCCTCGTCTAGGTAACCGAACCAATACAGGCTGCGCAGCTTAACGGTGTAGAAGTAGGACAACGCCAAAGAGTTGGTTTTAAAGTATTCCAGGAATGTATCTTCGCAAAACTGGTCGTCGTCGAAAGTTCGGTCGGTTTTTGTGCGGCCAAGAAGCTGCAGCAGCGGATTGAGGCAGACGGGCTGGAAGAATTCCTCCAGGACGACCGGGGCGTTATCCTGGAGAAATGGGATGTAGCGCAAAGCATCCTCGTAGAGCCGGTCGCAGGGTACGCCGCAGATGGTGGGATCGGAGATGATGAATTCGGCGCAGTACCCGGCATAGGTCCAATCGCCGTTTTCCACCAGCAGCGGGAAGGATTTCAGGCTGTATTCAAGGGAGGTGATCAGGGGAGCGCGCCAGTGGTTGACGAACACGGCGAACAACAGGTATACCTTGCCGCGCATGAGCAGGTCATCGAACTTCTCCGCCAGCTGGATCGCCACCTGGCCGAAGCGGTGCCCCTTCTCGTATTCTCCCAGCAGGGCCACGCAGACGTAAGCGTAATTCATATAGCCGTAGGAGGTCAGGGAATTGTTGCCGTACTGGAGCGAGATGTTGGTCATCTTGCACGAAGCCCAGGCGACGAGCTCGACCTGGGCATCGAGATAGGCGCTGGTCCACAGCCCCCTGAGAATATCCATGACAGCAATTTGGTCAGCCGAGTCCATCTGAGGGGCAAATTCCAGATCCTCGATGCTGCGATCGCCCAGCAGACCGGAGACGGCTGCAAGCTCGCGCGCCAGGAGGGTGGAAAGCTCTTCCCCGTCAACCTCCACGCCGAGCAGTTTCAAGGCCTCCTGCTGGATGGCCACCGCCCGGGCATATTTCCCCCGCAAGTGATAAAACTCCATGCGGATCTGATGGACCTTGATCAGGTCCTGAAGGTCTCGTGCTGCAGTGAGTAAGATCTCGAAGATGGATTCGATCGTTTCAGTTTCGCCGGAGTAGAAAAGGCACCAGGCGGTCTCGGCATAAATGGCGAACGAAAGGTCATACTGCCCGGTCCAGGCTGCTTCAGGCAGCAGCTCCTTGGCGACAGCAAGATGCTTCAGGGCTGAGGAATAAGCGGCTGCGCTCCTGGCCATTCCGGCTGCAGCCCGGTTGAGCCAGGCAAGTCTTATGCGCTCCTGAGCGCCGGTAACCAGGCGCCGCGCCGCATTGAGCTGGTTGGTAATTTCGAATAGGCGGTCCCCTGCAATCTCCTCACCGGCGTTTTCCAGGAGCGACCGCCCAACCTGCAGGTGCACCCTCTCGCTGTCTTCCATCAGCGCATAGGAGGCCTGTTGGATGCGGTCGTGTGAAAAGCGGTAGGTCATCTCATCGTAAGGGATAAGCAGCCCTTCGCTCACCGCCTCGTCCAGATCCTCCCGCGTATGGACCTCATCCTTTTCATAGATCAAGCTCAGCACATCGAGATGGAAGACGCTGCCGATGCAAGCGGCGAGGGTGAGCAGCCTTTGCGAGGCGGGAGCAAGGGTCAAAATCTTTGCGGTCATAAAATGCACCACGTCATCCGGGATGCCGAGCTTAAGGATCTCTCCGAGATCAAAGCGCCAGCCACCTACCGCAGGGTCATATGCGATGAGCCCGTCGGCGTGGAGTGCTTTCAGAAACTGGGTCACGAAGAAAGGATTGCCAAGGGTCTTGGTCTGGATCAGGTGGGCAAGCCCGCGCACACTCTCGCCGCTGCGATGCAGTGCATCCGCGCACAAAGCTGCCAGGTGCTCTTCGCTAAGATTACCCACGTGCAGCGATTGGATGTCAATGCCTTTCCTGGCGAGCGCTTCCAGCAGCAGAATGAGGGGATGGGAGGGCGAGGTTTCGTTGTCCCGGTAAGCTCCGAGGAGAAAGAAGTGGCTGATGCGGGGGTCAGAAAGCAGAACGGAGATGAGATTCAGCGAGGCCAGGTCTGCCCACTGCAGGTCATCGATGAAGATCACCAGCGGGTGTTCGGCTGAGGCGATGCAGCGGAAAAAGCTGCGGGAGACAAAGTTAAAGCGGTTTTGCGCCTCGATGCCCGATAACTCCGGGACCACCGGCTGGGGGCCGATCACCAGTTCCAATGAAGGAATGATATCGACGATCACCTGCCCGACATCCCCCAGGGCCTCCCGCAGGGAAGCGGATATTTCAGCCAGGCTTGCTTCGCTTTCGGCAAGCCAACTGTCGACCAACGCGGCCAGCGCCTGTTTAAAAGCCGAATAGGGGATGGCGCGCTGGATCTGGTCGAATTTTCCTGAGACGAAATAGCCGCTGCTCTGGGTGACAGGCTTTTGGATCTCCCGGGCGAGCGAGGTCTTACCGGAACCCGAATAGCCAGAGATCAACATCAAGGTTGTCTCTCCTCTTTCAAGCACCCGCTGATTGAAGACCGAGAGCAGGGAGTCTGTTTCCTGCTCGCGGCCGTAAAGCTTCTGGGGCAGGTAAAAAATGTCGCTGCGATCCTCCAACCCAAGCTCGAAGGGATCAATGGTTCCTGCTTGTTTGAGCTGGAGGAGACAGTTCTGGAGATCCGAGGCGAGGCCGGCGGCGCTCTGGTAGCGCGATTCCGCGGTCTTGGCCATCAGCCTGGCGATGATATCCGATACAATGCGAGGAATGCCGGGGTTCACCTGGCTGGCTGCAGGGGGTGTCCCGGCAATGTGGGCATGGACTAATTCGACAGCCTGCCGGATTTCGAATGGGAGTCTCCCCGTCAGGAGCTCATACATGCTCACCCCCAGGGAGTAGAGGTCCGACCGATAATCGACGCTGCGGTTCATACGTCCAGTCTGCTCGGGGGAGATGTAGGCGAGAGTTCCTTCAAGAGCGCCGCGCTGGCTCTCTGCCGGGCTGCTGGGTGAGACCCGGGAAGCAATACCAAAATCGATCAGCTTGCAAATCCTGGTCTGGGGATTGTAGACAATATTGGAAGGGTTGATGTCCTTGTGGATGATGTGCTGGTGGTGCAGCTTGCTCAAAGTAACGGCGACAGAAAGAAAAACCTCCAGCAGCTGTTCCAGGGTGAAGCGATTCCTGGCTGCCAGTTTCTTCAGGGAATCGGCGCCGAAATCCTCCAGAACGAGGAGCGGGGTGTTTTCATATTTCTCCAGCCCAACGGCTTTGATGACCGTATCCACATCGATTGAGCGCAGGAGGTTGTACTCGTGTTGATAGCGGGACAGCTCCCTGGGGTTGGGATGCGCCCCTTTGAGCATCTTGAGCACAACGTGTTCGCCATCCGAAATGCGCTGGCCGCGGAGGACGAGGGATGAGGGGCTTTCGTAAATCGTCTCTGACCAGGAATAATTGTTGATGGTGTGCATTGGATTAACCCTCGCCAGGTACCAGGATGGAATGAGAAATAAAATTCTGCGGTGTTCTCCCCGGGAACCCGAACATGAAGACCTTACGATTATGGTATTTTAGCACTAATTCAATTATGGGAAGGTATCGGGCCCGACTCCTGGAACCAGCGGCGGGTGTGGGCGGCGGGGCTGCCCTCCGAAGCCATCAGCTCACAGCGCAGGCGCTCCAGGTCCTGGGGGGCGTCGATGTCGAACCAGGGCGGCAGCAGGGCGGCAGAAAGCCCGGCAGCCTGGGCTAGGTCAAGGGTGTCGTGCAGGACCTGCGGGGTGCTCATCTGCACCGGGCGCAGCAGCCCGGGCTGGGGCTTTTTGACGCCGACCAGGTAGTAGCCGCCATCGTCGGCGGGACCCAGGACGACGTCCGCCGTATCCAGGGCCTGGAAGGCCTGCACCAGGTAGGCGGCGGGGAGGGTGGGGCTGTCGCTGTTCATGACCACGGCTTTGGCTGCGCCTTCTGCCAGGGCGTGGCGCAGCAGGGCGTCCAGCCGCTCGCCGAGGGAGGCGCCGCGCTGGGTGACCAGGTCCATATCGGGGGCCAGGGAGGCGAAGTAGCCATAAGCCTCGGCGGGCAGGAAGGCCAGCGTGCGCTGCACAGCGGGGACCTGGCGCATGAGGTCCAGGGTATCGAGCAGGAAGGCCTCGTAAAGGGAGGCGGCCTGGGCGGCGTTAAGCGGCGGGCACAGGCGGGTCTTGGTCTTGCCCGGCTGCGGGCGCTTGGCGACGGTGAGCAGGTGGTATTTCGCGGATGGGGAGGAGTCCATGCGGAGATTATCCCGCAAAGGCACTCAGAATGCAATGGGGTATCGATCGGGCTCACACAAGACAATTGTGTTTTCTGTTAGGATGTGAGCGAAAAAGGGAAAACCACAAATCTACTTTATCATAGGACGCAAAGAAATTCAGCGGTCTATTTCGCGGGGTGGCAGTTGTGAGATGAGGGCCTGGATCTCCGGGTTATGGGGCTCCAAATGAGCCGCCTGCTCGAGGTAGAAGCGGGCTGATGAAGCTTGCCCGGAATGCAGTAACAGCAGGCCCATGCTGGAAAAACCAGGCCCATAATAGGGGTGGTTTTGGGTTATGGACCAGAACTCCTCAAAGGCATCGTTTATCTCTCCCATGCGGATCAATAAATTTCCGCGCGTCATGCGCAACCAGGGATCGTCGGGCATATGAGCCAGCGCACCATCCAGGGATGCCCGGGCCATGTCCAGCTCATCCTGGGAGAGATATTCGCCGGCTTGCAGCAGCAAAGCCTCCGTTTCTGGTGGGTAAAAAGGGACATAAGAAAACTCATAACCCAGCTTCCGGTATTCAGGGTGCTCAAAGAAGGCAGCAAAAATCTTCTCCTGCTGCACAAGGATCAGTTTATTCTGCCATTTGTGGAGTGGAATTTTTTCTGGATCGCTGTACGTTTTTCTATCACCAGCCCACAAGCCGCCATCTGCCTGAAGTACTTTCTCTTGAGCGTGGTGAATACTTCCCGGGTGAAGCATCTGTTCTGACCAGGGTATCCCCAGGAATACGGTGAGGGATTTTAGCTCTGCTTCGGGGTTATCGATTAAATTCTCATAAACCAGACAGTACACCCGATCTGGCGCCTGGCGTTGGGCGGCAAAGCCGCGCCCGGCATATTCGAGAATGGTTGCGATACAATTCTCCAGGGTCGAGATGTAATCCGGTGGGGAGAGGAGCTTGTGGAGATGTCTTTCAGCAACCTCCAGCATCGAGGCGACAACGGCCCGCGGATCGCGTACAACATGAATAAACCTGGCCCCGGGCAGAATCTCCAACAGCTCTGGAAAGATGAGGACATTCATGGGGGTTTTTTCGCTCAGCAACCTGCGGGAAATGCGGTCTGCGGCAGGCAGGAGAAGGTTCTCGATGAGAGCTCCCACCGCCCGGTCAACCTCGGTTGGCGAGCAAATTGCATCGATTCTCCCTCTGTGGATCGATTGCAACAGTCGCGTGCGCAGAGCGACAATCTCTGTAAGATGGTCAAATTCTGGTCCGCCAAAGATATCTGGATGCGAATCCAACATCGTCTGGACCAGGGAGGTGCCCGAGCGCGGCGCGCCTCCAATGATGATCAGCCGGTTTCCTGCAGTCATAGGTTTGCGTTGAGGGGAAAGTCTGAACCTAAATGGTGACATAGTCACCATTTAGGTTCAGACACAGGTCTTTATGAAACTTTCTCGGTCTCTTTGTGCTGTCGCACCAGCTCGCGGCGCAGGATCTTGCCCACGGTGGTCTTGGGCAGCTCTGAGCGAAACTCGACAAATGTAGGCACCTTGAACTTGGCCAGGCGCTCCTTGCACCAATCCTTGATCTCTTCTTCGGTCAGGGTCTCGCCGGGCCTGGCAACCACCCAGGCCTTGACCGTCTCGCCGCGATACGGGTCGGGGACGCCGGCCACGCCGACTTCCATGACCTTGGGATGGGCAATGATCACTTCTTCGACCTCGCGCGGCCACACCTGGTAGCCGCCGGGCTTGATCAGCTCCTTCTTGCGGTCGACGATGTAGAAAAAGCCCTTCTCGTCCATGCGGGCGATGTCGCCGGTGTACAGCCAGCCGCTGCGCAGCACGTTCTCGGTCTCGGTGGGCATGTTGTGGTAGCCCTTCATCACCTGCGGGCCCTGGATGACCATCTCGCCGCTCTCGCCGACGGGCATCTCGGTGACCTCATCCTCCAGGCTGATGATGCGCACGTCCACGTCCGGGAAGGGCAGGCCGATGGAGCCGGGTGGGTTCTCGCCAAACATGGGGTTGCAGTGGGTGGCGGTGGGGGCCTCGGAAAGGCCAAAGCCTTCGAAGAGCTTGCCGCCGGTGAGGGCTTCAAACTTCTCCTTGGTTTCGCGCAGCAGCGGGGCAGAACCGGAGATGCAGGCCTTGATGCTGCGCAGGTTATACTTGCCGGCGATGACGTCGGCATGGTTGTTGATGGCGTTGTACAGGGTGGGCACGCCGGGGAAGATGGTGGCTTTATACTTCTGGATGCTGTCCAGCACGTCGGGCAGGTCGCGCGGGTTGGGAACCATGACCATGGAAGCTGCGATGCGCATGGCGAAGAGCATGCCGGCTACCATGCCATAGACGTGGAAGAGCGGGATGGCCATCAGGGTGACCTCCTTGCCCTCCTCGGCGACCCACATCCAGTGGCGGATCTGCAGGGTGTTGGCGACCAGGTTGCGGTGCAGGGCGACGGCGCCCTTGGAGATGCCGGTGGTGCCGCCGGAGTACTGGAACAGGGCGGTGTCGTCGGGGCCGACCTGGACCTTGGGACGGTCTTCGGGCTTGTTGGAGTGGATCAGGTCCTGCATCCAGATGTCATCGGGGGCCAGGGTGACGCGAAAACCGCCCTTCTTCTCCTTGGTCAGGCCGAAGAGAAAAGCGAGGACCGGAGGCAGCGTTTCCTTGATATTGGTGACGATCAGCTTGCGCAGGCCGGTCTTGGGCTGGACCTCTTTCATGATGTTATAGAAATTGCTCATGACGAACATGATCTCGAGCCCGGCGTCGTTCACCTGGTGCTCGATCTCGCGCTGGCTGTAGAGCGGGTTGGTGGCGACCACCACGGCGCCGATCTTGAGGATGCCAAAATAGGCCATGACGAACTGCGGGGTGTTGGGCATGAAAATACCCACCCGGTCGCCCTTCTTGACACCCAGCCTGGACAGCCCGGCGGCAATGCGGTCGGTGAGGGCATCCATCTCCTTGTAACTGATTTTCGCCCCCTTGAAGATGGTGCAGGGCGCGTCAGGGTATTTTTTTGCCGAGTCTTCTAACAGTTGGAACAGGGGAATCGAGGGATACTCGATCGTGCGCGGGACTTCTTTGTCGTATTGCGCGAACCAAAGCTTCTCTTCCATCTTTACCGCCTCCGGGTTTACTGGTGAAAACTTATCGGGAATGTATGAATATTATAGAAGAAAATGATAGAAAAGTCAATACAATCTTGATCTTAATAAATTCTTTATTCGATCCAAAAAAAGTTTGAATATTTACGCGCTATACTTGTTAACGATCCGAACCGGATCGAAAAAAAACCAAAATGAAACCCAAATTGGAGAATCTATATGAAAAAAATGAATTGGAATACCCTGGTATCCGGCCTGGCATTGTTCACACTGCTGGCCACGCTGTTGAGCGCGTGCGCACCGGCGCCCGCCAGCCCGGCGGCTCAACCTGCAAGCCCCGCTACACCGGCGGCCAGTGCTGCTGTTGAAACGCAGCCAACGGCAAGTGGAGCGGAGACCCCAGCGGAGAGTCCTTCAGCGGATCCCCTGCGCTTCCCGGTGGACAGTTTCACCGTGCAAACGGAAACCGTAACCACCACGACCGGGATCAAGCAGGTCAGCTACCGCCTGTACCAGCACATCCCCTATGTAGCAAAGCCGGTGGATGCCGATTACCAGAGCCTGGATGTCAAAGTGCCCATCGAGGTGGATGGCAAAGCGGTGGATGCCAGCCGCGCCCCGATCCTGTTTGCCAATCACGTGGGCGGGTACATGGCATCTAGCAACGCAGGTGGTGGGATGCCTGCGTTAACCGGTTTACCGCCGGGGGGGGTGATGACCGGCACCCTTCCGGGAGGAATGGGCGGTGCGCCTCCGGCGGGCGGCATGCCAGGCATGCCCGGTGGGGAGAGCGGGATCAGCCGCAACACCGACCTGGCGCTGGCGGCAGGCTACGTGGTGGTCGAGCCGGGCGCCAGGGGCCGGAACAACCAGGCCCAGGATGGCACGTACTACGGCAAGGCGCCGGCAGCCATCGTGGATCTGAAGGCGGCTGTACGGTATATTCATTATAATAAAGGCGTGATCCCTGGCAACACAGACTGGATCATCTCCACCGGGGTCAGCGCCGGAGGCGCGCTCTCGGCGTTGTTGGGTGCTTCAGGAGGCAGCCACCTGTACGACGAGTATTTCAAGCAGATAGGGGCGGCAGAGGCGGAAGATACTATCTTCGCCAGCGCGGATTTCTGCCCGATCACCGACCTGGAACATGCCGACATGGCCTACGAGTGGATATTTGGAACCGTCCCGTTGAAGGATGGGACGCTGGTGGACCAGGCCATTTCCCAGCAGCTGCAGCAGGCTTTTGCGGATTACCAGGCAGCGCTGAAGCTGAATGGCGTGAACGGTTTTGGCGCACTCACGGCGGATAACTACGGCCAGTACCTGGTGCAGACCTACCTGGCCCCGGCGGCGAACCGGTACCTGCAGGCGCTGCCGGAAGCGGAACGAACCGCCTACCTGGCGCAGAATGCCTGGATCACCTGGGACGGCAGCCAGGCGAGCTTCAGCTTTAATGATTTTATCCGGCACGTGGGCAGGACAAAGGGGCTGCCGGCTTTTGACGCGTTTGACCTTTCTGCGGGGGAGAACAGCCTGTTTGGGAATGAGACCACCAATGCCCGGCACTTCACCAAATTCAGCCTGAGGCAGGCCAGCGGGGATGCGAATGCAGAAATCGACAGCGACCTGGGTGAAAAAGTGAACCTGATGAACCCCATGTATTTTATCAACCAGGGCTGCAGCGGCTGCGCGAAATATTGGTGGCTGCGCACCGGGACCTCGGATGCAGACACCTCGCTGACGGTGATCAGCAACCTGGCGGCGAGTCTTGAGAACCAGGGGAAGCAGGTCAACGCCGTGCTGTACTGGGACGCCGGGCATGGGGCAGACCAGGATGCCGAGGAATTCATCGCCTGGATCGGGCAGATCACGGGATATACCCCATAAGGCTGAGGAAGGGAGATCAAGCTGTTGCAGCCAGAGAAGACACGGGTGATGCAAGGGAGGGGGGAAGCTTGCATCATTTGATGTATTGACAACCAGAGTTGCTTCGTTTATAGTCCAGGCAGGAAAGGAATCCATTTCATGGTCACCCAATCACAAACCAAGCCTGCGACGGAAAAGGTGGCGCTCCCGGTCAAAATGAGCCTGAAAGCCGGGTGCACCTGCGAAGATGAATGCTAGTACTACCGCACCTGGGGCGGGCAGACGGGCTTCGATCTCCGGGGGTACGGAGAGTGCCTGCGAAGGCCCCAGCCCAACGCGTGATGCAGGATGCTTTTGATGAAAACGAGAAGAGTCTATCTAAAATATCTCACCGCGCTGCTGCTGTTTGGCTCCAACGGGATCGTAGCCAGCTATATTCTCCTGAGCAGCTACGAGATCGTGTTCACGCGCACATTGATCGGCAGCCTGTTCCTGGTCCTGGTATTTCTCATCACCCGGCAGAAGATGCGGTTCTGGAAAAACCCGGCGCATTTCCGCAACCTGGTGATCTCGGGGGTGGCGATGGGGGCAAGCTGGATGTTTCTGTACGAGGCGTATGCCCAGATCGGGGTGAGCATCGCCACGCTGGCATATTACTGCGGCCCGGTGATTGTGATGATGCTGGCCCCCCTTCTCTTCAAGGAGAGGATGACCTGGGCGAGGGTGGTCGGGTTTCTGACCGTGCTCTTGGGGATGTTCCTGGTCAATGCGCAGGCCCTTTCAGAAGGCAGGAATGCCTGGGGGTTGACCTACGGGATCCTGGCGGCGGTGATGTATGCGT
Source organism: uncultured Chloroflexota bacterium (assembly GCA_903871905.1). Classification (GTDB taxonomy): domain Bacteria; phylum Chloroflexota; class Anaerolineae; order Anaerolineales; family UBA4823; genus CAIQIV01. Next base: position 6,119 of record CAIQIV010000350.1, on the reverse strand, counting down.
TCATGGTAATATTCAATAAGAAGGCTTCCCGCATCACCGGGCTGGAAAACCCGATGTGGCAGTTAATCACCAGCTTTATCACGGTGGCGGTCTTTGTGGGTCTGAAGCAGGGATTTGCGATCCAGATTCCGCCGGGCAGCCTGGTTCCCATCCTGTTCCTGGGCGTGGTCAACACCGGGCTGGGCTGCTACTTCTATTTCTCTTCGATCGGGGCTATGCCGGTCCAGACGGTGGCGATCAGCGGTTACCTGGAACCGCTCTCGGCGCTGGTTTTTTCAGCCATCTTCCTGGGAGAGGCACTAAGCCCGATGCAGCTTGCCGGGGCGGCGCTGATCCTGGGCGGGGCGGCGCTGGGGGAGCTGTTTGTCTTAAGGTGAGGACGATTGGACTATCTTGAACTATGATCCGATCTGGACCGTGACGCCTGATGCCCGGGGGAACTTACTGGCGATGATGCCTTGTGCGCAGGTGTCGATACGATCCAATCCAACCATTGTCAATCGTCGTAGCATCGAAAATATTTGTTGAAAAAATTATCAACAGGAGAATTGACATGAAGACCAGAATCTTTTCCATACTGCTAATGACCATCCTGGTGGCGGCCTTGTTTTCGAAGCCAGGTGTCACGACAGGTAGGGCTGACTGTGAGGGGGAGGGCTGTGCCCAACCTACAAGCCAACCCCGACCATCCCGTCTCGCGGATCAATCCCAGACCATGCTCCCGTTTATCATCAATGAGCGGAACATCCAATTCCTGCCCAACGTGGGCCAGCGAATTTCCCCCCTGGCCCCCGAAGGCGCCCGTTTTGAAATGTTAAACCCGGACCTGGCCAGCGACCCGAGCTGGCTCGCCGGGCAGGCTGTCACCAGCGTGGTGAGCCCGGATAATAAGACCATGCTGATATTGACCAGCGGCTATAACCGCATCTTCAGAACCAACAACGTTCCCGATGCTTTTGGCACCTATTTCGATTGGGTGAACTCGCAAGAATATGTGTTCATTTACGATATCTCGTCCAAGGTGCCGGTCAAGAAGCAGGTGGTCACCATTCCCAACACTTATCATGGCATCGCCTTTGATCCATCGGGCAAGGCTTTCTACGTGTCCAGCGGCTTGGGCGATATGCCTTTCGACAACACCGGCCAATTAAACCCGGCGAAAAGCGGCGGCGATAATGTCCACGTCTTTACCCTGGACGAGGATAGCGGAAAATGGTCTCAGCAAACCGAGCTGGCCCTGGGCCACACCGCCGGCAACGGCCTGGACGTGGAGCCGCCCGATGGCAAAGTGCTTCCCCCCAACGAGCGCGTAGCCGTGTCGCCGTGCGCCGCGGGTGTGGCGGTATCAACGGATGGTCAGACGCTGGTGGTAGCCAATTACTATAACGACTCGATCACGGTGTTCACAGGAGGCCTGGGGAGCTGGGTCAAACTGACCGAACTCGACCTGCGCCCCGGCAAGAACGACCCGGCCAAAGCCGGCGTACCGGGCGGCGAATACCCGTTTTGGGTGGCGATCAAGGGCAACGGAGCAAGCGCCGTCGCCTACATCTCCAGCATGCGCGACCGCGAGATCGTGGTGGTAAACATGGGACCGGTACCGCATATCACGACGCGTATCCCGGTAGACGGCCAGCCCAACAAGATGACCCTCAACGCGGCGCAGTCGCTGCTGTATGTCGTCGAAGACCTGTCGGATATGGTCGACATTATCGATACCACGACCAACACGATAGTCGAAGCCATTCCGGTCATCGATCACCCGTCCATCCTGCCCACCGAGCTGGCGCCCTATTCCGGCGCCAACCCCAACAACGCCACGCTCTCCCCCGACGAGAAACGGCTCTATGTAACCCTGGGCAATCTGAATGCCATCGCCGTGATAAAGCTCGATGGAGATGACATCGATGACCACCGCGTCATCGGTCTCATTCCAACCGGTTGGGTTCCGAACGCGGTGAGCTTCAGCGAGGATGGCCAGTGGGTATACGCCATCAACGGCAAGTCGCCGACCGGCGCCAACCCGGCCTGGTACTACAGCTACGGCCCGCCTACCCACCGCAATGGGTATGCCTCGAACCAATATAACCCACAGCTGATCAAGGCCGGCCTGCAGATCTTCCCGCTTCCAGACGAGGAGGAGCTCGAGGAGCTGACGACACAGGTAGCCAAGAACAACCGCTTCTCCTACACCGACAGCGCCTACGATGCGGCGGTCATGGCAGCCGTGCGCCAGGGGGTCAAGCACATCATCTACATTATCAAGGAAAACCGGACGTACGATCAGATCCTGGGTGACCTGGAGGTCGGCAACGGCGATCCCAGCCTGGCAGAGTTTGGCAAAGAACTCACCCCCAACCAGCACAACCTGGCGCGCCAGTTTGTCACGCTGGATAATTTCTATGCTTCCTCCGAAGTCAGCTATGACGGCTGGGCGTGGAGCACCTCAGCGCAGGCCCAGGTATTTATTGAAAACCAATACCCGGTGATGTATGCGGGCCGCGGCCTCGCCCTGGATCACGGCGGCATGACCCGCAGCGTGAACGTCGGCATCCCGACCCTGGCTGAACGCCAGGCTGCAAATCCCCTGACCTCCGATGACCCGGATGTGCTGCCGGGACAAATGGATGTGTCTGCGCCCGATGCCCCCGAGGGTTCGGAGGAGACCGAGGAAGAGGAGGAGAATACCGGTTTTCTGTGGGATGCCGCACTGCGGGAAAATCTCACCCTTCGTAACTATGGTTTCTGCGTGGATACGACGCGCTATTCATTCCCCCAGACCTCGACCTACAGTATCACGCTCATGCACGATCCGGCAGCCAGCGGGATCCAGGTGGCCTATCCCTCCAATGTCTCCCTCGCCCCATTCACCGACCCCTACTTCCGGGGTTGGGATCCGGCATTCCCGGATTACTACCGCTACACAGAGTGGGAACGTGAATTTACCACCCGCTACGTTTCCGGCACCGAGGATCTGCCGGCGCTGAGCCTGGTGCGCCTGATGCATGACCACACCGGGAATTTTGGCGCAGCCACGGACGGCGTGAACACCCCGGAACTGCAGCAAGCCGACAATGATTATGCCGTCGGCCTGCTGGTTGAGAGGGTCTCAAAAAGCAAATACGCCAACAACACGCTGATCTTTGTCGTGGAAGACGATTCGCAAGATGGCCCTGACCACATCGATTCGCACCGCACGGTTGCCTTCGTGGCCGGCGCCTATGTCAAGCAGGGAGCAGTGGTCTCGTCGAGCTATAACACGATCAATTTAATACGCACGATGGAGGAGGTGCTGGGCATCGGGCCGTTAAACTTGAACGATGCCCTGGCGAGACCCATGTCAGACATCTTCAACACCACCCCGAGCCCATGGAGCTTTACCGCGGTCCCGGCAGTGAGTCTATACAATACGGATCTGCCGCTGCCCCCCCTGGCGGATGGCGTGTACGTCCCCAAGCCAACCCACGACGCGGCATACTGGGAAGCAGCTACCAAAGGCATGGATTTCTCGATCGAGGACCGCGTCGATTTTGCCACCTTCAACAACATCCTGTGGACTGGATTGATGGGCGGACAACCTTATCCTTCCGCCCCAAGCGGATTGAACCTGAGCATCAACCGCCCGTTGATCCTGGCGCGGTATTATGGATCGCTGCTGAAATAACCATCCGTCCCGGGTCTGCCCAGGGATAAACCTGAACAAGCAAACTGGCAAAGGAACGAGCAGGCTGCACATGGCCTGCTCGTTCCCTTATGGGGTTTATTAATTTCTCTTTTGCCTGGAATTTTGTATAATCTAGTTGTATAGACAGGCGATTTTGTGCTCATTATTGGACAATCCGGCGATCCTCGCTGTACATAACAGAGACGATGTGCCCGCCTGTTGGTGAGCTGAGCAGCAGCAGGATCAGCCTGGGTCCTTGAGCTGGTTTAACCCGGGCGGTGGATGACCATACAGCGGAGGGCAAAATGGACCGCTTCCAACAGATGAGCCAACCCGGGCAGCCGGGGAATCGAAAGGTATCCTGGCCTGAGACGGTCACCCGTGGTTTGTGGGTGACCGTGTTAATCTTCAGCGCCCTGCACCCCTTGCAGCCCAGGGCGGTCCCCGCAGCGGACGACCCTCCTCCGGCGCCTGGCGCCAACGCCCCGCAGGCGCCGCAGAACACGACCAGCCTGGTCTCGACCAACGCCGCGGGCGCACCGGGTTGGGGGGACCAGCCGGCGGTCAGCCAGGATGGGCAGATCACCGCATATTACAGCCACGGCGACCAGCTTCCATCCGACCGCAATGGGTACGGCGACATCTATGTCTACGACAGGCTGAGCGGCCGGACGGAAGCGGCCTCCGTCACCACGGAAGGCGCGGCTTCAGACCATTACTCGGACCGCCCGGGGGTTTCCGCGGACGGGAACAGCGTGGCGTTCTACTCCTATGCCTTTAACCTGACCGGGGCAGCCACCCGCCACGGGCCGTGGAACCTGATCGTGCGCGACCGGGCCAAGAGGGCGACGGTGTGTGTGTCGTGCGTGGACGGCGATGCCCGCGGCTCTTACAACTATGAAACCCCGCCGTCCGTGTCCAGCAGCGGGCGCTACGTGGCCTTCACCTCCGATAACCCCGGCCTGGCCAGCGGGGATGCGGACAGCGTGCTGGATGTGTTTGTGGCTGACCGGGACGGCAATGGCAACGGTATCCTGGACGAGGCAGATGATTTCCGGGTTGTGCTGGTATCGCTGGCCAGCGCCGGGGTGAAAGGGAACATGGCCTCGTCCGCCCCGAGTATCTCTGGGGATGGGCGGTTTGTGGCCTTCCAGTCCGAAGCGACCAACCTGGCGGGAGACTTCCCGGGCGGGTGGCTGCACATCTACCTGCATGACCGGGACACGGACCAGGATGGGGTCTTCGACGAGCCCGGTGCGATTTCGACCACGCTGGTATCGCGGCCGCTGGGCGGGGCGGCGGCTGACGGGTATTCGATGGCGCCGGACATCTCGGCGGACGGGGGCTTCGTGGCCTTTGAATCCAGCGACACGCACCTGGCGGCGGGTGACACCAACGGCAAGAGCGACGTGTTTGTCTACCTGCGGGCCAGCGGAACGCTGGAGCGCGCCTCGGTGCTGAGCGGCGGCGGACAGGCGGACATGGAGAGCACGGAGGCCAGTATTTCAGGGGATGGGCAGCGGGTGCTGTTCACCGGCGAGGCGGCGGGCCTGATCCCCGGCAGCCCGCGCTGCCACACCGGGGGTGGCGTCTGCCGGGCCGTCCTGCTGCACGACCGGCAGAGCGGGACGACCAGCATCGTTTCCAATGTCCCCATCCCCCAGGCCGGGAATTATTTTGGATATTATGATGATCCGGCGCTCTCGCCGGAAGGCGGCTGGGCCGGGTATCTCTTTCACCTGGGTACCTGTACGGGGGTATGTTATGGGATGTCGATCAGCATGGTGCGCTTGCAGGAGCTTGGCAGCGGGGCGGATCGCTTTGTGTCGATCGATGAGTTGGGCAGCCAGGAGGTGCGAGCCCAGGGGGCAGCGCTGGCGGCGGATGGCAGCCGTGCGGCGTATGTCACGGATTGGCCGGGTGTGGTGATGACGGACACCAACGAAGCCAGCGATGTCTTTGTGCGCGGCGTGGCGGATGGGCAGGTCGAGCTGGGCTCGGCCGGGGCGGAGGGGGTGCAGGGGAACGCCGCATCGCTCCAACCGGCGCTGTCCAGGGATGGGCGCACGCTGGCCTTTGAGTCCGAGGCAGATAACCTGGTGGCGGGGGACAGCAACGGCGCAGCGGATATCTTTGCCCGAGACCTGGAGGCAGGGGGCAACGGTGCGCCTGTCGGTAGGGCCGGGAGGCGTCCAGGCGAACGGGGCTTCGGCCAACCCCTCCATTTCCTGGGATGGGCGCTACGTGGCCTTCCAGTCCGAGGCCAGCAACCTGGTGGAGGGGGACAGCAACGGCGCAGCGGATATCTTCGTGGCGGACCGGGACCCGGACGGGGACGGCGTCCTGGACGAAGCCGGCCAATTCTCCACGCGGCGGGTGTCCATCTCCAGCGCGGGAGCGCAGGCCGACAAAGCCTCGCTGCACCCGGCGATTTCGGCGGATGGGCGCTACGTGG
>CAIQIV010000349.1 GCA_903871905.1 uncultured Chloroflexota bacterium | reverse complement strand
GGATGGGATGTTGTTTTATCGCAGGTCCCTGATCTTTCTATTAGAGGCGGCCTTCAAGAAACTGTTTCCGGAATCCAGCCTGGTCGTCGACCACTCAGTGGCTTTTGGCGGGTACTACTGCGAGGTGTTTGGAAGAGACCCGCTTGCATTGAGCGAGCTCCAGGCTTTGGAAAATGAGATGCGCTGGTTTTTCGACCAGAATCTTCCGTTTCTGAGGAAAGAAGTCCCACTGGAGGAAGCGATTGAGTACTTCCGGATGGAAGGAGAGGACGATAAGGTCAGGCTGCTGGCACACCGGAAAAAGAAATACCTGACCCTCTACCAATTGGGAGACCGCAAGGATTACCATCACGGATACATGGTACCATCCACCGGTTACCTGAAATGGTTTGGGATCATCCCAACCGGGGAGGGGTTCACCCTGCGCTTCCCCAGGCGCCATGCTCCAACCCAACTGCTGCCCATGCCAGAATATCCCATGCTGTTGAAAACATTCCGCCAATATGGGCAATGGTTGAAAAGATTGGGGATTTCCAGCGTGGGGCAGTTGAATGATGCCATCCAAAGCCACCGGGAACAGGAAATCATGCTTGTTTCCGAGGCGCTGCACGGGCAAGGCGTGTCTGAGATTGCCCAACAAATCACCGAGCGAGCCGGCCAGGTGCGGGTTGTGCTGATTGCGGGACCCTCTTCTTCCGGAAAAACCACTTTCTCGAAGCGTCTTTCTGTGCAGCTGCTTGCGGTTGGAATATCTCCGTATACCATTGAGATGGACAACTATTTTATCGATCGGGATCAGACCCCCCAAGGGGAAGATGGGAAACCCGATTTTGAAACCATCCATGCAGTCAATACCAAGCGGCTGTCCGAAGATATCCGCCAATTAACTGCTGGGAATGAGGTCCAGCTTCCCCGGTACAATTTTATCAAGGGATGCAGCGAGGATGGCGAGGTTGTCCATTTGAAATCGGGAGAGATCATCGTCCTGGAAGGCATTCATGGGCTGAATCCTGCGCTGGTTCCGAGCTTTCCAGCTGAAAACACCTTCCGCATCTATGTTTCAGCGCTCACCCAGCTAAACCTGGATCGTCACAACCGCATCTCCACCACTGATATCCGTCTGATCCGCCGCATCACGCGTGATGCTCGCGAGCGGGGCTATTCTGCGTACCAGACTATCCAAAGGTGGGAATCTGTCAGGCGAGGCGAAAAGAATTACATCTTCCCATACCAGGAAAATGCAGACATGATCTTCAACTCAGCCCTGGCATACGAGGTGTCTGTCATGAAACCCATGGTAGAGCCGCTCTTGAGGCAGGTGCCTTACGGTGTTCCCGAATATATCGAAGCCAAACGGTTATTGGCTTTTCTCGAATGGTTCCTTCCTGTGGACAGCAGCCTGGTTCCGGATAATTCCATCATTCGAGAATTTATTGGCGAATCAAACTTGAGAAATTTCACTCTATGGCATAATGGCAGAGGATAACCTGCTTTCTTATCAGCATATCAGATGTTGATGCAAGCCGGAGAGAAAAATGACTGAAGAAAACCGTGTGACGCGCACTATCCGTGTAAGAAATCTACAGATACCCGGAACACTCGGCCGTCTGCTGCTGGCGATTGCGGATGCAGGTGGTGATGTGGGTGAAATCCGGATGATCCAACAATCCCATCAGTCCATGATCCGGGACCTGCTGGTATACACAGAGGACGAGCAGCAGTTTGAGAGAGTCCTGGCTGCCACCCAGGCAAACCAGGGGACTAAGGTCCTGTCAGTCAGGGATGATGTCCTGGAGCTCCACCAGAAGGGGAAGATCGCCATTCGCAGCCGGTATCCGATCGACTCATTGGCAACGCTAGGGAGGGTGTACACACCCGGGGTAGCAGAAGTATGCTTGAAAATTGCGGCGGATCCAACGCTGGCCATCCAATATACCGCGATCAGTCACCTGGTGGCAATTGTGACAGATGGCTCAGCCATCCTGGGATTGGGGGATATTGGACCCATTGCAGGGATGCCGGTGATGGAGGGAAAGGCCATGCTGATGGAAACATTGGTTGGGCTTTCAGGAGTACCCATCCTGGTCAATACCAAAGATGTAGATGAATTGGTCAACACGATCGCCAATATCTCGCTCACATTTGGAGCGATCCAACTGGAGGATATCTCAGCTCCACGCTGTTTTGAAATCGAACGAAAGCTCCAGGAGAAAGTAGACATCCCGGTCATGCATGATGACCAGCATGGGACCGCAGTGGTAACCCTGGCGGCGTTGAAAAATGCGTGTAAACTGTCGGGTGCAGATCTGAAGAAACTCCAGATAGGCCAGGTAGGATTAGGCGCGGCCGGGCAAGCAATTGGCGAGCTGTTGATGAGCTATACCGGAAATACCATCCTCGGAGCCGATCTCTCCTCGGAAGCAGTTGGGAGGTTCCAGAAACATGGCGGGACGCCCGCCTCGCTAAAAACGGTCCTTGCTGAGTCAGATGTGGTGATAGCAACTACAGGAGCGCCTGGCCTGATCAAGCCAGAGATGGTCAGAAAGGAGCAAATTATTTTTGCCCTGTCCAATCCAAAACCTGAAATTGAGCCCGAGGCCGCCCTCTCAGTTGGTGCTTCTTTCGCGGCAAATGGAAAGGTCGTGAACAACGTTTTGGGGTTTCCTGGGATTCTGCGCGGAGCGATCGATTCCAGGTCTCCAAGGATCAGCCAGGAGATGTATCTTGCCGCGGCAGAAGCGATTGCAGAACACGCACAACCGGGAGAAATTGCCCCCAACCCACTGGATAAGTCTCTTCACCAGGCGGTGGCCTGTGCAGTTGCCCGCAAAGCATTTGAACAGGGATTGGCACGTGCAGAATTTGTTCCTTACATCGAAACTTGAGTCGTTACAGGCGGTTTCTTCTCCAGGCCAGGAAAAAGACCAGGAGAACCACCCAAAATACTCCCAGGGTGACCAGAGCCGCCAGGGTCCATGGAGAACGAACCAGGCTGCGCCCAGGCTCCTTTACCGGACCTGAAACCGGCTGCCCGCTCCTCTCACTGCCCATCAACAAGGATGGGGGTGCAGGGACCTGAGTTGGATATATAAAAGTAACCGTAGGGAGTGGGAGGTATGTCGGTGTTGGCTGGTTGGAATCTGGCGGCGGAGCAGGCGTGCCGGTAATTTGAAAAACCAATGGATGCACTGCCCCATCAACAAGCCCGGCTTGATTGGCAATGGAAGGCTGAGGAAGTGGTAACGCCAGGAAAACCAATAAAAGCCAGAGACCCTTCATGCCTGCAATCATACTATAATGTGAGCAGGATGTCATACCAGCTCATCCGGAGTTCAGGATAAAAAGTAAGCAGGTTAAGATGGCCACTAGACTAAGAACTGCGATTTGGATTGCGCTCACCAGCGTCGCCTTGACTGCAATCATTTACCGCGCGGCCGCCGAACAAACCAGCCTTTCGCCCTACCGCCAACCGGGACCCCAGGTTTCACCAACACAAACTCCTTACCCTCCGGCGAGCCTCCAGGCGTCGATCGAAACCGCCATTCTTCAGGCTATTCAATCCCAAGAAGAAGCCGTCCCAGCATATTTAATGACCGAGACACAGGTCAGCAGTATCAACCTGTCCCCTGACCGGATGTGGGCAACAGCACAGCTGAACCCGGTAGATCCGGACACAAAAGAAACCATCCCGGCAGAACCAGGACTGGCGATCCTGTATTGGGATAACGGGAAATGGCAAACTGTCATGCCCACAGACTCCAACTGGGATGAGACAGTAAAGAACTCTCCCAATACGTTAATATCCGAGGAGAACAAGGAACTCCTGCTGCTGATGAACGCGCCCCGGGAAGCCGCGATGAAGGGGATCGGTCCATTTACCGGTTACAACCTGCCATGGGAAGGGGGAAAATCCCTCTATGTGTCGCAGACAGTAAAACATGATAAATATACGCCGAATGGCAGCGCCCACTATTCTTTCGATTTCTACAAGCCGCAGGCCATGTTCGATATCTACGCAGCCAAGAGCGGCAGTGTATCCCGGGCAAGGTGGACCTGCAAGAACGGAGACGAAAGCTGCGGGAATTACCTGGTCATTGAAGATTTCACCACAAACCCTGTATCCTACGTTCTCTATCTACATCTTGCTCAGAACAGCATACCCGAGGCTTTTCGCCAGAGCGGCGCCCTGGTTAAACAGGGCGAGTTCATCGGGGTAGCGGACGATACCGGGCAAAGCAGCGGCCACCACCTGCACTTCATGGTGCACACCAACCCGGCTTCATACTGGGGAACTTCTGTTGACATCCAATTTAATGATGTATCGATGAACGGAGGAAGGCCCCGCATCAAGGAGGACCTACCCTACTGCCGAAATGACAGCACATACCAGGATGTGTGCAACAGTTTCAGCTACACGTATACCTCGGGGAATGTAAAACATACGGACGATTACCCACCTACAGGACAGATCCTTTCACCTGTACAGAGCTCTTCGGCCAATAACACCAACCTGCCAATCAGTGGAACCGCCTCAGACCAGGGCAGTGGATTGGCATCGATCCAGATCCTGTCTTTTTACCGGGGAGAATGGCATCCCGTAGGCTCGAAATTCAACCAGGCTACATTTAGCGTAACGTGGGATATGTGTGCAGACGATGTACCTGATGGGCCGGTCAGCCTGGCGCTTAAAATTCTGGATAACCAGGGCAACGAATCAGCCCCCCTAACCGCACTGACTCACTTCTCTAAAAACGCAACCTGCACAGCGCCTCCAGCTGCATGCGTACCCACCCAGGACCAGGTTGCCATTTTCTCTGACCCGGATTACCAGGGAAGCTGCGTCATTCTTGGCAACGGCGCCTATACTTCGCCCGCCTCCTTCGGAAACGTGGGGGTGAATGCTGCATCTTCTATCCAGGTTGGAACAAATGTCATCGCTACCCTGTTTATCAACCCCACCCTGAAGGGAAGGGGAGACACTTTCTCCGGCAATGACCGCAACCTGGCAGATAACGTCATCGGCGCCAGAAAAACTCAATCGATGATCGTTGAAGCGCGCACCAGCCTGCCGGATGCTCCTCGGCTTGCATGGCCAGCGAACTCCAGCAGCTTCCCGGCATTTACATCGCTCAGCCTGGCCTGGGAGAACCAGTCTGGCGCCACCCAATACCAGGCAGTTCTGCAGGCGGGCGAGACCCAGATCCCCACGAACTGGCAGTCTGACCCGGTGTGGCATATTGGCTCCTTCTATCCAGGGGTTTATTCCTGGAAGGTAAAAGCGCGTAACAGCCGGGGAGAGAGTTCCTGGTCACCAACCTATTCCTTTACAATTGAAAACACTTCCTCACTTGCCCCCTCAGCGCCTGTGCAAACGGTCCCGTATTCGGATACCATGGAGATGGCCGAAACCTTATGGACCCCTTCTACAAACTGGCAGCACACAAACGATCTGAACCACACCCCTACAGGAAACTCCAGTTGGCGGTATGCCGCGCCGGGGAAAAATGACTACAATACCGGTGCAGCAAATTCCGGCGACCTGACCTCCCCTCCATTCCAGATCCCGGCCTCGGGGGCTTATGGACTGCATTTCTGGTATAACTATGAGGCAG
>CAIQIV010000348.1 GCA_903871905.1 uncultured Chloroflexota bacterium | reverse complement strand
GGCCTACGAGGCGGCTCACAAGCTGTACACCTCGCGCGACACCTTCCCGGCCTTCAACATCCCGCTGATCTGCCTGCCGGCGACCATCGACAACAGCCTGCCGGGCAGCGAGCTGAGCATCGGCACCGACACCGCCCTCAATAACATCGTGGAAGTGGTGGATAAGATCAAGCAGTCGGCGGTGGCAGACCGGCGCTGTTTTGTGGTGGAGGTGATGGGGCGCTACTGCGGCTACCTGGCGCTGATGAGCGGCCTGGCGACCGGCGCGGAGCGCGTTTACCTCAACGAAGAGGGCGTCAAGCTCAGCGACCTGGAAGCCGACCTCAACAAAATGATCGAGAGCTTCCAGGAAGGCAAGCGCCTCAGCCTGCTGATCCGCAACGAAAACGCCAACCCGCTCTACACCACCGAATTTATGCGCGCCCTGTTCGAGGAAGAAAGCCATTCGCTGTTTGACGTGCGCACGGCCATTTTGGGGCACATGCAGCAGGGCGGCAGCCCCACGCCCTTCGACCGCATCCAGGCCATCCGGCTGGCCTCGCGCTGTGTGCAGTTCCTGACCGAGGAAGCCGAAAAGCAGTCCAGCAGCGGGGCCTTTATCGGCCTGATCGGCGGGCACATCAAGATCCACAACCTGGAAGATATGCCGCGCATGATCGACGCAGCCCACATGCGCCCCAAAGAGCAGTGGTGGCTGGACCTGCGCTCGCTGGTGCGGATGCTGTCGTAGGAACCCCACCCCCGGCCCCTCCCCTTTCAGGGGAGGGGGGTGATAAGCTTTAGGGTGATCTTGGTGCCAGGAGGCACCAAGATCACCCTAAAAAAAACCAGGCCTTTTCTGGAGCCAGCATGAGCATCCGGATTGTTACCGACAGCGCCTGCGACCTGCCTGCCGAAGTCGCGGCGGAATTGGGCATCACCGTTATCCCCTGCTACATCAATGTGGATGGGCAAAGCTACCGGGACGGGGTGGATATCACCCGCCGGCAGTTTTACGAACGCCTGCCCGATTGGAAGGCCTCGCCGACCACTTCCGCGCCGGGCATCGACGTGTTTCGCACGGCCTACCAGCGCCTGGCGGACGAAGGCGCCAGCCAGATCATCTCGCTGCACCTGTCACAGCGCCTGAGCAACCTGGCCAACATCGCCAGCCTGGCGGCAGACGCGTTTCACAGCGTGCCGGTGCAGGTGGTGCCGGGCGGCTTTTTGACCCTGGCCGGCGGTTTTGTGGCCATCGCCGCCGCGCGGGCGGCCCAGGCCGGCGCCTCACTGAATGAAATTTTGGAACTGATCGCCAACCTGTCACCGCGCATTTACCTGTTCGCCGGGTTAAGCACGCTGGAATTTTTGCGGCGCAGCGGGCGGGTTTCGCACCTCAAGGCCAGGCTGGGCGCCTGGCTGGATATCCTGCCGGTGGTCAAGCTGCACCTGGATATTATCGATATGGAGACCGCGCGCACGCGCACGCGTGTGATCGAACGCGTGCTGCGCCTGGTAAGCGAGCTGGGCCCGCTGGAAGACCTGGGGGTGCTGCATACCAACGCCCCCGAACGGGCCGCCGCGCTGGCTGCCTCCGCCGCGCAGCTCTTCCCGGCGGGCAAAGCGGTGCATACGGTGGATGTGACCCCGCTGCTGGGCGTGCACGTTGGGCCGAACGCAGTCGGGCTGGTGGCGGTAAAGCAGGCCTGAGCTTCGCCAACCGGCCTGAGGATTATAGATAGGCACTATTTTTAATGAACCTGCCTCAGATTCTGGTTTTAGCGGTGCTGTTTATCCCGCTGGGGTTTGTCCTGTGGGGCAAGCTGCGCGTGGATATTGCCGCCTGGTCCGGGGCGGCCGCGTTGGGCATCCTGCAGTTCGCGGGCGTGGGCGTGCTGGGTCCACCCGCCACCCCGGGGGACGCAATTAAGGCCATCGCCGGGTTCAGCCAGCCGGCCGTGCTCACCCTGATCGGGCTGTTTATGCTTACGTACAGCCTGGACCAGAGCGGCGTGATGAACTGGGCAGCCCGGCACATGCTGCGCCTGGGCGGGCGCTCGGAAACCCGCCTGGTGCTGCTGTTCAGCGCGGCCACGGCACTGTGTTCGCTGGTGATGAATAACGTGGCCGCCGGGGCGCTGCTGCTGCCCAGCGCCTTAGAAACCGCCCGGCGGGCGGGGATTCGCCCCAGCAAACTGCTCATCCCGGTCTCTTTCGGCAGCCTGTTGGGCGGCATGGCGACGT
>CAIQIV010000347.1 GCA_903871905.1 uncultured Chloroflexota bacterium | reverse complement strand
ACCGATGGCGCGATTGGCGAGCCTCACCTGCTTCATATCGTCAGCCGCGACCCCGAGCCGCCAACTCCCGAATACTGTAAGACCTCTGGTGGTATCTTTATGGATATGACCATCCATGATTTTGATATGGCGCGCTACCTGATCGGCTGCAACGTCACCGAGGTCTTCACCTACGGCGGTGTGCGCATCGACCCTGAGATTGGGAAGGTGGGCGATCTGGATACGGTTCTGATCATGTTGAAGTTTGAGGATGGTACGTTTGGCACCATTGACAACAGCGAAAAAGCTGCCTACGGATATGACCAGCGGGTCGAAGTGTTTGGCAGTAAGGGAGCAGTACACATTGCCAACAATTATCCGAATGCCGCCACACTCAGCGATGGCGCCTCCATCCGCACCGACCTGCCGCTGTATTTCTTTGTGCAGCGCTACACGGAAAGCTACCTCACTGAGGTGCAGGTGTTTGCCCGCGCGGTGTTGGAAGATAAACCTGTCCCGGTGACTGGCCTGGATGCCCGCGCCCCGGTAGTGATGGGACTGGCAGCGCGCAAATCCTATGACGAGCACCGCCCGGTGCTGCTGTCGGAAATCGATTAGTCTTGACCTATGCATTCTACCCAGCCGGGTGTGACAGGCCCGCCCGAAACCCAAAAAACCACCTGCAGTGCGGGTGGTTTTTTTGATCCTGACCAGTCAGTTTTTCCAGGGCGGCTGCAGCAGCTGGTATGAAACGATCTGGATTCCCTCCTCCTGGATTGTCCTGCGGCAGTCTTCCGAATTGAAGAAAGCGTAATCTGCGGCGCGCACGCGCCAGCGGGGGTTGATGGTGCGCACCTCCGCCGTCCCCCGAGCAGGATGGATGGCCCACTCGGAAATCCCTGGTGGGAGCTCTTGCAGCATGCGCAGATAGCGCGCTGGCTTGCCGTTTGTCGGCAGGTCAAAGCTGTCTACGTCCGGGTGATCCAAAACTGGCAGCTCCCGGCGCTTGAGCGCCTGGATCAGCTCCGGCTGGTGGACGCGCAGCGCCAGGCCATATTCGCGCGCCAGGCGCACCGTCATCCAGAAAATGTCCTCCCGCGCGTCATGGATATTGCAGTGACTGTCAAGCTGCTGCGGCTGCAGGCCATAGTCCAGGGCGCGCTCAATCTGTGCTCGCCATTCGATCTCAATCTCTTGGGCATCCGCCCGTTGCAGCAGGTTGCTGCGCTCGGTTTCCAACGGGAAATAGCCCTCGCCATCCACCAGGGAGGGAATTCGGTCCGGGGAGGTGAGTGGCCGCCAGCGGTAGATCTCGTGCTCGCTGATGGTGGTCAGGTGGACGCCGTGGGACAGGTTGGGGCGCTCACGCAGCAGTTTGCAGGCATGTTTTCCCCACGGCGGAGGGAGCATCACCGTGCAGGAACTGGCGATCCCGTTCTCAAGGGTATGTACTGCGCTGGTGTTGGCGGTGTAGCAAAAGCCGTAATCATCGATGTTGAGGATGAGCAGTCTCGCATTCGCAGGGTAACCGAGCAGCTGGGTGGTCAGGGGTTCCATGAATTCCTCCGTAACAGGCTTCATTCTACCGCAAACGTTTGCAAGCCTCAAGAGGTATAAAAAAAGCCCCCGGACACAGATTTCATTTCCTGATCCAGGGGCATCCGGTGGAGCGGGCGACGGGATTCGGACCCGCGAATATCAGCTTGGAAGGCTGATGCCTTACCACTTGGCGACGCCCGCAGTCATTGCGGGCACATTATACGCCGATCCCAGAAAACCATCAAGAACAAATCCTGGGGATATCCCTGGGATATCCCCAAGGCCATTACCCGAATTACCGTCCCAAACTCGGGTTTGCCACAAGCTCTAGACCATTTGCCTCTTTGCGCACCAGTCGTAGTAGTATAATGTGCGTCAAGTTATGGCAGCAGAGCGGGTCGCTGATTGCCTTACCATGTACCAGATGCAAACTATCGAATCATTCTGAGAGCGAAAAAGACGCAACCTGAACTGCCAAATCTAAAAAGACAACTTCATCTAAGGTAAACGCGCTTGCACTTTGTTTTTCACAAGGACGCGACCAGATAATGACAAGCGGCAACATGTGGGTTCAACTCAAACACTGGCTTGTTCCACCCTTCTTCGTGGGTAACTCGGAGCAAATAAACCGCGTCCGCCTGCTCAACACTCTTCTGATTGCCTATTGCATCTTCATTCTGATCCTTTTTCTCGCCGGTCAGTTAGGGGGTAAATTGTCATTGGTGGTGAGTGGGCTGGAGATACTCTTGATCGCCTGTGGCCTGGCTCTGCTCTTCTGGATTCGCCGCGGCGGCGTAAAACTGGCCGGTATTGCGCTGATCGCCCTGATCCTCATTGGCGCCACAACTGTATCAGCTCTGCTCGGCACTATTCGGACCCCCTCACTTTCGTTTTACATCCTGGCAGTGATCACCGCCGGGCTGCTATTCCACCTGCGAGGCACCATCCTCACGGTGGTGTTAAGCTCCCTATTCGTGCTAGGATTGGTTCTGACAGAAAATGCTCATCTGCTGCCTCCAGCTGATTATACGGTCAACGTCACCCAGTGGCTCACGGCTTCTTCCATTTTCTGTCTGGTAGGTATCTTAATTTACTATTTGGACGAATCTGGCCTCCAGGCTTTGAGCCAGGCTGTGAGTTCTCTTGAGGAGCGAAAAAAAGTAGAAGCCCAACTGCGCGAGAGCGAAGAGCGCTACCGCCATATCTTTGAATACGCCACAGAAGGCATCTTTCAGTCTGGCAGTGCAGGTCGTTTTATCCGGGTCAACCCAGCCATGGCGCGCATGTACGGGTATGCATCGCCAGAGGATATGGTGGCAAGCATCACCGATATTTCAAGCCAGATTTATGCGGATCCAGCCAAGCGCATCGCCTTTCAAACCGGTCTCCGTACGGCGGGAGTCATCACCGGCTTTGAAGCCGAGAACCTTCGTAAGGATGGGACAAGTTTCTGGATCACCTGCAACGCACGAGCTGTTTACAATTCCGAGGGCGAGTTCCTTTTTTACGAGGGGACCGTGCAAGATATCTCAGACCGCAAACGCAGCGAGGAACAACTTCGCTACCTGATCTCCCACGATGCCCTGACCGGGATCTTTAATCGCACTTTTTTTGAGGAAGAACTGGCACGCCTGGATGGCGGTCGGGAATATCCGGTAAGCATCATCATTATCGATGTGGATAACATGAAACTCACCAACGACTCCCTGGGACATGCAGCCGGCGATGCCCTTCTCAAGCATACTGCTCTTATCTTGAAGTCTGCATTCCGCACAGAAGAAGTGCTGGCGCGCATTGGAGGGGATGAATTCGCTGTATTGCTACCCTTCACCGATGCAAATACAGCAGAGCAAATCGAGAGACGGGTAAGAGAAAAGTTGGAAGAATTCAACGTTTGCCACCCGGATATCTCTGTTCAGGTATCAATCGGGGTAGCTACTACGGGACCGCACAACCTGTCAGAGGCTTTCACAAACGCCGATCAGCGCATGTATGCAGAAAAATTTGCCCGCAGGGAAATGAAACGAGCCATGGCATCGAGTGTATGAATGTACCGCATTCAGTTTGCCCAACATGACCCGGATGGGTGACAAATTTCCGACATTGACAACGAAATCGGATTTATATATAATATTAGTTGGTTGAGTCAACAAACTATTGCGACAAACCTTAGCTAATATGCCCTCAAAAACCTATCAAATCGGCGACCAGGCCCTCGTCAGGCGGATCAACCTATCAGTCATATTGCAGGAGCTGCGCAATCACGCCCCCCTGTCTCGAGCTGCGCTGGCTGAACGGACCGGGTTGAATAAAACCACTGTTTCCAGCCTGGTGAATGAGTTGATCGAACAGCAGTTTGTGCGCGAGCTCGGCCTGGAAATGGCTGGCAGCAAAGGAGGGGTAGGCCGCCTGGCCATGCTGCTGACGCTTGACCCGGCTGCAGGTTACATCATCAGCGGAGAGATTGGCGTCGACTTTATTTCAGCCATTTGCGCGAACTTTGCCCCAGAAGTCATCTGGCATCACCGGGAAGATATCCAGCCAGATATGGGCCAGGATGTGATCATTCATCGCATGCTGGCCCTTTTTGATCAGGCTGCCAGTTTCGGGGCCGTCTCCTGCAAATCACTGCTGGGGATCACCCTGGGAGTTCCAGGCCTGGTTGACCAGGAAAGCGGTAGCTTGATGTTTGCCCCCAACCTGAAATGGGAAAATGTGCCGCTGCGCTCCATGCTTTCCGAGCACTGCAGTGCTCCCGTTTTCGTTAACAACGAGGCGAATATGGCCGCCCTGGGTGAGCATCATTTTGGCGCCGCCCAGGGGTATGAGGATGTGCTTTACATCAGCGCCGGCATCGGCCTGGGCGGTGGATTTGTCCACCGCGGCCGGCTGTTCAGCGGAGCAACTGGCGTCGCCGCCGAATTTGGACACATGACCATGGATCCGGCTGGTGAGCTGTGCAGCTGTGGGAACTACGGGTGTTGGGAAACCCAGGTCAGCCAGAGTGCATTGTTCCGCCTGATCCAGCGCCAGATCCAGTCCGGCAAGATAAGCATCCTGCGGGATGCCAGCCTGGGCAACCTGGACCATCTGACCCTGCCCCGGGTGTTACAGGCTGCACGCCAGGGGGACACGGTAACCCTGGCCTGTCTTGAACAGGTGGGCCGGTCATTGGGCATCGGAATAGCTTCTTTAGTCAACGCCTTGAACCCGGAGATGGTCGTCCTGGGTGGGGCGCTTTCCCAGGCAGGGGAGTTCCTGCTGCCTGTTGTACAAGAAGAGCTTGAGCGCCGCGCCTTGAAATGGAGTCGCGAGGCGTCTCGAGTGGTCCTGGCACAGCATGGAGCTAATGCGTGCCTGATGGGCGGGGTAGCCATGGTTTACGACTCCATCCTGACCCAGCCCTTAATCAACAACCCACAAATGATCCCTGCTGGGTAACAGGACCCTTATCCTGATCACCCTTAAAGGACCCACAAGGAGGTGAACTTCCAGACTTTCGTTGCCGGTTTGTTGCTTTGCCAGATGAAGTCCAATATTCAAATCGATGGAGGAGATCCGATATGTTTCGTAAAATCGTCTATTTGCTGATGATCCTGGCCATGTTGATTGGCCTGGCAGCCTGCGGCGCCCCTTCTACCCCTCCCCCGGCGCAAGAAGCTCCTGCTGCGACTGAAGCCCCTGCAGCTCCTGCTGCGACTGAAGCCCCCGCAGCCCCGGCTGCTACCGAGGCCCCGGCAGCCCCAGCAGCAACTGAGGCGCCCGCTGCTTCTGGTGGAGACGTCAAAGAGTTGAAGATCATCTGGGCAGAATGGGACCCGTCCAACTATCTGCAGCAGTTGGTCAATGATTACGAGAAAGAGGCCGGCGTCAAGGTCACCGTGGTCCAGGAGCCCTGGGGTTCCTTCCAGGACCGCGTGTTCACCGAGTTTGCTGGCAAGGGTGCATCTTACGACCTGGTCATCGGCGACAGCCAGTGGCTGGGTGCCGGCGCCACCCAGGGTCATTATGTTGAGCTGACCGATATTTGGAAGACCGAGCTCAACGGCGACTCGTTTGCACCGCCCACGGTCAAGTACTACTCCGAGTACCCTGCCGGCTCCGGCAAGTACTGGTCTGTGCCGACCGAGGGTGACGCCATTGGTTGGTCTTACCGCAAGGACCTCTTTGAAGACCCCAAGGAAAAAGAAGCCTTCAAGGCCAAGTACGGCTACGAGCTGGCTGTTCCTAAGACCATGCAGGAACTGCGTGACATTGCCGAGTTCTTCACCCGCCCCGACAAGAACCTGTATGGCGCAGCCATCTACACCCAGAAGGACTATGATGGACTGATTATGGGCATCGAGCAGGTGCTGTGGAACTTTGGCGGCGACTGGGGTGATTACGCCACCTTCAAGGTAGACGGCATCGTCAACGGCGAGAACTCGGTCAAGGCCCTTGAGTTCTACCGCGGGCTTTACCAGTTTGCCCCTCCAGGCTCGAGCAATGACTTCTTTGCTGAGTCCCTGAACCACTACACCTCTGGCGAAGTTGCCATGGCCATGAACTACTTTGCCTTCTTCCCTGGCTTGGTCAACCCTGCCACCAACCCGTTTGCCGAGACCACCGGTTTCTTCTCCAATCCCGATGGTCCAACCTCCCGCGCCACCTCCCTCGGCGGTCAGGGGATGAGTATTGTTTCCTACATCCCGCCTGAGCGCCAGGCTGCTGCCAAGCAGTTCCTCGCCTGGTTTGCCAAGGACGAGACCCAGCAGAAGTGGGCCGAGCTCGGTGGCTACACCTGCAACAACAACATTCTTAAGACCGATGCCTTCCTGAACAACACCCCCTACAATGTGGCCTTCATGGAATCCATGAACATGGTCAAGGACTTCTGGAACGTGCCTGTCTATGCTGAGCTGCTCGACGTTGCCCGCACTAACCTGCACAACTACGTCGTTGGCGGTGAAGGCACTGCCCAGGAAGCCCTGGACGCTGTCGCAGCCGGCTGGAATAAGATCTTCCAGGAAAACGGCTACGTCAAGTAAGCCATTCGAACAATTTGTGAACTGGGGAGGGGATTTTCCTCCCCAGTTTACCAGGAGGTAACCCTATCCATGATTGAAGCAGAACCCGCCCCGAATCAACAGGCGAACTACCGCAGACCACTACGCGACCGGGCATTGGCGAACCTTTTTCTGTGGCCCACCCTGGCATTATTGATCGCCCTCAATATCTTTCCGCTCCTATACAGCCTGTACTTAAGTTTTAACGATTACAAAGCCATCGCCAATAAACCCGCGGTTTGGGTTGGGCTGGAAAATTATCAGGAAATCCTATCCGACCCGGCCATGTGGCAGTATTTCCAAAACACGGGCCGTTATATCATTATCGCGGTCAGCCTGGAAATGCTGATCGGGTTTGGCACGGCTATGCTGCTGCGTAAGCGCTTTTGGGGAAGCGGCGTCCTGGCCACATTAATCCTGATCCCCATGATGCTCTCTCCTGTAGTGGTTGGATTGTTCTGGAAACTGATGTACAATCCCAACTATGGCATCGTTAACTATATTCTTGGGTTTGGTCCAGGAAAAGGACCGGACTGGCTGGCGTCGAAGACCTTTGCTATGTGGGCGGTGGTAATTACTGATGTATGGATGTGGAGCCCATTTGTGATGCTGCTGTGCACCGCCGGTCTGAGTGCCATTCCTGAGTATATCTACGAAGCAGCTGAGATCGACCGGGCCAGCTCATGGTACCAGTTCTGGCGTATCACCCTCCCACAGGTTGCGCCGCTGCTGCTGTTGGCAGTATTGTTCCGCACCATCGAAGCTTTTAAAACCTTTGATCTGGTAATGGGATTGACAGGAGGCGGTCCGGGCAACGCGACCGAAATGATTGCCGTGAAGCTCTATCGCATGGCGTTCCTGGGTCAATTTGACTCGGGAAAATCGAGCGCACTGGCATATATCATCCTGGTGATCATCATTGCTGCCAGCAACCTGTATATCCGGTATCTGAACAAGATCAAAGGAGAGTGATCTGATGCCACGCGTGGAGTATAAAACACAGTCCCGGGTAACCAATATCAGCCGTGCGATCCTGGCCACTCTGGTTGCCATCATCTTCTTGATCCCGATATTCTGGATGGCGACTACTGCTTTCAAACTGCGCGAGCAGATCCTGGCCATTCCCCCCAAGGTGTTGTTTACACCCTCTCTGGAAGGGTTTGTCAGCCTGTTCACCCAGCGCAGCACCATGACCAAGATGCAGATGGAGAAATACAAACTGCGCACCGACTTGAGCTGGGTGGAACAGGTCGCCCTGAGACGCGGGTTGGCGGTGGT
>CAIQIV010000346.1 GCA_903871905.1 uncultured Chloroflexota bacterium | reverse complement strand
GTGGATGACCTGACCGAGGCGCGGCGTGTCTTTGTGGATAACCTCACCTCGACGCTGCAGGTGATTGCCAAGGACGCCAAGGTGCAGGTGGACTTCAACCGGGATACCGTAGCCCGCTACCGCCTGATCGGTTACGAGAACCGGGCCGTGGCAGACCAGGATTTCCGCAACGATGCAGTGGATGCGGGCGAGATCGGCGCTGGTCACAGTGTGACCGCCCTGTATGCTGTGCAGGTTAACCCTGGCTCGCAGGGACGCATCGCCACTGTGCAACTGCGCTGGAAGGATCCCCAGACCGGCGAGGTGCGCGAGATCAACGGTAACTTCAATACCTGGGACCTGGCGGGAGCCTTTGAGCAGGCATCCCCTCGATACCAACTGGCGGTGACAGTAGCCCAGTATGCCGAAATGCTGCGCTTTAGCCCCTGGGCTGCAGGCTCCTCGATGCACCGGGTGCTGGATGAGGTGGTGCGCATCTCCGGCCTGCTGCCGGGTGACGCGCAGGTGGCTGAGTTTGTCTCGCTGGTTTCCCGGGCGCGGCAGATCAAAGCCTTCGAAGATTGAAATATTACAGAATTCCGGCGGAACGCGGTATAATGGTGTTCCGTTCGGTACAGGCTTGCCGGCAGCCCTTCGCCGGCATTTTTTTGTGTTTTGGAAGGCTTATGATTCAAGAACGAACTGATCTGAGAAATATCGCCATTATCGCTCACGTCGATCATGGAAAGACCACCCTGGTGGATGGGTTGTTGAAGCAGGCGCGCGTGTTTCGCGAGAACCAGCAGGTTGCTGAGCGAGTGATGGATTCGAATGACCTGGAGCGCGAGCGTGGCATCACGATCCTGGCGAAGAACACTGCTATCCAGATCCGGGATGAGGCGCGCGACCAACTGGTGAAGATCAATATCGTGGACACCCCTGGCCACGCCGATTTTGGCGGCGAGGTGGAGCGGGTGATGAACATGGTAGACGGGGTGCTGCTGCTGGTGGATGCTGCCGAAGGTCCTATGCCGCAGACGCGCTTTGTGTTGAAGAAAGCGTTGGAGCGCGGACACCTGGCGATCGTGGTGATCAACAAAGTGGATCGCAAGGATGCTGACCCAGCAACCGCTCTCAACCAGACCTTTGACCTGTTTATTGAGCTGGGCGCCAATGACGAGCAGGCTAATTTCC
Organism: uncultured Chloroflexota bacterium; assembly: GCA_903871905.1. GTDB lineage: Bacteria > Chloroflexota > Anaerolineae > Anaerolineales > UBA4823 > CAIQIV01. Next base: position 1,886 of record CAIQIV010000346.1, on the reverse strand, counting down.
CGGTGGTTTATGCAAATGCCGTGACCGGCCAGGCCGGCCTCAAGCCGGAACTGGGCCCCAACTTGCAGCCGCTGTTCCAGGCCATCCTGCGCCATATTCCAGCCCCGAAGGTGGATGCAGAAGCGCCGCTACAGCTTCTGGTCAGCACACTGGGATATGATGAATACCGGGGTGTCACCGCGGTAGGGCGCATCTTTGCGGGGAAGATGCAGGTCGGGGCGCCCCTGGCGCGCATGACATTGAGTGGTGAGATCCTGCCCGAGCGGGCGCGCTACCTGTATATCCATGAGGGCCTGGAGCGGGTTGAGGTGGAAGAGGCGCAGGCCGGCGAGATCGTGGCGGTGGCTGGGCTGGAAGGCATTGCCATCGGCGAGACGCTGGCAGACCCGGAAAACCCGGTGGGCCTGGAGCCGATCCGCGTGGAAGAGCCCACGGTGTGCATGACTTTTGGGGTCAACACCTCGCCTATGTCTGGGCGCGAGGGGCGCTGGGGAACGTCACGCAAGCTGCGCGAGCGCCTGTTTGATGAGCTGCGCAACAACGTGGCATTGCGTGTGGCGGAGACGGACAGTGCGGATACTTTCCTGGTTTCTGGGCGGGGCGAGCTGCACCTGGCGATTTTGATCGAAACGATGCGCCGCGAGGGTTATGAGTTCCAGGTTTCCCGGCCCGAGGTGATCTTCCGCCAGGGCGAGCAAGGCGAGACCCTGGAGCCATTTGAAGAGGTCCATATTGAAACCAGCCAGGAGACGGTGGGGGTGGTGGTGGAAATGCTGGGCGGGCGCCGTGGACAGATGGTGGATATGCATGATATGGGTGATGGCAGTGTGCGCCTGTCTTACCTGGCGCCGACACGCGGCCTGTTGGGCTTTCGCTACCAGTTTCTGACTGCCACCCGCGGCATGGGTGTGATGCACACCTTATTCCACAGCTACATGCCCATGGTGGGCGCCCTCGGGGGGCGGGCAAACGGATCGCTGGTAGCCTGGGAGCCCGGCGTGACCTCAACCTACGGGCTCAAGAATGCTGAGGATCGCGGTGTGCTCTTCTGTGGCGCCGGGTTGGAGGTGTATGAGGGGATGGTCATCGGGGAGCACCAGCGTCCCGGCGACCTGGCGGTCAACGTGTGCAAGAAGAAACACCTGACCAACATGCGCTCCTCAAACAAGGATATTGAAGTGCGCCTCAGCCCGCCGCGCCAGATGAGCCTGGATGAGGCGATTGAATACCTGGGTGAGGATGAGCTGCTGGAGGTCTCCCCTGTCAGCTACCGCATCCGCAAGCGCATCCTGAATACAGAGGAGCGCGGTAAGCTGACCAAAAAGAGTAAAGAGGCACTGGTGTAGCCGCACATAAAATCAGAGCTGCAGACGCTCGGGGCTTACGGTGATTTCCTCTACCAGCCATTGGCGGAATTCGTGCCATTCGCGGGTCAATGCTTCGTGGGCCAGCTCAATCGATCCCTGGTGGGTGACGATCAGCCGGGCGTCAGTGAGCAGCTGGCGGACCCTGTGGACAGCCTCGGGGTCCGGTTCTCCTGCAGCCAGCTCTTCTGGAGAGGCGCAGCGGCAGATGCTGCCTTCCCCTTCCCGGTATTCTGTAAGCTGCAGCAAAATGCTGCGGGCGATGCGCTGCTGTTCCTCGGAGAACTGCTGGTAAACTGTTTCAGCCGCAGTGGTGAGTGCGCCCCAGACGCCGCCCGAGTAGATATATCCGGATAGGGTAAGCGTGCGCTCCTGGCGCTGGTTCCAGGTTTCCAGTAAAGCCATTTGCAGGAATGACAGCACTCCGGGCTCGTTCCCGGCATCGCGCAAGATCAGATCAACCAGTCCCGGCTGGAACTCCCAGCCTTCCTGGAGCGCCGGCGCCTCAATGGCCCGGCGCAG
>CAIQIV010000345.1 GCA_903871905.1 uncultured Chloroflexota bacterium | reverse complement strand
ATCCATCCATCGCCGCTTCCGCCCAGTGCATGACCGGTGCCAGCGACCGATTTGACCCACAGCCTGAATTACAGGCTTTCTATGACCAGCTTTACTGCCAGGTTTACCAGCCTTTGTTCCCCACCCTGCAAAAATTGACCAGCCGCCTGGCGGAGCTGACGCATCAGGTATAATGACCACCTCAATCTCGACAAAGAATTGGACGGTACAAGATGAAAAACATTGTGATTCTGGGTGCTGGTGTGATGGGAACTGCATTCAGCATCCCACTTGCCGACCGCGGTTACAACGTCAGGCTGGTGGGAACCCACCTGGATACAGACATTATTGAAGAGATCCATCAAAGCCGGGTCCATCCCCGGCTGCGCTCCCGAGTTCCCGACCTGGTTGATCCCTTTCCCATCTCCGGGCTGGAACAGGCGCTCCAGGGCGCAGACCTGCTCATCCTGGGAGTCAACTCCCTGGGGGTGCGTTGGGCGGCTGACGTATTGAACCCCATTCTGCCGCCGGGAGTGCCGATCATGATGCTCACCAAGGGGTTGATTAACGAAGAGAACCGGCTGCACCTGCTACCAGACATCCTGCGTAAAGGGCTGCTGCCTGGATTCAGAGATCAGGTACCGATCATGGCCATCGGCGGCCCGTCCATCGCCGGCGAGCTGGCGAGCCGGCGGCATACCTGCGTGGTGTTTGCTGGGAAAGATCCCTCCATGCTTGAGAAGATGCGCGGCATGCTCCAGAACCCGTATTACCATATCTGGACCAGCACAGATCTGGTGGGTGTGGAGGTGTGTGTGGCGATGAAGAACGCCTATGCGCTTGGTGTTGGGCTTGCCCTGGGCTGGCTGGAAAAAGAGGGAATCGCTGACAACGGATCAGCCATGCACAACCCGGCGGCGGCGGTGTTTGCCCAGGGCCTGTGGGAAACGGCTTACCTGGTCGAGCACCTTGGGGGCAGCATGGACAGCGTCTACTCGCTGCCCGGGTCGGGCGACCTGTATGTCACCTGCCAGGGCGGGCGCAACAGCCGCATGGGGCGTTGGCTGGGGCTGGGGATGAATTATCAGGAAGCGAAAGGGCGCTATATGCCCGGGGAAACGATTGAAGGGGCAGAGATCCTGCTCGAGATTGGTCCGGCGATCGAGGCTTTGGTCGAAAAAGGGGAGTTGGATGGCGCACGCCTGCCCCTGGTGCGCACCCTGGCGAAGATCGTCGCTTCGGATGCCTCGCTGCCCATCCCCTGGGAGCAGTTCTTTCAGCGCTGATCCACCTGCGGTCTAATAACTACCTGCTGCCAGGACCTTGGCTCTTCAGGCGTAATGGTCCTGGTAGCGGCATACTTCCCGCAGACTGCAGAAGTCGCAGGTGCGCCCGCCCATCTCCAGATCTGGGCCAACCCCCACCACCATGGTCAAGGACTTGCGCGGGACCATAATGAAGCTCTGTGTCAGGTCAACCCCGGCGGCTTCCTCATCCAGGAGCTGGAAGATCTGCGGCTGGCCCACTTCCACCGGCCAATCCACCATCCCCGGGCTGAGGGGCACCGAGCTTTTCCAGCCCTGGGCAGCGGCCTGGTCCTCAAGGAAGCGGCAGGCGGCATTTGCCAGCGCCTCCACCGCCGCCGAGCCGACCCCATCCAGGGCCAGCGCATAGGTGGCGCTGGAGCTCCACATTTCCTGGGAATACCGCTCCAGTGAGGCGCCGATCGAACACAGCAGCACATATATCTGGCGTGCCTGGCCCAGATGCTGCACCAGCAGTTTTCCCGGGAGTTGCCTGCCGCCGTCCAGCAGCAACCGCTCATGCCGCACTTCTTCGATGGAATACTGGCGCATCACCACGCTCGGCTCCACCAGCGGCAGGCCTTCCTGGATTGCCTGCTCCGCCAGGCTCACCAATGCCGGACGCCGGCTGCGGATGATAGCCGGGTTCGCACCCTGGCCGCGCAGCACGGCATCCGCGTCGATATGAATCTCAAGATTTTCCAGCTTTGGCATCTTCGATCAGGCCCAGCTTGACCATTTTGCGATAACTGGTGATATAGCGGCCGGCATGGGGGTCGCGCCCCAGCAGCAGGTCAGCTGCCCGGATGGTGGTTGTCAATTTCTCAGAGTTGGAGATCACGCAGCTTGCCCCGGCATAGGCCGCCAGAGCCAGGAATGCCTGGTTGACCGTGTGGCGGTCCGGCAGGCCAAAGGAGACATTGCTGGCGCCCAGGTTGATGTTGACGCCGAACTCCTTGCGTACCAGTTCAATGGTGGTCAGGGTTACCAACCCGGCTTTCTGATCGGCGCCTACGGTCATCACCAACGGGTCGATCACCACGTCTTCCGCCGGGATGCCGAGCTTCGCCGCCCGCTCCAGGATCTTGCCCGCCACGCTCAGGCGCACCTCGGGGTCATTGGAGATGCCCTCATCATCCATGGTCAATCCGATCACCGCCGCGCCGTATTCCTTGACGATCGGCAGCACAGCATTGAGCGACGCCTCTTCACCATTCACTGAGTTGACCAGCGGCTTCCCTGGCATCACGGAAAGAGCAGCGATCAGCGCCTCCCGGTTGGACGAATCCAGGCACACCGGGATATCGAAGCGTTCCGCCACAGCGCGAGCCACCTTGGGCAGCAGGTCGATCTCGTCTACTCCGGGAGCGCCCACATTAACATCCAGGATATCCGCGCCAGTATCGATCTGGATCTTCGCCAACTCAAACACATAGGTGAAGTCCTGGGACATCAGCGAGGTGGTGAGCTTTTTGCGCCGGGTGGGGTTGATGCTCTCCCCGATGATGGCTACCGGGCCGCGCGTATCCAGCGTGATTTCTTTGGAAGTGCTTCTGAGTTTTGTTTGCATCACATATTCTCCAGAAAAGAGCCTGGGTGAAATCCACCCAGGCTCATCCATTATACCCGATTTTTTTAGTCCCAGGGACCCACCGCGAAGTTCAACCCCATCTGGCTCAGGGTGTCCTTGGCCTGGCGGTAACAGTCGCGCCATTCCTGGTGCGGGGTGATCGTCTTGACATCATACAGCTCATTGAAGGGCTTGCCCAGCTTCGGGCTTTTGAAGGTGTCCTTGTACAGCGGCAGCAGCTTCTGGGCAATCTCATTCGCTTTCTCACGTGTGATCCCGCTGCGCGTCGCCGCCACGGCCACCTCTCCCTGGAAGCCGGCTTCCAGGCCGGTGTGGTGGTCTACCATGTTACCCCCGGTGCTGCCTACCCCATGCTGCTGGTAGCCGCACACCGCGCCGATGATGGCATGCCCGGCTACCTCATAGAGGTTCTCCACCGTGCCCGCGCCATTGACGTTGAAGGGGTCATTGGTCCAGACAATGTGGCTGTTGCGTGCCATGGCCTGCCCGGCCATCGCCAGCACGTACATGCCCCAGGGATCCGAGTTATTTGTCCACTTGATGTGGGTGATGCTCAAGTAATGGTAGGTGGCGAAATAACACACCACGCCCATCAGCGTCTCGGCTACCGAGACAACGGCCACGCCAGCCGGGCCACCGCCAATGCCGCCCGTAAGCGGGGTCATCAGGTTGATGATGTGTGAGCCATAGTTGCGCAGGTGAGGCACGCGCGCTAACTGGTCATCGTTGATCTTCATTTCGCACATCTGGGCCACCAGGCGCCCATCGCAAGGACGCAGGCAGTGCACCGGGTCACTGGCTGCCATCTTGCCGATGGCAGTCATCCCCGTGGCGCAATCGCCGATGTGCATGCCAGGCTTCCCCACCCGGCGGATCGCCTCGCGGGCGGTGGCGCTGTCCCGCTGCACCGCCATCACCTCGGTCATGGTGTTGGCCATGATGTCATAACCATTGAAGGTCAGCGTAGCGCCGGATTCAATGGCATGCACATACGGTTCCTGGGCATAACTGATCATCAGCGGCAGATAAAATTCCTCGCTGCACGGCTGCCCAGCCGGGCCGGTCAGGTTCAGCGATGGATTCGGGTCTTCGATCCCTCGATGACGGGCAATCACCATGTCCCGACCCTCGCCCAGATACAGGGTATCCGGCGCCAGGCGCAGCGCGTCCAGGATCTCCTGGCGGGTGAATTTCAGCACCCGCTGGGTGTCCAGGTGGTAAGCGCCGATATCCACAAAGAGCTGCAAGCCAGCCTCGAAAACGCGATCCGCCAGGTCATCATCCGCCGGACACACCAGGTTGGCATTGAACGGGATGTTGAATTCCTTGACCAGCTCATTTGTGCGTCGGGCCAGCATCAGGTCAAATTCGACCTCTTTCATGAACTGCCCCGTGCGGGAGCGCAGGAAGATTTCACTCATTCGATCGTTTCCGAACATGGCTAAGCTCCTCTCTTTTTGGCCATCAGGGATTTCGCCAGTTCGACTGCCCCGCTGCCAGTTTCCGAAAAACCATTTGCGCCGATCTCATCTGCATAATCTTGTGAAATCGAACCGCCCCCCACGATATAGAAGTATTTATCTTTCATCCCCCGGTCGCGCAGCAGTACGGCCACATCCCGGGCGCCGGCGCGGGTGATGCTCATCAGTGCTGAGGCAGCGATGATATCCGCATTATTGGTCTCGGCGGCGTCGATGAAGGCGGCTGCAGAAACGTCTTTCCCCAGGTCAAATACCTTGAATCCCTGGGCCTTCAACAAGCTGGCAACAATGTTCTTGCCAATATCATGGATATCCCCCTTGACGGTACCCAGCACCACCGTGCCTTCGGATCGCATCTGGTCGCCGCTTTTCAAAATGGCTTGTTCAATCAATGCCGTGCATGCATTGCCCGCTTCTCCTGCAGCCATCAATTCTGGCAGGAAAATATCCAGGTTCTCAAACGCATCTCCGACCCGCGTCAGGGCCGGCACAATAACCTCTTGCACCAGTAGCACTGGGGCCACACCCTGTTCCAGGGCTTCTTTTGTTGCCGCGACTGCGGCATCCTTATCGCCCTGCTCCAGGGCAAGACTCAATTTTTCAGCAATTTGGGCGGGGATCATTACAGGAAACTCCTTTTCGCTTGCGATTAATAAACTATACGAAATCCGCATCGGTGGAACTGGTGCATTTACGTGAGAGGTGACCTCCTGTGCCTCGATAGAATGGGATTACCTGTTTGATTTTTGATTAACTGACCGAACTAATTTTAGTATACAGATAATTGTTCAGATTGTCAAGATTGAGTTCATCAAGATTAATTTATTCCCGCTATCAAATTGGCTCCGTTTCTGATAGCTCGGCCCCTTCTCACTGTCCAACCATGAAATTTATCCGGTCTATTCCAAGAAGGTTACTGACTTTTTCCAGCACCCCTGCCTGCTCCCACTGCCGAGCGTAAGCATATACCGTTTGCCAGCCAGGCAAATCATGTGGCAGCATGCGCCAGGGACAGCGCACAGCTGCGAGGTAAAGCAGTGCGTTGACCACCTCCCGCAGGTCCGTGGAACGCGGACGTCCCCCTCCTTTTGCCGTTGGCAGGACCCCTTTCAGCTTTTCCCACTGCTCATCAGAAATGTCGCTGGGATACTTCTTCCTTCCCATTGTATCCATTGCCATAGGATCAATTCTTTCTGATACAACTTCTCCTCCTTGCAGCCAGTGGATAATAAGCTGGTACACCGCCTGGAACATCTCCTCCAGGTTCACTTGTTCTTCGTCCAGCAGGTATTGCAGCGCAGTCCCTTCCATCATCGAAACCAGTAGATAAGGAGCGAGGGATGCCCTACCCGGATTGAATATCCCTTGATCAACCCCCATCTGGACCGAAATAAAAATATCCTTGCGCCAGGCAGAATACATTGCCCGAATCTTCTCCTGGATCTGCTCATCCACTAATGCTTGCCCCCAAAAATCAAGGAAGATCTCCTCCACTTGCGGCAAATCCTCCAGGAGTTGCTGCTGCTGCGACGAAAATAACCTGACCTTTTCCAACACATCCAGATCATGAGCCATCAACTGGGTTTGGCGCATTTCAAAAAACCGCTGCATATCATCCAGGACAGCCAGCAGCAAGCCAGTTTTGGAGGTGAAATAATAATGCAAAGTTCCCAGGCTGATCCCTGCACGATCTGCAACCTGGCGCATGCGTGTCCCACTCACCTTCCTTGTCGCCAACACATTTTTTGCCGCGCTGAGGATGATCTGGCGCGTGAATACAAACTCCTGGTTGGCTGAACCATTCATGATCACCATCCTTTCTTTTGCGACGGGTCGCAGCACTTATTAAACACAATAATTCTATTCAAGTATCACCTTGGCGAATTACCCAATCATATTTCCCTCAGAATACCAATTTCAAGTGGAATAATACCCTTTTTAACGATGACAATTGTCACTTGATTCTCGGTTTGACCGAGAATACGATCTACAAAGCTATCGTTCAATTGTCCGAATCATCCTTAACAAATAGCCATAGAGTTTATGGGAACACCACCATTGAACCCCTATAACTACCCGGAGCAATAGAGATGCAAAGCAACTGGCTGCCAGAAATCGTAAAACGCTCAGAAAATGGCCCTTATCTTCGTGAGGCGGATTTTGACCGGACACTCAGCCGGCGCACACGAGAATTAACCCAACAGTACCAGATTAAATTCAATCCTAAAGTTTTGGTACCCGCCGAAGAGGATTTACCCTACCGATTGTTCCAGGCAGCTCTTGATCTTTTCGTTGAGCTTGGTGCATACAACCAGAGCACCGAGCGCTGCATCCGCTTTAGCAGGGCTGAAGTCCTTGAGGCCGTTGCTTCTGCTCCCTATGCGGTTATATTAGGAGCTGGAAAGGATACCGTGGTGGAGAAACACCGCGAGATCGAGAGCCTCGAGCCCTGCCGGATGCACAGCGGACCAACCGGCACGCCGTGCAGCGAGCGATACCACCCTTTGATCTTGCAAAGCTGTGCCCAGGAGCCGCTGGTCGACTGCCTGGGACATGGCTCGATCTCAACCTACATGGGGCAGGCAATCATCGCCGGCTCACCGCTCGAAGTCCTGGCTGCTCGCTCTGAGGCAGCACTAGCCCGGGAGGCTGTACGCAAGGCAGGCCGCCCTGGCATGCATATTGAAGACAATGCGGTTTCCCTCACCTGCACGGGTAAATTGGCCAGCCTGGACCCAGAAGCTGGGCTGCGTCCATCCGACGGGCTGCTCATCGCCCAGATGCCAGAACTGAAAACCAATTACGACCAGTTGTCCCGTGTAGCCCACCTGAGCAGCATCGGGATGCACATCGTAGACTTGATGACCCCGCTAATCGGAGGACTTGGAGGCGGGGCTGAAGGCACCGCCATTGTCACCGTTGCCAGCCACCTTTTGGGTGTCATATGCTATCGCGCTTCTTACCACTTCATGGGTCACATGCACCTGATGCGCAGTAATAATACAGACCGTATGGGTTTATGGATCCAGGCAGTCGCCGGGCAGGCGCTGGCCAGCCAAACCCCGCTGGTTTCGGTTAACGATATTTACCCGGTCTCAGGCCTGGGCACTCCAGATGTCCTGTGGGAAGTGGCTGCCGGAGCAATGATTGGCGCAGTTTGCGGTCTGCACCAGCATGGGGTCGGGGCTACCGTCGGCAGTGAAATGGACCATACAAGCGGCTTGGAGGCGCGCTTCCAGGCTGAAGTGGCCCATGCAGCGCTGGGAATGTCTCGTTCCCAGGTCAATGAATGCGCCCTGGAATGCCTGAGTCACTATGAACACTGCCTGGGAAAACCCAACCGGGGAAAACCTTTTGCACAGCTTTACAACGCAGACACCCTGGAGCCAGGTGAAGAATGGCTGGGTGTATACTACCACGTGCGAGACGAATTGAAAAAGATGGGTCTTGATCTTGATGCAGGCTGGAGGAAGGTACACTACGATGGGAAATTCTGAGAAATTCCGCAATGATTTGAAAGAGGCCTTGCAGCAGGGACTGCTGGAAGAAAGCGAAAGCCTCACCCGTCAGGCATTAGCCGCGGGAGAAGATCCCCTGGACCTGATCCAGACCATCCTGGTCCCCACACTCAGCGATGTTGGCTGCCAGTTTCAAGAATTCGAGATCTTCCTGCCCGAGCTCATGGCAGCCGGGGATGCAGCCCAGGCTGCTACTCGCATCCTGGAGGAAGCGATCAGCGCCTCAGGACGGAAAACAGCCTCCCTTGGAACCATCGTCCTCGGCACCGTACAGAATGATATTCATGATATCGGGAAAAATATTGTCAACACCCTTTTGAGCTCTCATGGGTTCAAAGTAGTTGATATTGGCCGCGATGCGGCTCCAAGCAAATTCCTGGATGCTGCTCAGCAAGAAAACGCGGATATTGTAGCGATGTCTGCCTTGATGACAACAACGCGCCCCGCAACGCGTAGCACGCTGAATCTGTTCGTTGAGACTGGCTCTCGCAATCATTACAAAATAATCATCGGCGGAGGCTGTATTGACCTGGATTGGGCAAATGAAATTGGCGCCGATGGATATGCCAAGGACGCCGCTGCGGCTGTGGATTTATGCAAGAAATTGCTAGGGATCCCTACCTGAGTCAAGAAATATTTACAGAAAGGAGTGCTGCAGTCCAGGAAGCAATCTTCAATAACATTAACATTCGGCTAGATCGTTAGATCCCTTTGGACTCGGATAATGATAAGTAAGGAGGATGTCTCATGTTGAAGAAATTTTGGCAAACCCTGTGCCTTGTCCTGGTAACCGTATTGTTACTCTCGGCTTGCACCCCACCAGCCACGCAAGCCCCTCCGCCTCCGGCAGTCACGCAGGCGCCTGCAGCTGCTACAGAAGCTCCAGTTACCCCGCCGACCACAGCCCCGGCCCAGGCTGCTGCACCTACCGAGCTCAGAATTGGTGCGGTCTTTGGATCTACAGTAGATGAAGCCTGGTATAAAGCTTTAATCCAATCCATGGAGCGCATTAAAAGCCAGAGTCCGCACGGATTGAAGATTACCTTAGATTATACTGAAAATGTGTGGGGCGATGATGCCGAGCGCGCACTGCGTGAATATGCTGAAACGGGAAAGTACCAGATCCTGTGGGGCGCCAGTTCTTACTCCGACCAGGTAAAAAACCTGAAAGATAAATATCCTGACATCCTTTGGGCATTCACCGGTTCTGGAAACTCAGCCCTGGGTGGAAATGCATATTGGGTGTACAACCATGTCCATGAGCCAGCTTATTTATTGGGTGTCATTGCTGGCATGAACACAAAGTCCAACGTAATTGGTGCAGTAGCCGGCTTCCCTTACGACGACGTTAATGATGTGCTCAACGCCTACATCGACGGCGCCAAAGCGGTCAACCCGAATGTCAAGGCCAAGATCACCTTTATCGAAAGCTGGTATGATCCTCCCAAAGCCAAGGAAGCTACTTACGCCCTGATCGCGGCCGGCGCCGACCATATCTATGCCGAGCGCCAGGGACCCTTTGAGGCAGCCGCAGAGAAGAAGGTCTTTGCTTTCGGCCAATATGAGGACCAGAATCCCCTGTCGCCAGATGTAGTGATCAACAGCACCATCCTTAAATGGGATCCGCTGATCCTGTACCTGATCGACGAATGGTGGAAACATGCTACGGAGGGAAAACCTTATAATGCTCCGATGGACCCAATCTGGTTCCCAATGAGCAAGGGATCCGGGGATATCGCCCCCTGGCACAACTTTGAGAAAACCCTGCCTCCCGAGCTGCTCCAGACGGTCAATCAGATGCGCCAGGATATCCTGGACGGCAAGCTAAAAGTAGAGCTAAAACTGGGTCCACCCAAGTCGGATTGATCATCCTTACGTGGTAATATTGAGGCGTCCCTGGCTGGCACTTATGCTGCCAGGGCGCTTCTTCCCTGTCCCGGAATAGATAATGGAATGAATCTTTCATGAAGCAAGCCTCAGAACCTGCCAGCCAGCCGCCACTCTTACGCCTGGACAACCTGACCAAGCACTTTCCCCAGATAACGGCGAACGACTGCATCCACCTGGAAATAGCCAGAGGTGAGGTGCACTGCTTGTTAGGCGAAAACGGAGCAGGAAAATCCACATTGGCAGAATGCCTGTATGGGTTTTTGACCCCCGATTCTGGAAAGATCTATTTCAAGGGGCATGAAGTCCGATTGGGCTCCCCCAGTGATGCCATACAACTGGGAATAGGCATGGTACACCAACACTTTGTCCTGGTCCAGCCCCTGACCGTCTTAGAAAATATCATCGCCGGGGTTGGATCCACCCGCTTCTTCCTGGACCTTCCTGCTTCTGAGAAGCGATTGAAGGAGTTGGCTAACAACTATGACTTGCACCTGGATTTTAACGCCCGCATCTGGCAGCTTTCTGTGGGTGAGCAACAGTGGGTGGAAATTCTGAAAGCCCTTTACATGGGCGTGGAGCTGCTGATCCTTGATGAGCCAACTGCCGTGCTTACTCCGCAGGAGGCAGAAAAGCTGTTCACCATATTGCGGCGCATGAAACAGCAGGGACTGTCCATCTTATTTATCACCCACAAGCTAAAAGAGGTGATGAGTGTCTCAGACCGCGTTTCGGTGCTGCGCAAGGGCAGGCTGGTCAGCACAGTTCAAACCGCCGATATCACCCCCCAAGATTTAGCCCGCTTGATGGTAGGTCGGGAAGTGGTTTTCAAAGTCGAAAAAGAAGAAATCAATCCTGGGCCGCCCATTCTTGAAATCCACGGGCTGCATGCTATGAATGATAAAGGCCAGGAGGCAGTTTGCGGCATTGACCTAGTTGTGCGCCAGAACCAGGTGATCGGAATTGCGGGTGTTTCAGGGAACGGACAAAAAGAACTTTTTGAAGTTCTGGTGGGCGTACGTCCTGCCACACAGGGGAAGATCCTGCTGGCTGGTGAGGAGATTACCCGGCATACTCCCCGGGAAATCGCTCGCATGGGCCTGGCGCAGGTTCCAGAAGACCGGCTGGAAGAGGGTCTGGTCCCCGATTTCACTATTGAGGAAAACCTGATTCTGGGACTGCAACATGAGCAGCGGTTCAAACAGAAGGGGCTGATGGATTTCAAGAAAATTCGAGCTTTCGCCCAGGAATGCATCCAGCAATTCGAAATTGCTGCACGCTCACCGCTGCAAACTACACGCACCTTATCAGGTGGAAATTTGCAGAAGGTGATCCTGGCGCGCGAGTTCTCTGCGCGACCACGCTGTCTGATCGCCAACCAGACCACTCGCGGCCTGGATGTAGGCGCTACAGAGTATGTCCATCGCCGTTTATTAGAACAGCGCCAGCAAGGGGTCGGTATTATTCTGATTTCTGAGGACCTGGATGAGATTCTCAGCCTATCAGACCATATCGTGGTCTTCTTCAAGGGTGAGATCATCGGGCAGTTTGCCCAGGCGGACGCAGATATTCAGAGCATTGGCCTGCTCATGGCCGGGGTCCGGGAGGGGACATGATCCTGGAACGAATCGGGTATAAAATTGAGCGCCGGCCGGAGGTGACCCCCTGGGTTCATGCAGGCTCGTTGGCGATCGCTCTTCTGGCAGCGATGGTCGTCTCATCCATCCTGATTATGAGTGCGAAAGCCAATCTTTCGGAGGCGTTTACCGCCATTCTTGGAGGTGGATTTGGCAGCCCAACCTCTTTCACCGAAACACTGGTCAAGACAACACCCCTCATTCTTACCGGGTTGGCAGCAACCATCGCCTTCCGCGCCCGCATCTGGAATATCGGGGCTGAAGGTCAGTTAATTCTGGGGGCTATGGCCGCTTACGCCGTCGTTTTTTACCTTCCTGGTCTGCCAAAATTTGCTATGGTGACTGGTCTCCTGGCTGCTGGGGCATTGGGAGGCGCAATTTGGGGTTGGATACCCGGCTTTCTAAAGGCCCGCTTGAAAATTGACGAAATCATCGTCACAGTCATGTTAAATTACATTGCGCGCTATATGCTGTCCTTTGTCCTGTCGGGTCCATGGAAAGATCCCAAGTCATTCTATTTACAGACTTCTGAATTGCCAAAAACAGGGTACCTGCCCCTGTTGGTCCAGGACAGCCGCCTGCACATTGGCTTTGCCCTTGCTCTACTGCTGGCCCTGGTGTTTTACATCCTGCTTTGGCGTACGCCTTTTGGCTTTGAAATCCGCGCTTTAGGCTTAAACCCGACTGCCAGCCGTTTCAAGGGGACCAATATTGGGCACACCATAATCCTGGTCATGATGCTGAGCGGAGCCATTGCTGGGCTTGCTGGAGCTGGGGAGCTGGCTGGGCTCCATCACCGCATGCGTCTGGACATCACTACCGGATACGGCTTTACAGGAATCATTATTGCCATGTTGGGAGGGCTGCATCCTTTTGGAGTTGTGTTAGCTGCCATTTTCTTTGGCGCTCTCTCAAACGGATCGGTACGGATGCAGATCGTTACCGGCGTTCCTGTTGCAGTTGTTTATGCCATCCAGGCCATCGTGCTGCTGTTTCTGCTCACCGCTGACGTCATCTCCAAGTATCAGATCCGGAAGGCCGAACCATGCTGACAGATATTTTCCAATGGACAATCATCATCAGCATCCTTGCGGCTACTATCCGCATCGCCACACCTATCGTGATCGCTGCCATGGGCGAACTGGTGACTGAAAGGTCTGGCGTAATGAACCTTGGCGTCGAGGGCATGATGCTCATGGGCGCCTACGTTGGTTTCATGGTCGGAAACCAGACCGATTCACTCTTTCTCGCGACCCTGGCTGCCATGCTGGCTGGTGCAGGCATGGCGCTCATTATGGCCTTTATGGCTGTCACCTTGAAAGTGGATCAGACCGTTACCGGGCTGGCTCTTAACTTGCTGGCGCTAGGGCTCTCTTTTTACTGGTATCGCGTGGCATATGGATCTTCTGGGAGCGCCAGTACCCCGACCACCCGTATTTTCGATGTACTGCCAATTCCACTCTTGTCTCGCATCCCTTTCCTGGGAGAAATCCTCTTCGCCCAGTATCTGCTGACTTATATCGGCCTAGCCCTGGTTCCTTTGATCTGGATCTTCCTGTACCGCACCCGTTATGGTCTGCTGGTGCGCTGCCTGGGGGAAAATCCACAGGCAGTAGATATGAAAGGGTACAGCGTCGGGCGAATTCAATACCTCTCTGTCTTGTTTGGCGGCCTGATGGGCGGCCTGGGCGGATCTTTCCTGACTCTGGCCTCAGCAGGGGTGTTTGTTCCAGAGATCTCTGCCGGACGCGGCTGGCTGGCTATCGTCCTGGTGATTGCGGGGAATTGGAGTCCGGTGCGCATCTTGTGGGCAGCGTTAATATTTGCCTTCCTGGATGCCTTCCAGCTTCAGATGCAGGGCCTGGGCATCAAGCTGCCTTACCAGATCTTCCTGGCTCTGCCATACCTTTTCGCCATCCTGGCCTTAATCCTGAGCCACACCCGCTCCCAGGCGCCAGAAGCTTTGGGTAAACCATATTCTCGAGAATGATGGGGTTGCTCCTTTCCACTACTTGGAGTATGATGGTTTCATCTGTGGAATTTACCCGGATTAGTCCGGATAGGATATGAGATGAGCCGAGAAAAAAGCGATCCCAGCAGCATCATCCTGGATGCTGCACTCGAGACCATTTTTACCGACAAGATCAGCGGCGCCCGCCTGCGCCAGGTGGCGCGCAATGCTGGCATGAGCCAGGGGAATCTCCATTACTATTTCCCAACAAAAGACGAGTTGTACCGCTCCCTTCTCGACCATTTGCTGGATATTTTCGTCGATGAGCGCAAGACAATCCTGGAGGATCAGACCATCCCTCCCCGAGATAAGCTGTGTTATTTCTTTGAGCAGCAGATCCAGTTAATCCAGCGCCAGAAGGAAGTGGTCATCTTTTTCGATTTCTGGGTCCAGGGAACCGCAGACGAGGAAATCCGCCGCAAAATCAGCGGCATGTACCAGAAGTGGCGCCAGGATGTGAAGGGAGTCATTGACCAGGGTATTCAGGAGGGCGAGTTCTCGGGAATCCAGGCCAGCCTGATCCCTGCATTGCTGGCATCCATCATGGACGGCGCCTCGCTGCAGTACCGGATGGATGAGACAGCTATCGATTTGCAGGACTATTTCAATACAGCTTATAAGATGATTCTCGCGATGCTCACTCTAGATTAAGAGTAAAATTGAAAGCGCTGATTGCAAACCAGAACAATATCACCCTACCGCCGCCAATGCTTATCTATGTATAGCAGCCTGTATCCTGAATTCTTCAATGATGTTTTTGGCCCGGTGATGCAGCCGGGATCGAGTTCACACACCGCCGGCCCTTGCCGCCTGGGCTACCTGGCATCTACGCTGCTGGGCGAAGCTCCGTGCCGGGTGGAAGTGTTGTTGGACCGCAGCAGCTCATTCTCGCATACTTTCGGTCTGATGGCGGAGGACAGCGCCATGCTGGCTGGGGGGTTAGGTTTTTTACCAGATGACCGGAGGCTATACCAGGCCAAAACCATCGCCCACCAGTTGGGTGTTGAATTCAGCTATCATTTCGGTGAAATGAAGGAAAGCACGCATCCCAACGCGGTTAAGTTCATCTTGACGGGTGAGAGTGGTCGCCGCGTCTCGCTGGTAGGCGATTCTATTGGCGGCGGGATGGTCGAAACCCAAACAATTGATGGCTACCCGTTGCGATATAAAGGCGATGCTTACCTGTTACTGATTTTCGACCCACAGGAATTGTTGGATGACGGGCAGCAGGACGGTTTTTCACTAACACTGCCCAGCCTAGTAGTGAAAGGCCACAGCCGAGCCAAAGGGCTGGGCTGCATGAGCTATTTTCTCACCGCTGATCCGCCAGATATGGAACTGGTTCGGGCAGCTTTTCCTGAGCACCAGATAGCCATGATCAGACCGGTGCTACCCGTGCTCACTCGCCCCGAGCGCAAGCCCCAGCTTTTCGACACCATGTCCCGCTGGCGCGAAGTTGCGGAGCAGCGTGGCATCTCGCTGTGGGAAACAGCCGTGCAGTATGAAATGGATGCTTCAGGCTGGAACAGAGAACAGGTACTGGAAATGATGCACAGTATTGAGCGTACAATGTATCGCTCCACCCATGCCCCTTATGAGAAGATAGCCCAGGCAGCCATCAGCCCATTTAAACCAGATATGGCTGGAGAATGGGCTGCCCACCTGGCCTCACCTCGTCGCATATCCAGCGACCTGACGGCGCAGACGATCAAATGGGCGTATGGCGCCGGCGCTGGCATCCCAGGTATCGAGGTCGTGGCTGGGCCTATGGGAAGCGGTGGCGGCTATGTGCATGCTGCCTTGTGGGCAGTGAAGGAAGCTCGAGGGTTTTCGGATGATGATCTGCTGCGAGGCCTGTTCATCGCGGCTGCAATCGGCGTTATCGCCTTCAGCCGCACCGAACCTACCGGCGAAAGGATTGGTTGCGGTGGAGAAACGGGAATCTGCGGCGCAATGTCCGCTGCGGCTATCACGGAGATGGCTGGCGGAACGCCGCAGGAAGTGGAGAACGCCGCCTCCCTGCTGCTTCAGGCAGTGACCGGCGTACCTTGTGACCCGATCCCGGGCGGGTTTGGCCAACCCTGCCGTAGCCGCATTATTACTACCACTTGTATGGCCAGTGTCTTCGCCGACCTGGCGCTGGCCGGGCGCAGCGCGGTCCTTCCGCTGCATGAAGCTATCGATGTACTCGATCAGGTTGGCCGGCTGCTGCCATCCGAGCTTCTATGTACCTCCATGGGAGGGGCAGCCATAGCACCTGCCGCCTTGCGCCAGGCAGAAATATACCACACCTGGCAAGAACAGACCGATAGAGAGGGGATTGATAGGCCGCCAGGTAATCTGATCTGAACCGCCGGAGAAAACACTTACCCTTCCAACAGCCGGGTCATTGCCAATTGAGCCTGGTTAAGTGGCACTTTGAGGGAAAAGATCCACTCAGTCAGTAGAGAATTGCTTGCACGTTCCAGAATTGTTTTTTCCTGGTCATTCAACTTACTCTTCCGCTTAAGGTTTGTCAGGTCTCGCACAACCTTGCATATCGATTCCAATTGACCATCTTGCAATTGGGACATTAAGAAGTCCCTACGCAGCCCCCGATCTTGCGGTAAGCTTTGGGCTGGGCCGGATAGGATATCAAACAAGCCAGTAAATTCATCTGGCGATACAGGTGTGCGTAATGTATGTTGTTGTGAATCGTCAATAGGAATCCATATAGTCATTTTCGAGGCGCGTACGACGTAGCACTGCTTGAGCCGTCCATGAATGACCTTTTCCTCAACATTCGTGATCTCCCCCAAGCCATAACTCCAATGCACAACGGTGTCTCCAACTTTATAATTCATCCTACACACCCTTCCTGTAGATCAATGAAAATCCCCTCAAGCCAGCAGAACAAGTTTCACTGGCTTGAGGATCCTGACGATACGGGTTTTATCGCCGGCTGCCGTAAGAACTTCGATACGGTCGCTCTTCACGTGGCTTGGCTATGTTGACTTTAATTGTCCTGCTATCCAGCTCTTTTTCATTGAAAAGCTTAATAGCTGTTTGCGCTTCTTGCTCAGTGCTCATGGTGACAAAGGCAAAACCCTTCATCCGGCCTGTATCACGGTCCTTGATAATATCCACAGTGACTACTGTCCCTGCTTTTGTAAATGCCTGCCGCAGACCATCCTCGGTCGTGTCGTAAGACAGGTTTCCAACATATAACTTCGCTTCCATAATCAATCCTTTGAGATTAGTCAACCATCACTGCTTTCCCTGCAGGCGGACGGTCGTTGAGGGTTCTTCCAGGATAAGCTGTAATAAAAGAACCGCCATTCGATACAGAATGGCGGCTAATTTGCTCAATCGCGAATCCGGGATCAATGCTCTTTAAAATATACCACATTCTACCGAATTTTACCGACTGAATAGGTGAATATTTGCTCATTTATTGGCTTTCGGACACACAGGTATCCAAATTCATTATAATTTGCAACGAAACACAGCAGCATCGTTATATTTGCATTGCTGGCGATCCGTTGTAAAATATGGCAGATAATATTTCCATTAGCTTATAAAAAGCAGAGAGCTTTTACTTGAGCAAAATTCCGAATTGAGGTAATCAAAATGGCTGGCAAGATCAACAACGCATTTGAACTCTCCCAACAAAGTTGGAACGCTTTACTCCAAAACAAACAGCTAATCATGTTTCCCGTCATCTCCATGATTGGCATGATTATTGTCACTGTTCTCTTCATCATCCCGGAAGCCTTTCTGGTCTGGCCTATCATCCGGGCAACAGATACCAATAGTGATGCTTCCCTCATCCAATGGGTGGTAGCTCTGGTGGTCTTGTTTATTTATTACCTGGCTGCCTATTTTGTGGTCATCTTTTCCAATACCGCCCTGGTCGGTGCTACCATGAAGATCATTCGCGGCGAGCCGGCAACGGTAAGCGATGGGATAGCCATTGCCAGGACACGCCTGGGAAAGATCCTGGTCTATGCCCTGATCTCTGCCACAGTAGGCGTGCTGGCAAAGGTTATTACTTCGTCCGGCCGCCGCTCTAAAAATTTCCTGGTTATGCTATTCACTGCTATCATCGGGGGGTTGATCCAGGGTGCATGGGAACTGGCGGTCTTTTTTGCTATACCGATTATTGTTGCCGAGGACGTTAACATTCTTGACAGCCTCAAGCGCAGCCTGGCACTGTTCAAACAGACCTGGGGCGAAAGCGTTTTGGGCAGCGTTGCAGTCGGCGGAATTTCTTGCCTGGCTTACCTGGCGGTCATTTTAATTACCGGCGCCATCATGCTTGCCGGAATGCTCCTTGAGCTGCTCCCTTTGACCATCCTCGGTTTTATCCTGCTGATATTTGGTTTTGTCCTGGTCAGCGTGCTCAATGGCGCCGTCAACGGTATTTTCCAGGCCTCCCTGTACAACTATGCCGTGACCGGGAATGCCGGCCCTTTCATCGATACAAATATGGCGCGTGAGGCATTCAGCGCTTAACTTGTCTAGCTTATCCGGAACTTTCGGAGCACCGGGCATCCTTGCCTAGAAGAGGTTAAGCTGCGTCACTGCTGGCCTGACTGAGGGGGTTTGTTCTTTCAGCCAAGCCGGCAGTTGAGTGTAACTCTCGGGAAAAGGATGGGGAAAGGCAAGCCCACCTCTTTGCAGCAGTATGCGATTCCCCTCTGGCGTTAGGAGAACAGGGCTTCAATCCTCCCCATTTGTTACGCGAGATAAGGGTTGCCTGGAGGCGGAGAGATTCAACAAAGCAATTCGCGCGGACTCCCGTGTATAATCCTTTTCACCTTCATTGGATGCAACTGCCTCCAAAAGAGACCTCGCTCTCTCATCACCGATAAGACCCAGGGCTTTAACTGCATACTGGCGTACCTGCGGTTTCTCCTCCTGCTCCAGCAGCATCATGAGTGGCGCTACAGCACTACAGTGAGCGATTTTACCCAATGCAGAAGCTGCCAGGCGGCGAACATTTCCGTCGTCGCTACAGAGACACCCAACCAATTCGGGTACTGCCGATGGTGATCTTGATTCTCCAAGGGAAAAAATTAGTTGGATCGCTTTTCTCCCAGGGGTTACCTTTGCTGGACACCCTTGAAGTTGTCCACAAACATTTTCTGAATGCCGTTTCCATCCTTCTATCACGCAACGGATCACACCATATTCTATATTGTCTGGGAGGACAGCTTTTATCGGTGTGGGATATTCTACGCTCCCCACCTGCCGAATGGCTGTCTCAACTAGTGTTATTACTGCATCAGGGATTACCTGGGTCACCGAGATCCGACCAGAAGCGATCAACCGAGCTGCATGGCTGTAAATCGTTCCAACAGCTAATCCTCGTTGGTGTGCAACCTGCTCCACACTCATACCATCAGACAACAGCTGTTCGGTGCACTCCAATGTCCCACCGGCTTGCCGTTCAGCTTTCTTGCGTTCCATTTCCCGGCGATCAACCTGACGCGGCAAGCAGAGAGGAATTTGAGATTTATTCTGAACCACTGCTTCGCCTTGAGGTGTAATGCGGATAACCGGGTATTCCCCACCAACTACTTTCAGATACCCCATCCCCAGCAGTTGATCGATCATTTGCTTGATTTCGCTCACAGAAAACCCAGCCAACCGGGAATAATAGATGTTCGTATTATAGCCAAAATGCTGAATTTCCTTTGCCTTCGAACCGTAGAGAATCTGGGCAATTTTCTCCCGTCCTAATTCATTTTGGAATCGGCGAACGGCATCCAGGATCGCCAGGGCGATTCGCTCTGCATCGCTCAGGTCGCCAGTCCCCGTGCCTGAGGCTGGCACCACCCTGCGCGTCTGGCAGTTATCACAACATATCTCAGCTTCTGCCAGGCCAGTATCGCCAAAATGCTTAAGGATGATCTCCCGTCGGCAGGCATTGCTCTCAGCATAATCTATCATCTGCTTAAGTTGAGTTCGGCGGTATTGTTGGTGCATCTTGATCCTGCCCAGAGATGACCGAATTTCTCGTTCATTCCAGTCACGCCGCTCCAAGCATACTGTCATTCCATCATTTCCCAGGTGAGCGATAGCTCCAGCGCGCTCCAGTTCTGCCAGCCCCAGGCGGATTTTCACTTCCGGAAGACCCGTCTCAATCGATAGTCCATCCATGGTGATGGTGACGCGCCTACCATCAGCTAGGCTTGAAGCATGATACAGTTTGGATAGGTCTTCCAAGGTTACCATACTGTTTTCTACAAACCATTCCTGCAGAGCACGGTCCTTTGGTGAATAAAGCAGCACAGCATTGGCAGGGAGATCATCCCTGCCAGCCCGTCCCGCCTCCTGGTAATATGCTTCTAATGAGCCAGGCAGGGAATAGTGCACGACCATTCTTACATCCGGGCGGTCTATGCCCATTCCAAAGGCATTGGTGGCAACAATGATCAAGAGATCACCAGACATGAAGGCATCTTGAATTCGTGAGCGGATGCCAGGAGGCAAACCAGCATGATAGAATTGCGCCTTTATTCCCATCACATCCTGGATGAATTCCGCAACTCCTTCAGCATCTCGGCGCGTCCCCACATAGATAATCACGGCCCCATCATTTACGTGAGCAAGAAGTCTCTGCAGAGCATCAAAGCGGTCGTGGAGAGTATCCACAGCTTGCACCATAAACGTCAGGTTTGGTCGGTTAAATCCCGTCACAATCCGCTTGCAGGACCCCAGATCCAGCAGATTGATAATATCGTCTTGCACACGCGGCGTGGCAGTTGCTGTCAATGCAGCCGTTAGAGGACAGCCCACCAGCTTCCGAAACCTTGAAATGTGAAGATAATCTGGCCGGAAATCATGCCCCCATTCCGAAATACAGTGCGCCTCATCAACTGCCAGCAAGCTGACTTTTTGCCGTTTCAAGGCTTCTTGAAATGGTGCGCTCCGCAATCGTTCCGGCGCGACATAAACCAGGCGATATTTCCCCTCCGCCAGTTCCTGCAAGCGCTGCCTCTGCTCAATCCCAGTCAGGGAGCTGTTGATAAATGCCGCCGGTATCCCGCGCCGTTCTAGCCCGTTGACTTGGTCTTTCATCAGAGCGACCAGCGGCGAGACCACCAGGGTCATACCTGGCAAGTGTACAGCGGCAAATTGATAAACCAGAGATTTTCCCGATCCGGTCGGCATGACTACCAGGGTATTCTGTCCAGAAAGCAGATGTTGAATAGCCTCTGCCTGCCCTGGTCGAAAGTTGTCAAATCCAAAGTACTCCTGCAGACTCGAATCCAGAATTATATCCATCAAACCTCCTGGTGGAGGCAGGGAAAAAACCCACCCCAGGAAGATTATACCCCTGATAGCCAGGTTGATCAGTCGAATTTCAGGAAATCCCTGTGAAAACGAAACAAAGCTGTGGTTAACAAAGCAGCAGTGGGAGCAGGCACTCAGCCCAGGCTTGGATCGCCTCCCAGTTGCGGTGATCGCCTTCCTGCCAGATGCCGAAAATCACGCTCAAACGAAACAGCAAGCGATCCCGCACCGAGGGGATCTTTCTCAGATCTAAACTTCCGGCAAACAAGCCTTCGCTCACCGGATTCACTAGCACCCGCACCGGCGCCATGAAGTCAGAGACAAAGGGCCGGTAGTTCTCGCCGTTTTTCATTGCCAGAGTCATACACACCAGGAACGCGGCAAACGGCTTCTGCATCAACTCTGAGCGATGCACTTGGACAAACTCCATCGCTTCCGGCAACCACCGCTTATTTTGAATGGCGCTCCCTGCTACCACCGCCCTATAAGGCTGGAGAGTCTTGACCAGCTGCATCGGCTGCACATCTACTTTTTTTACTCCGTTCTTTTCCAGCGAGCTGCCAATCGCATCAGCCACACCTCGGGTAGACCCGCTCCGGCTGGCATATGTGACCAGAACGAACTCGGTCATGGGAAACTCCTCAATACATTAGAAATTTATCTTCGATCAACGAGAGATCCAGCCTGTGAATTCCTTTTGTCGCATAAAAACTTGCATCAAGGTATCCCATGCATCCAGGATGCATGGGATACTCTAAACTCCAAATGAGTTAACCTTAGGCTAGGTGTGTTTAACCGACAGGCGGCCTTTCTCCTTACGGGTCTGCACAAGGATATCGGTGTACATCTTATTGTAGGTAGCACAACCAATAGGAGACTGTTGGATAAGCAATTCCAGGCAGTTGTCACAAGTCGTGCAGAAGTTGATTTCTTTCTCCCGGCCTTCGCGAACTTTTAATGGCAGCAAAGGGTCAGCGAACGATTGGCGTCCCAGGGCAATCATATCCACATACCCTTTCTCAATATTTTGCGCACCGTATGCCAACAAGGCGCTGTCCTCCGGCTTGACTGCCTGCAACTTGCTCTTGCCCTTGCCGAACACCGAGTAGTTCGAGCCAATCACCACCGTCTGGGGTTGCAGGTTTTCTTTTAACACCTTGGCAAAATATTGGTGCAGGTAGGCAAAATACGGGTGCTCTTTATCTGCCTGGGTAAGGCTAATGGTGATGGAGGGGCTGCCAGCAGACTGGATAAAATACTGGGCTCCGCGAGCTTCCAGGCCTTTCACCAGGTCGATCGGCTCTGCCAGGTCGATCACCGGGGTATCCGGCCCTGCAGTACCGAAACCGCCTGGGAAGCCTTCCCATACGGAGATCTTTGAGCCGATCAGGAATTTCTCGTCGGGTACAACCTTGCGGATTCGTTCGTAGAGATCAAATGCAAACTGGCGTCGATTCTCCCAGGGACCTCCATATTTCCACTTGCGAGTATTATATGGGCGTAGGATCTGGGACCCGAGGTATCCGTGGCAGAATTTCATATCGATGCCATCGGCACCGACATCATACGACATTTTTGCAGCCAGGACGAAATCGTCCATGATCTTCTCAAACTCGTCTTCCGTAAATACATCTGCCTTGAATCCTGGCAGAGGTCTGACGGAAAGCCTCTTGGAAAATTCAGGGTTGGACAGCTCGCCGGAATGGGTCAGTTGGAAGATAAAAAGCGGCTTGGGATTCACTTCCCTCATGCGCCGCACAAATTTCTCCAGCGTGGATTGATTCTTGGGCATGATGAACAACTGGTTCATTCGCGAGCGGTTCTTATCAGTGATGGTGATTGCTTCCAGACTGATCAACCCCGCCTCGCCTCTGAACAAGTTCTCATAACGTTGGTAAGTCAAGTCGGTCGGATTTCCTTCAGCATCTGCATCATTGCACTCCATTGCCTGGCTGAAGAATCGGTTTGTACAGGTGTGCGTCCCGATCTTAATTGGAGAAAGAAGGATATCTCTCTTGTCCATGATTTATTTGCTCCTCAATTCTATTTACATTCAAAAATAAGTTTGCTACCACCAGGAAATTCCAGATAACTATTCACAGAACTCTAAAGTCACTCCGTTGGGATCAAGAAATCGCAGAACCCTGGTCCCAAGATCGGGCAGATCACAGCAAGAATGCGTCCGTAGAAATCGATCGATTGCTCAAAGTCAACACAATTGATGGCAATGTGGTCGATCTTCCCAATTTCCAATTTTCCGGCTCCAGAAATGATTTAGTGCAGCCCAAACCAGACGGATGGGCTGCACTGAAAACCTACAGCACTTCGCGCTGAGAAATCTCAGGTGAGACAAAGATCTTGAAAAGATTAGGGTCTTTGCGCAGCTCATGCAGCGCCCATTCCAGATCTTCCAATGGCACCTTCATCGAGAACAATGGCTTCGGATCGATCCTTTTGTGGGCAAGCAGTGCAATGGCATCTGGCCAGTCATCCCCGATACCGGCACAGGAACCCGTAATCTTCTTCTCCCCCAACACAAACTCAAAGGGTCGGATCTGCATGGTGTCCATTTCTCCTGTGATCCCAAAGGCCGATAGAACGCCGCCCTTGCGGAGCATGGCGAAAGCCTGTTCATAGGTCTTCGTTGTACCAACCGCTTCAATGGCGTAATCCACCCCGCGTCCATCGGTAAGCTTTTTGACCTCAGCCACCGGATCTGCGACCTCATTAATATCTATAGTGTAATCCGCGCCCATCTCCTTGGCAATGCGCAGGCGCTTCTTATTGTCACCCACAATGATCACCGGGGCGCATGCACGCAACACAGCCATGCGCGCATGCAGCACGCCCAGGC
The DNA here is from genome assembly GCA_903871905.1 of uncultured Chloroflexota bacterium. Taxonomy (GTDB): domain Bacteria; phylum Chloroflexota; class Anaerolineae; order Anaerolineales; family UBA4823; genus CAIQIV01. The sequence goes on along the minus strand of CAIQIV010000345.1, from coordinate 13,083 downwards.
CACAGCCCACGATTGCCACACTGCCACCCACGCGTGCATTCATTGCCTTTGCTGCGTGGATACAGCAGGACAGCGGCTCAATAAATGCACCTTCTTCAAAACTCAAAGAATCTGGAAGCTGGTGAACCAGGGATGCCCGGGCTTTCACATACTCAGCAAACGTCCCGTCAGTATGAATGCCCAGTTGGGTAAATTCATTACATAACAGATGATCCCCCTGCATACAGTAATAGCAATGACCGCAGGACATATTGATGTCCGCAGTGACGCGATCCCCTTCCTTCAAACCTTTGGCGTTCCTTCCAACCTTGGCCAGCACCCCTGAAAACTCATGCCCCGGGATCATCGGCAGTTTGTCTGAAGAATACCAACCGTTGTAAATGCTCCAATCCGTACCACAGATACCGGTGTTTTTCACCTTGATGAGGACCTCATCGTCACCAATCTCAGGGATAGGCACTTCCTTGACTTTGATAACTTTGACCGCCTCAAATACAGCCGCTTTCATCTTGTCTGCCATTAGCTCTGCTCCTTATTAACAATCTGCTTATTAACAATCTGCTTACTATGCAAATAAAACGTCGTTCCGTCCCTCGTATGGCTTCTCAATCAGGAGGGGTTTGAGATAAGCGATGGTCTTGGTGATACCATCATGGCGGCTCATCGTCACGTCTTCATGCTCGTAGCTCATCACATAATCATAACCAATCATGGAAAGCTCGGTGATCACCTTCTTCCAGGGCACTGATCCCCAGCCTGGGATGCGGAAGCGGAAGCCCCGATCGAGGCGTTGCCAATCGCCCTGGGGGATCAAGCCTGAGCGATGCACGTTATGCGCCACAATCTCCCCATCTTTCGCATGCACATGGTAAATGCGCTTGTTGAGAGAATCGATGAAGTTTTCAACATCGATGCCGAGGTAGATCAGGTTCGCGGGGTCAAAGTTGAAGCCAAATTCCTTGCGCCCTCCCATCAATTCCACGGCACGCAGGGCGGTTTCCACGTTATACGCCAGTTCATTTGGATGCGGCTCATGAGCAAATTTGACGCCGTATTCGCCAAACTTATCCAGTATCTTGCTCCAGCGCTCGACAAATTCCTGTTCCATATCCGACCATCCCTTCGAATATGGCCAGGGGAAGAAACGCCCAAAATTCTCGCAGCCGATAAAGCCGGTAACCACCGGAACTTCGAGAGCGTTGGCAGCCTGAGCAGTTTTGATCATTCGCTCGGTACCAAACTTGATCTTCTCTTCTTTTGTGCCTGGGCAAATTGCGTCCGTATCCTTACCAAAAGGCCCCAACACAATCTGGCCTTCCGGGTGGTTCGCCAGGGCAGAGATCACCAGCCCATAGGAGTTCAGCAGTTGTTTGAGTTTGGCTGCATTGCTGCCTCTGACGATCTCTTCAATATCAAGATGCGGATTGTTGGCAAACGCCGGCATCTCCACTGCTTGATATCCCAATTCTGAAGCCATTTTAAATACTGCTTCCAATTCCATATCAAGAAACGTGGCGGTAAATAGACCGATTTTCATTTTGTTATCTTCCTTTCGCAATCAAGATGAAAGATCAACTTCCCTTAACGCATCACTGGTTCTGGCTAAGTATTGTGTGGCCAGATCAAAGATGGGCAGGAGTCTTTCGTACTTCCTGTTATTATCCTGATCAGGCTCCACCAATTCTGCAACCTTGTGGATCTGATCGATGCGGCTGAAATCTTCCCACAACCCGCATCCAACAGACGCAAGGGCAGCTGCACCCAGTGCACCAGCGTCCTGGTCAATGTTGGTTTTGAGAATTCGAGTATTGAACACGTCAGCAAAAATGCTCAGGTAAAAACGGCTTTTAGCGCCACCTCCCACAAACAGGATCTCATCTTCCAGATAAGTGAATTTACGCAGCAAATCCAGGCGCAGGCGCAAATTTAAAGCCACGCCTTCCATTGCCGCCCGGATCAGCTCCGGTCTGCCATGTTTCAAATCCAATCCCAGGTATGCCCCTCGGATGTGCACACTGTCATCTTGCGAAGTTCCCCCAGCCAGGCTGGGATTGAAGAGCAAACGATTCGAGCCGACCGGTGCTTTGGCAGCTTCACGGTTCATCAACGTGAACACATCCAGGCCAGATTTTTCGGCCTCCTCCTCCAGGTCCTTGCACAGGTTATCACGGACCCAGGCAAATGAACTCCCCGCGGCAAAAATGCTGACTGCTGAGGTGAACATACCTGGCACCACGTGGGTGAAAACGTAGGGCTTCAATTTCTTATCCAGCACAGGCTGTTCGGAAGAAACCGCAATCCATGCTGATGAACCCAGCGACGTATAGACTCTCCCGCTGTGGATATTTTTCGCCCCCAAAGCCATGCAAGAATTATCCACCCCTCCGCAAACTACCTTCACACCCACGCTCAAACCAAGCGTCTCGGCTACATCGGGAAGGATCTCGCCGACCACGTGGGTGGAGGGGACAATCTCAGGCCACACATCTGCCGGAATTTCACTGGCAGCGATGAAATCCGCCTGGTACTTCCAGTCTTTCAGGTTGTAGATGCCTGTCCCAGATGCATAGGAATAATCAGTGAGGAACTGACCAGTAAGCTTATAGTTGATGTAGTCTTTGGTCCCCAGAATTTTGTACACCTTTTGCCACATTACCGGCTCGTTCTTCTTGTACCACATCACCTTAAATACAGTATAGCAGGCTGCGGGGAATCCATTCCCCGTCATCAGGTACCAATTATCTGCATCGATCTTGTTAAAGAAATCCTCTACTTCTTTATGGGCGCGGATATCCGACCAGATGGGAGTCGCCTCCCGCAGCAAATTACCATCTTTGTCAACCGGTACGGCACCCAGGCTGTGGCCTGAAATCGCCAGGGCGACGATCGAGGTCCTGTCAATCCCGCTGGACTGAAGTAATTTCTGCGTGCTCTCCACCACTGCAAACCACCAATCCCCCGGGCGCTGCTCATGCCAGCCAACCTGGGGGTAATAGGTTTCATAAGGGACAAATGCCGTCGCCAGGCAGTTGCCCTGTGCATCATACAACGATGCTTTATTTCCACCGGTTCCAAGGTCAAAGGAGATAATTTTTGGATCGATCATATTTCCAGTCCCGCTTCCAGGGTCAGGCAGCGTTCCACTATCTCAATACCGCTCAACAGGTTAATTCCGAAACGACGCGCTCCAACCCGGTACATCGCTGCCAGGTCCTCCAGGCCGCGGATTCCCCCAGATGCTTTGATCTGGATACGATCTCCCACAATTGCTTTCACCAAACGCACATCCTCAAGCGTGGTACCTCGGTTAGCCCAACCAGTGCCTGTCTTGACAAATGCCGCACCGCTCTGCATGCAGATGTTGCACGCCTGCTCCACCTCAGGTTGAGTGAGCGCCATGATCTCAATGATGACTTTAACCGGCAGCGGGTGAGCTGATTCAACAACTGCGCTGACATCCTCTTCCACTTCTTTCAACTCACCAGACCGCAATTTACCGATATTCATCACCATATCAATCTCATCGCATCCTGCAGCCGCCATTTCCCTTGCCTGGAAAACTTTCACCGTGGTGGTATCGGATCCGGAAGGGAAACTGACATTTCCCACCACCAATACCTGAGGAGAATCTGCCAGCAGCTGCCGGGTATACGGGATAAAACATTGTAAGACAGAAACATGCCCGAAATGGTATCTCCGGGCAGCTGCAACCATTTCCTCTATATCTGATTTCCTTGAAGTCGTACGTACGCACGATAAATCAATCATCCCAGCAACATCTCTAGCAGTCAGGTTCATTTATTCTCCTCAGGTTTCTCCTGAATAAACGTTTTTTTCCTAAAAAGCACCTTGCTTCCAGATCTACTTAGCCCGGACGGTTGATGCGGCTTTATTCAATTCATCAAACACTTCCGGAGTAAGGTCAAAATGAAGCACCTGGGCGACCACCTGAGTCCAACCATGGACAAAATATAACCAACCGTCTTCCATAAACACTCTACGGCTTTCAACCTGGGCCAGCGCCTGGTGCATGAAATCCAGCTCACCGCGGTAGTTGAACTCCCAGGCAATGCTATCCATGGGGAACTTTCCTTCCCAGGTGATCGGAGAACCAGGGGTATCCTTCCCCATGCCTGTGGCGTTGATTATCACGCTGTGTGGCGGGAACTTTTCCATAATCTTATCGTTGACCAGCGGGTCCACATTCTGGATATATTCGACCTCAATATCGGTGGATATTCCGCTGACCATTTGTTGGGCATGGTCCAGGCGGCCCTGGGAGCGATTGACAAAGGTAAAGCGCTTAGGGCGGTCTGCTGCGTCTTTCTTATTGATTAAATGCAGCAGCGTGGCAATGGCTGATCCACCAGCGCCGAAGCAGAGTACCTCCCCACCCGTGCGACCGAAATAATCTTTGCCGATGATGGCATCCAGGCTCAATCCCGAAGTGATCGGATCCTTTGCATGTCCTTCGAGGCGCCCCTCCAGTTTCGAGATGCTGGAGACTTCGTCCGTGATCTGGGCGTATGGGTCCAGATAATCGAACATATCCCGCGCTGCGGTCAGCAAGTCAATCTTATGCGTGGTCACCAGTGCTCCCAACGACAGGGGGTCGAACTTCATCTGGGCAACGACCTGGCGATAGGCTTCCGGCTTATCGTGAATGGCGCAGTCGATTCCTTCAATTTTGACTTCTTCTCTTCCCAACACCTTCATCCAAAGAGGAAAAACTTTCATGATCGACGATTTCGAAGTGGTCACCCCGACAAAATAGAAGGTTGGCTCTTTTTTGGTTACAATTTTATAGTTGGTCTCAGTATTTGTGCTCATATTCTCTCCTCAACTTCCTTGCAGTTAAGACCTGGAAGTCTGAATAACCCCAACAAACTCAGCTGCCTTTTTTGTGATTTCATCAAATTTTCCCGCTTTAGCCAGATCAGGCGGGCATAACTCGCTGCCGGCTCCCACAGCAACTACCCCTGCCTTAAACCAGTCCGCCACGTTGCTTGTGTTCACCCCACCGGTTGGCATCATCGGGATGTAGGGGAACGGTCCTTTCAAGGCTTTAACGTAAGAAGGTCCACCCAACGAGCCGGGAAAGATTTTTACCACATCGGCGCCAAGGCTGTAAGCCTGGAATACCTCGGTAGGCGTCATTGCACCAGCCATGATGAGCAAATCCGTGGCAACCATCGCCCGAACCAGATTTGGCTCACAGATCGGGCTGACCAGGAAATTAGCCCCGGCCGCCTTTGCGCTGGTCGCCTGCTCGGGTTTGGTCAGCGTACCCATGCCCAACACAATATTCTCACCATGTTTCGCAGCAACGGTTCGTACCACATCTTCAGCATTCGGTGTGCTGTAAGTGATCTCAATTCCCATCACACCGCCATGGACCAGAGCATCCACCATTTTCACTGTCAGTTCAGCCGATGGGCCACGGATTACAGCCAGGAGACCCAGCTCTTTGACCTTATCCAAAACATTCATTTTGTTCATATTCAACTCCTTTGATCAGTTGTTATGCCACCCGGTATTTTGGTTCCTCGCCGTCCAGAACCGCCAGGCAGTCTGCCATCGCAAACCACCCCATGTTGCTGGTGGCGCCATCAGTCTGTGCCCCCAGGTGAGGGGTTGCGATCACTTGAGGCATGTGCAAGAGTGGGTTGGCTGGATCGGGCGGCTCAACCGTAAAAGCATCCAGGCCAGCCCCACGCAGGTAGCCGCTTCCCAGGGCGCGCTGTAGCGCTTCTTCATCAACCACTTCACCCCTCGAAGTATTGATCAGGAAGGAGCCTTTTTTCATTTTTGCCAGGAATTCCTGACTGACCAGGCCGCGGGTTTCGGGTAACAGAGGCAGATGAAGGCTGAGGAAATCTGATCGGGCAATTACCTCGTCCATCGAGGCTAATTCAATGTTTCGCTCCCTGGCAAAAGATTCATCAGCAAAGGGATCATATGCCAGAATTTGGCAGTCAAAACCTGCCAGGCGGCGTGCCAGTTGTTTACCGATCGCGCCCAGCCCCAGGATCCCAACGGTTTTTCCTTCCAGGGAAACTCCGGAATATCGCGGCCATTTTCCTTGTTGGACGCTGTGGACGGCTTCAGGGATCTGCCTGGCCAGGGCAAGCATCAACCCCAACGCCAGTTCTGCCACAGATACCGAGTTCGCCCCAGGAGTATTGGTGACGATAATCCCTTTTTCTTTAGCAGATTCCAGGTCTACATTGTCTACTCCGACGCCATACCTGGCGATCACTTTGAGCCTGTCGGCGCTCTCCAATGCAGCCCGGTCAATCACATCTAACCCGGCAATATAGCCATCCACACCCGGCAGCAGCGCCGCAACATCATTAGACGACAAAGGTTTCCCCGTTGGGTTGTAAGCAACCGTCTCCACCTTTTCTTCCAACTGTGTCTTCAGCCGGGGATCGTTCTTGCCATACGAGGTGGGGGTAACCAGTAAATGTGCTCGCTTGAGATCCATAATGACTTTTATCGTCCCTGGTAGCGCGGGTTATCCACAATCTCAATGCCACCTTCCCCCTCCAGCACCAGTTTGCGAAAACCGAATTGTTCAATCGTTCCATAATCATGCCCGGCATTCCCAGGATAAACGAAAAAGAAAACCAGGTCCTTTTGCCGTGAGGTACACACGGATCGATGTGCCCACCGCGGCGGAACAAACAGGATGCGCCCCGGTGATAGGGGCTCCACGGATGTCTCTCCCTCCGGCGTTTCCATGACCATGAAACCTTCCCCCTGAAGGATGTAGTACACCTCAGCCGTCTCCAGCACGGTATGAAAATGACCTTTGGTCATGTAAAATTCCTGCCCCACCTTACCGGGGTGAATAAAAGAAACACCCATCAACAGTTCGCCTTCAATTTCAGGGCGGTGGATCTCATAGACTTCATAAACCAGGCTGTCTTCTTCAGCCAGCTTTTTCTCATAAGCAGTCTGGTCCAGGAACTGCCCTTTCAGCGCAGATAACCGCCGCTGAACATGTTTATCCACTCTTGTGGGAACTCCACCCGGAATAGGGATATCGAAAGTAAAGGGTAAATTGGACATCATAATCTCCTTGCAAATAGTTTTATCCAGCCAGGCACCTGGCAATATTACCGCCCAGCATCTGCTGGATTGAATTTTCTGAGATTCCCATGTCGGTTAATCTCATTTTAATCTTAGTGGGCAGGCTGGCCAGTCCAGGGCCTTTACTATAGGTACTGTACATGGCATATTCAGCCATATCTGTAGCCAATACAACATGATCGCTGAACCCTTCCCCAGTCATCTTCTCAATCAATGGCCACAGGTTCGCTTCTGGTTCATACTTCGGCCTGTAGAAGGTATCATACTCTAACAGGACCCCAAAACGCGCCAACTCCTTGTGCAGGCAGATATCTGGCCGTTTGTCCATGTGACAAAGGACCAACTTGGCAGGGTCAACACCATGCTCATCAAAATAGATGACGGCTTTCTCTGCCAGCTCCCCCTTTTCGGTGTGAATCTCAACCAGCGTCTTAGCCTGGCGGGCAGCATCAGCCGCCCCTTCCAGCAATATACCTGACGATGCATCCCAGCTGCTTTCCAGAGCTACCTTAATGAACCCAGCACGCACCGGTTGAGGTTCGTCCTTCGTCTCTTCCAACGCCGTATTGAGTTCGCTTAAAATAAACTCAGCCACCCTGGAGGGACTAGCTGAAAACAGCCAGAAATCCGGTGGATAATACTTTCTTCGGTGAAAACCCGTACAAGCAATGATATTTACCATCGATTTTTTGGAAAGCTGAGCTAAAATCCTGCCGTTTCTTCCACATCCAGCCGGCTGGCAATCCAATAGGCTCCCCCCCCCTTCCGCTCGATAGGCTTGCAGCTCTTCTAGAATATTATCGAAATGATCTAAGACAGGCGCCGCCGGATCAGCACCTGGAACCTGCTCAATCCACACATGATTGTGAGCATCTGTGATACCCAGCGAATCATAAGACCTCTCACCCAATACAGATTGGACCTGCCGGGGTATCTTCACAGGAATCGAGGGAGTGCCGGTCATTGCTATGGTTCCAGAACTATCTTGAGTGACCTTCGGTCTTCTGCTGCAGTAAAGGCTGCTGCGGCTTCTCGCAACGGGAACCTTTGACTTACCAGGTCGCTCAGATCAATCAGCCCCAAGTTCACCAAGCGGGTTGCCTGCCAGCAGTCGTCCGTGCTGCAGGCAGTTGTTCCAGTGATAACCAATTCTTTATAATGCACCAAATTAGAGTCAAGCTGGATAGTTGGTTTATCCTTTGGTAAACCGCCAAAGAAATTGATCCGGCCGCCAATGGCTGCCAGTCTCAAAGCGCTTTCTTGCGCGGTATGAGCCGGGGCAGCAACAATTATGACATCCGCACCCTGTCCATGGCTTTCTGCTTTGAGCACTTCCTGCAAATCCTCTTCCTGTGGATTGACCGCTCGGTCTGCACCCGCCTGCAGCGCCTGGAGCGCCCGTTCTTTCATCGGTTCGCTGACGATCACCCTGCCTGACCCGCGAGCCTTGGCCAGTTTAATGTGCATAATCCCGATTGGCCCTGCGCCAATTACCAGGACCGTCTCTCCAGGCTGCATTCTCAAGGCATTTTGACCCCGCAGCACACAGGCAAAAGGCTCCAGCAGGGCTACCACTGCCGGATCCACGTCTTCGCTGACCTGGATCACATTCCCCTGTTGCACAGACCTGGCTGGCACGCGCACGTATTCTGCAAAACCACCGTCTATGGTAACGCCCACCGCGTCGTAATCGACGCATAGGTTGTTTTTCCCGCTCACACACTGTGGGCAATGCCCACAACCCATATTCGGAGCGATGAAGACGCGCTGGCCGATGATGAATCCTTCTAATCCTTCCCCAATATCAGCAATCGTCCCAACCACCTCATGACCAGGTATGCGCACCGTGCCAGGGGGGAACATACGGTGGTTTCCATGAAAAATGCGCAAATCCGTGCCACAGATACTGGCACTCAGGACTTTAACCAACAACTCCCCAGCAACCACTTGCGGAACAGGGACATCTTCCACTCTCAAATCGCCAGGTCCATGATAGACAGCTGCTAACATCATCTCTCCAATTGTCTCTTATTTTCCAAGTATCTCTGACAAGTGAACAGGACGCTGCTCCAGGAAGGACCTGGTTCCAGCCAACACCCCAGCTACTGCCCAACGACCCTCTATACCCCCTACTCGGGGAGGGATCTCCGTTTGGAGGCAGTGTGCAAAATGCTCCAATTCGTAGATATATCCCCAGGCAAAGCGCTGTGGCCAGGTACGCATCACCGGAGTGATCAAACCTTGATCCCTGTTAGTGCACACCACCACTGCCTGCCCCTTGAGCTCACCGATTTGCATGATCCCTTTCTCTCCAATAATCTCCACGCGGGCATCGTATCCATAACCGCAAGGGCATACCCCCGAGATCAGCCCCAAACCTCCATTTTCCATCTTGATGTTGACCAGGGCATTATCATAAAAATTGGGGGTATCCACATTGTTCGCCGCGCCTTTGAAATTTGCCACCTCGGTATAGACACGTTCATAATTCGAGCTCATCAACCAGCGCACGGTATCCCAATCATGGCTGTTTACTTCAGCCAACATGCCATTCGAGCTGCGCAGATCGCGCGCCCATGCTGGAGGCAGACCAGGGCCGTGGGTATTGGATTTGATCATCATTGGCTCGCCGATCTCCCCTGCCTCGATGCGCGCCGCAGCCGCCACGAATTCGGGATCAAAACGACGCATGAAACCCAGTTGTAGCAAGACCTTGTTTTTCTCCACAACCGCCAAAATCTTGTCACACTCCTCAATATTGAGCGCCATTGGTTTTTCAAGAAAGACATGCTTCCCATGCTCTGCAGCCAGGGCAGTCAAAGGCAGATGGGTAGGAGTAGGGGTGGTGATCACCACTGCATCAAAATCGGATTTATCCAACGCCATTTCCAGGTTGTCAAACTGCAGGTCAATGCCAAAATCAGCGGCTGTTTCTTCTCTGACCGCCTCCATTGGATCAACCAGGGCAACAATCCTGGCAGCCGGTACATGGCGGGTAATTGCCTGAGAATGGTTTCTTCCAACCCTTCCCGCACCAATCATACATAAACGAATTTGGTTTTTCACTTCTAGATCCTTAGCTCAAAATAATCAGCAATCAAACATTGCTTGTAAAGAATGTAGCCAGCGTCTGCTGCATCCGGATATATTTTTCCACCAGTGGTTGGTAAATCTTCCGATTCTCCAGGTTGGGTAAAGCTGGTTCACCTTCTGTGAAAACCGTGTGAGCCGCGTGGGCAGCAAGATCATTAATGACCCCGGCGGCTTTTCCAGCGATCATCGCCGCGCCCCACGTACCAAATTCATTGCCCTTCAAACGCTGATAGGGCACATCCAGGATATCAGCCTTAATCTGGTTCCAGATTGGGCTGCGTGCACCGCCTCCGGCCCCGCGTGCCTGGACCAATTCCAGGGACGGCAGTAATTCGCGCAGAATTCTTAAATAATATGCATATTCCAAGGCAATACTCTCCAGGAGAGCCCGCATCAGATGTGCCTGAGTGTGCGACCAGGAGGCGCCAATCCAGGCGCCGCGCATCTCAGGTGTTGAGGGGCAAATTCGCCCGCCCAGGTGGGGGGAGAACAACAGGCCCGCAGAACCCGGTTCCACACTGGCTGCCAGCTCAATCATTTCTGGATATAAATCCAGGCCATCCGCAACAGGCTGGGGTATCCCGTGGCTGGCGTTATAAAACTGGTCGCGAAACCAGCGCAGCGCCAATCCACCCCCGGCAATGTACGCCAAAGGATTCCAAAGACCAGGAATAACAGAGCGCATGTTCAACAAGGCGCGGTTCTTGGTATCAGCAACAAACATATCAGTACAGCTGGCAAGAACGGCCGCAGTTCCTGCTACATCGAAAATCATCCCAGGGTTGACGATCCCGGCCCCTAAAGCGTTTGCAGCAGTATCCCCGGCGCCCGCCGCAATAGGGATTCCCGGCGCCAAGTTGAAATCCCTGGCGCATTGTTCCGTGACTTCTCCCACCACCTCCCAGGGTTCCACAATTCGGGGAAGCTTATCCAGATCAAGATCGAATTTTGCACACAATTCCCTTGACCACCTGGTTTGCCGGGCATCGGAAAATCCAGAAAAATGAATAAACGTATAATCCATAAATGCCTGGTCCGATTTTAACCCCGCCATGCGTCCCGCTACGTAGGCTGCTGGCATCAGAAATTTTGCCGTCCGCTTGTAATCCTGTGGGTGCTCATGCTTCCACCACAGCATCTTCGGCCCATGGTCACAGGTAGGTGGGCAGCCGGTCAACTGCGTAATTTGATCCCCTGCCTCTTTATCCATCCACTCAATATATGGTTTGCAGCGCACATCCAGCCAGGAATCAAAGCGACCCACCGCCTGGTAGCTTTCATCGATCAACCCGACTCCAGCCATTTGGGAATCAAAGGCAATCGCTGTAACCTCCTGGGGAACCACGTTACTTTGTTGGATGCAGCGGCTGACGGTCAATGCGGCGGTCTCGTAGAAATCCTTCGAATCCTGCTCAACAACTCCCGGCTTAGGATAATAGATGGGCACTTCAACACTTGCCTCAGCGATTTTTACTCCATCGATCTGGTAAAGCGCCGCTTTTGTACCACTCGTACCCAGGTCGACACCAATCAGGTACTTTTTTGTCATATTGTTCTCCGGTATATCCTATTGTTTAACAACAGATGAAGATCCCCTAAGGGAAAGAGGTGAAGGTCGAGATACCTTTTTGGATCGGTTCACGGGATCGCACCAGGTCCACTTCAAATCTTGTTCGATCACCGCGGTGGATGGCATGATAATATTCCACAGGCAGGTTATCTTCAGTATAACTGACGCTGTCCAACATCAATAATGGCGCACCCCGCTCGATGCCTAATAATGCCGCCTCAGTCCCATTTGCCAGCACAGCTTCAATATAGCGACGCCCACTGGTTAGAAATATTCCACCTTCTTTTTCAAGAAAGTCGTACAAAGAACGGTTGGTTAAATCAACGGTCGCCAGGGGCGGATAGATGTGGTAAGGGACATAAGATGTAACCAGCTGGATGGGTTCATCATTTATGTACCGCAGGCGTTGGATATCAATCACCTCTGTGTCCGATTGAATATTGAGAAAACGCGCCACTTTTTCATTGGCACACACCACATTCTGGTGCAGCACTCTGGTCACAGGATTTAACCCCCGTTCAACCATGTCCTGGTAAAATCCGGTCAACTTTTGGATCAAACCTTCACTGATTTTTGGCTCCGAGATAAAGGTCCCCTTCCCCTTTCTGCGCGTGATAATGCCGTCCAGCTCCAATTCTCGGAGTGCCTGCCGCACAACGGTACGGCTAATACCGTACATTTCGCAAAGTTCTTTCTCTCCAGGGATCTGCTCCCCAGGCGCCCATTTTTTCTGCAGGATCTGCTCTTTGAGCATATCCATCAGTTGGATATAGTATGGAATATGGCTGTCAAAATCGATCAGGTAATTTTGTTCCATAATTTCCCTGCACCGGAAGGTATTCTTGTAATCCTGTAACTACAACTTATTATAGGTTGCTTTGCAGCAACTGTCAATACGCCGTTCGCCAGCCAGGGAGGAATGGCGCCTTTGAATATCCCATGATTTGTCATTCCTATGACAAAAAAAGCCTGACTTTTGATTTTTTTAATCTTAACCCACTTGTATTTTCCGCTTCCAAGATTATAATAATGTTATCCTGTAATGACAGGCCTGGTTTCACTCCAGGTTGTGGCTCACAGGTCGGTTCCGGCAGCTCTCGCAAATTTTCCCTGGAAAGGTTATTCTACTGGAATAATCCTGGCAACCAAATCAGTTGAATCCATCACATTCTTCAGGAGGACGATATGAAAGTTGGGATTGATAGCTACTGCTACCATCGGTTCTTCGGTGAGGTCTACCCCGATCAGCAGCCACCGGCGAAAAAGATGACCATGGAAGATTTTCTCAAGCGCGCCAAGGAGCTTGAGGTGGATGGTGTTTCGCT
>CAIQIV010000344.1 GCA_903871905.1 uncultured Chloroflexota bacterium | reverse complement strand
GTTGATGCCACATTTTCTCAAGCAGTCGACGTATTGGCTGCCTGTATGAAACTCCAGGTTTTTATACGAAGCCATGAAAGAAAAGAATTCGCGGGTTGCAGCAAACCATTGTTCTCCATCCATGCGAAAAAACAGGTTGCGAAAGAGAAAGCCGTTGGAGCGGATGGTCTGGAGAGAAAACTGCTTCAGATGGATGTTCTTGCCGCGCCTGGTTGAAGGGAGCAGCTCCGTGGGGTGGGCAAGATAGACAATGGGTTTGCCTGTTCGCTCCGCCTCGAGATAGGATAGTTGGAAGAAGGCTTTCATAAAAGCCAGGCCAAAAACATTCAGGGAGCCGGAAATCAAGGGGAACACCAGCGCAGAAACCGGGATCTCCCACAGAGGGGTGCTGCCGCGACGGAAGCTGTTCTGTTGATGGGGGTGATAAGGCAGCCTGGGTGCAGTCAGCCAACCTGGATTGACCAGGTTGGAGCTGAGAAAATCCAGGCGCTGGGAGCAGACCGAGGAATCCCAGCGGTATCCATACTCCGCCAGCAGCTGGAGGGTCAGGCCGGAAGTTTTTACCCGGGGGCTGCGAAATCCACAGACGGGGACCCCAGTAACAGCCTCGATCTTTTGCCTGGCCTGTTGGATATAGGCCCGCTGCAGATCTTCTGGCATGCGGTCGTAATCTTCTTCGTCGGTGTGGGTTAATCCGTGGCAGCCGATCTCTTGTCCCATGGACAGCATGGTCTGGATGACGTCTGAATAATCACCGGCGGGCTGGGCGGTAAAGAAAAACGTGGAGTGAATATCGAATTCACGGCACAGGTCGAGCGCCCTGGAGAGAGCGTGTTTTCTGCACTCCAAAGTTGTCCAGCGATCCGGGTCGACATCCCAGGTGATCAGCACCTGCACCATCTTACGCATCGGGTTAACCAGCCTTTACCCTTTTTTGTGAAGCCTGGCGGCTCATGGAGAAAGATTGAATCATGCGTTCAAGCGCTCTCTTTTTTTGCTCCCATTCAGTTTGCTGGTCATTCTGCAAGTCCACGATACCTTTCGCATAATCCGGATAATTCTCCTGCATCGATAGGATACCGAGGCGAATCCCTTCAACCGTGTTGTCTACATGGACCGTGCCCTGGTTGAAGTATTGGCGCAGGAGGGTCCAATCCGAGGTGATAATGGGTTTGCCCAGTGAGAGCGCCTCGCACGCGCCTCTTTGCATGGTGTGATCCCGTGAGGTCAGGCACATCACGGAATTGACGGAGTTCAGCAGCGAATAATAATCGTCGACTGGGAGAAAATCGGTAAAATGGACATTGGATGGAGCGGATTGAACCAGGCTCAGGATCCTGGCATCGCTCTGTTTGACCCTGCCGGTCACATAAAACTCAACGCCGGTGACTGAACCTGCGGCTTCCAGGATATTTTTCAACGGTTCATCTGCGGCAAAGGTGTTAATCACGGCAATATTAAAATGACTGCTGACCGGATAGCGCTGGTGGACCGGAAATGTCGTTGGGATATCGCGAATAATGAT
>CAIQIV010000343.1 GCA_903871905.1 uncultured Chloroflexota bacterium | reverse complement strand
GGGCTGGTCGCACCTCAACCTGCAAGATCTGTGGCGTTTTCGCGAGCTGGTCTATTTCCTGATCTGGCGCGATATCAAGGTCCGCTACAAGCAGACGGTCCTGGGGGCAGCCTGGGCTATTCTGCAGCCGTTCCTGACCATGGTGGTATTTACCATTTTCTTTGGGCGCCTGGCGAAGGTGCCATCGGACAACATCCCTTATCCAATTTTTTCCTACACGGGCCTGCTGCCGTGGGGGTTGTTTACCAAGGCGCTGGGGGATGCAGGGCGGTCGATGATCCAGAACCGCAGTATGATCACCAAGATCTACTTCCCGCGGCTGGTGATCCCCCTGGCCTCGGTGCTCAGCGGCCTGGTCGATTTTGCCTGGGCCTTCTTGGTGCTGATCGGGATGATGTTTTATTACAACTTTGCCCCGAACAGCCAGTACCATATCACCTTTACCCCGGCGGTGTTCACCCTGCCGCTGTTTCTGCTGCTGGCGCTGATCACGGCCCTGGGGGTCGGGCTGTGGCTGTCGGCGCTAAACGTGATCTACCGGGATGTGAACTATATCATCCCCTTCCTCACCCAGTTCTGGCTGTTTGTCACCCCCATTGCGTACCCGGCCAGCATGATCCCGGAGAGGTGGCAGCTTCTGTACTCGCTCAACCCCATGACCGGGGTGGTGGAGGGATTCCGCTGGGCGCTTTTGGGCGCGGATACCGCCCCGGGCGGCATGGTGCTTGTGTCGGCCTCCATCTCGATCCTGATCCTGGTGACGGGGCTGTTCTATTTCCGGCGCATGGAGCGCACCTTTGCGGACATGGTGTAAGCGATGAGCGACCTGGCAATACGGGTGGAAACCCTGGGCAAGCAGTACACCATCGGCCTGGCGCCGGAGCGCTACCGCACCCTGCGTGATGTGCTGGTGGATGGGGCGCGTTCCGTGATCCAGCCCCGGCGCAGGCGTAAAGCTGCGCAGGCAGAAACCGGCCAGTTCTGGGCTTTGAAGGATGTCTCCTTTGACGTGCGGAAAGGGCAGGTGTTGGGGGTGATCGGGCGCAACGGCGCCGGAAAGAGCACGCTGCTGAAAATCCTGTCGCGCGTCACCGAGCCCAGCCAGGGGATGGCGGAGATACGCGGGCGGGTCGGCTCCTTGCTGGAGGTCGGGACCGGCTTCCACCCCGAACTGACTGGGCGAGAGAACGTCTACTTGAACGGTGCTATTCTGGGGATGAAGCGCAGCGAAATAGACCGCAAGTTTGATGAGATTGTGGCCTTCTCTGAAGTGGATAAGTTTATCGATACCCCGGTCAAGCGCTACTCCAGCGGCATGTACCTGCGCCTGGCATTTGCCGTGGCGGCGCACATGGAGCCTGAGATCCTGGTGGTGGATGAGGTATTGGCGGTGGGCGATGCGGAATTCCAGCGCAAATGCCTGGGCAAGATGGGGGATGTGGCTCAGGAAGGGCGCACGGTGCTGTTTGTCAGCCACAACATGTCCGCCATCCTGCGCCTGACCGAGGAGACCATCGTGTTGGACAAAGGCCGCCTGGTCCAGCGCGCCCCCACCCAGGCGGCGGTCGATTATTATCTCGCCTCGGGGTATGCTCAGATCGGTGAGCGGCGTTGGGAGGCGGACGAGGTGTCGGCTGACGCCGCGCCGTTCCGCCCTCGGGCCGTCCGGGTGCGCAACGCCCAGGGCCGCGTGGTGGACGCCATGCGCTCGGTGGAGCCTATCACCCTGGAGCTGGAATATGACCTGGATGCGACGGCCAGCGGGCTGCGGGTGGGGATATACCTGATGACCACCCACGGAGAGTATGTCTTCACCTCCTTTGACACCGATGACCCGGCCCTGTACGAGAGCCTGCGCACCCGCCCGCCCGGGCAGTACGTCAGCCGCTGCCAGATCCCGGCGGATTTCCTGAACGAGGGGCGCTACGTGATCGGGGTGAATGCCAGCGCCTTCCGCGTGAGGCGTTTCTTCCAGGATGAGCAGGCGCTGACCTTTACCGTGGATGCCTCCGGCGCCCCGGGAATGCAGTGGCCCGAAGCGCGCCTGGGACCGGTGCGCCCTCGCCTGGAGTGGCAGGTGGAGGCCTTATGAGCGTGTTCTCCCGGGCTTCGGTCAAGCGCCTGCTGGGCGACCTGCCGTACACGGCCGAGATATACTGGCATCTCAGGCAGCGGGGACGCCCGTTGAGCAAGAGCTTCTCGCTGCGCCGCCTGGAAAAGGCGCTGCCAGGCTGGCTGGAGCAGGTCCAGACGGCGCGGGGCGCTCATGCGCCGACCGGGCGCAGGGTGCTGATCTTTGCCACGCTGCGCTACTGGATTGAGCATGCCGTGCTGCTGGGCATGTCGCTGGCCGGGCAGGGGCATGAGGTGACCCTGGTTTACCTGCCGTATGCCAATTACCAGAAGCCCTTCAACCGCTTTGACCTGCGGCGGCAGAACCTGTATGCCCGCCGTGTGCTGGACGGCGCAGCGCCTGTCGTACGCTGCCTCTCCTTGCTGGATGTCCTGGCGCTGGATGAGACGCTTCCGCCTGAACTGGAGACTGCGGTCCGGGATGTGGCGCTGCGCGATGCGCAATATACCCTCCAGGTGGAGGAGGTTGCGGAGAATGATCCCCTATACCGCCTGCGGCTGGAACGCAACAGGGATGCGGCGCGGCGCGGGCTGGCCTGGCTGCGGTCCGAGCTGGGGTCATCCGACCCGGTTTCTGCCCTTGCGGGCGAAGCGAAGCAATTGCCTCCTGCGGCAGATCATGACCGCCTGGTGCTGCTCACCCCGAACGGCAGCATCCTGGAGATGGGCGTGATATACCAGGCGGCGCGCCTGCTGGGCATCCCGGTAGTGACCTATGAGTTTGGCGAGCAGCGCGGGCGCATCTGGCTGGCCCAGCAGGCGGAGGTGATGCGCCAGGAGACAGATGTGCTGTGGCAGGCGCGGCGGGACACGCCCTTGAATGATGAGCAGTGGGAGCAGGTGCGCTCGTTGTTTGCCTCGCGCCAGAATGCCAGCCTGTGGGAAAACTTTGCCCGCACCTGGCAGGGGCAGCCCAGCCAGGGCGGCGAGCAGGTGCGCCGGGCATTGGGATTGGATGCGGGACGCCCGGTGGTGGTGCTGGCGGCGAATGTCATCGGCGACAGCCTGACCCTGGGACGCCAGGTCTTCACCAGCTCGATGACCGAGTGGCTCAAGAAGACGCTGCGCTATTTCGCCCGCCGCCCGGACGTGCAGCTGGTGGTGCGCATCCATCCCGGCGAACGCTACATCACCGGCCCATCCGTGGCTGACCTGGCACGCAGCGTGCTGGCCGAACTGCCGCTGGGGCAGCACGCTGACCACATCCACCTGGTGGCGGCCCTGGACCCGATCAACACCTATGATCTGCTGCTTATCGCTGACCTGGGTCTGGTGTATACCACCACGGTGGGCATGGAAATGGCCATGAGCGGGGTGGCAGCTCTGGTGGTTGGGCAGACCCATTATCGGGGCAAGGGTTTCACCCTGGATCCCGACAGCTGGGAAGCTTATGACCGGCTGCTGGACCAGGCCCTGGCGGACCCGGGACGGTTTAAGCTGACGCGGGCGCAGGTAGAGCAGGCCTGGAATTATGCCTACCGCTTCTTCTTCGATTATCCCTGCCCATTTCCCTGGCACCTGTTGGATTTCTGGTCCCAGCTGGAAACCTGGCCGCTGGCGAGGGTTTTTTCAACCGAGGGACGGCAGGCATTTGGCGCCACGTTGGATTACCTGGTGGGCTCGCCCCGCCGCTATGAAGAAAGCGAAGCCGAGGGATAGATGGACGAAGCCAATCCGGTGAAGCAGGAAGTACGCCAGTTCTACGACCGGGTGGGGTGGCAGGTGGTTGGCGCCCAGGGTGAGCAGCAGATTTATCAGAACGCGCGCTACGAGGACCTGCGCCCCGTCTCTCAGGAGTATATTCACCGCTGCCATCTGAGGGTAGCTCGTCATTTGCCCTCCCTGGGCCGGATGCTGCTGGACGCTGGCTCGGGCCCTATCCAATACCCGGAATACCTGGTTTATTCGCAGGGCTACACCTATCGGGTGTGCGCCGATATCTCGATCACCGCCCTGCAGGAAGCGCGCAAGCGCATTGGGGAGCACGGGCTGTTCGTGGTAGCGGATGTGGCTCACATGCCCTTCATGCCGGGTGCATTTGATGGGCTGGTTTCGCTGCATACTATTCATCACCTGCCTGAAAGTGAGCACCTGCAGGCATACCTGGAATTTCACCGCCTGCTGGCAGCAGGCGGCAGCGCCGTGGTGGTCAACGGTTGGCCGGATTCACGCCTGATGCAGCGGTTTGAGCCGCTGGTGCGTTTTGCCAACCGCCTGCGCAGCTTTATAAACCGCCGCCGGGGGGATGCTCCGGATGCTCCGAGGCCCCGGCGCAAGGTGAAAGTCCAACGTCTCGAGCAGCCCGGATCTGATCCGGAAGAGGGCGGCTTGCGCGGCACCTTCACCAATCGCCACGGGGTGGCCTGGATGAAGGGTGAAGTTGGGGCGTACATGCCGCTGGAGATATGGGTCTGGCGCAGTGTGAATGTGCGCTTTTTGCGGGCATTGATCCATCCCTGGCTTGCAGGGCGGCTGTGGCTTAAGCTGCTCTACCGCCTGGAGGAGCGCTGGCCGCATTATTTTGGTGAAAATGGGCAGTACCCGCTGGTTGTCCTGCGCAAGCCACGGGTCAGCGATAAAATGGAGATGAGCAATTGATAGACTGGCAAGAGAAAGTTGTTCTGGTCACCGGCGGAACCGGGTCGTTCGGCAAGAAATTTGTCGAGATCATGCTGAAGGAATACCATCCGCGCAAGCTGATTATTTTCAGCCGGGATGAGCTCAAGCAGCACGAGATGCGCGTGGCAGGCTACGATCACCCTTCGCTGCGTTATTTTATTGGCGACGTGCGTGATCTGGAGCGCATGCGCCGTGCGATGCACGGCGTGGACATCGTGATCCATGCTGCCGCCCTCAAGCAGGTGCCAGCCTGTGAGTATAACCCGATGGAGGCGATCAAAACCAACATCCTGGGCAGCAGCAACGTGATCGAGGCCGCCATCGATATGGGGGTGCACAAGGTGATGGCCCTGAGCACGGATAAGGCGGTCAACCCGGTCAACCTGTATGGGGCGACCAAGCTGGCGGCTGAAAAGCTGTTCATCCAGAGCAATGCATACGCGGCGCGCACCGCCACCCGCTTCAGCTGTGTGCGGTATGGCAACGTGGTCGGCAGCCGCGGCAGTGTGATCCCCATCTTCTTGATGCAGCGCAGCAACGGCAGGCTGACCCTGACTGACGAGCGGATGACCCGTTTCTGGCTGACGCTGGAGCAGGGGGTGCGCTTTGTGATCCGCTGTACCGGGCAGATGCATGGCGGCGAGGTGTTTGTCCCCAAGATCCCCAGCACGCGCATCGCGGACCTGGCTCAGGTGATCGCCCCAGGGGTGGAGCATGAGGTGGTCGGCATCCGCCCGGGGGAGAAGCTGCATGAGGTGTTGATCAACGAGGACGAGGCGCGCTCGACCATCGAAATGGAAGATATGTTTGTTGTGCAGCCGACGGCTGCCATGTGGTTTGGCATGGAGTGGCAGGACGCCGGGAGCCCGCTCCCGGATGGCTATCGCTATACCAGCGAGACCAACCCGGAATGGCTGACCACGGAGCAGATCCGCCAGATCGTGGCTCCGTTTGAGGAGCAGGTGAAGAGTAACGGCATCCCTGCCGCCGGCATTCCTGCCGCCGGAACCTAGTGCGCTGCTGCCGCGGCGCCTGGAGCCTGGTGCAAAAAGGAGGTTTACCCGGGTCATGCGCATCTTAGTGACCGGGGCCAGCGGCCTGTTGGGCCTGAGCCTGGCCCTGGAGGCGGCCAAAGAGCATACCGTGATCGGCGCGGTGCACGCTCAGCCGTTGAAGAATGTACCTTTTACAACCTTATCCATAGACTTGCTGGCGCCCGAAGCGGTGGAGCGCCTGTTGGAACAGGCACAGCCGGATTGGGTGATCCACTGTGCGGCGCTGGCAATCGTGGACGCCTGTGAGAGCCAACCGCTCCAGGCGCGAAAACTGAATACCGAAATTCCTGCGCAACTGGCCGAGCATGTCGCCAGGGGCGGAGCGCGCCTGCTGCATGTTTCCACCGATGCGGTCTTTGATGGTCAGCGCGGCGGTTATACGGAGGACGACCTGCCAAACCCGCTGGGGGTGTATGCCCGGAGCAAGCTGGATGGGGAGCGCCTCGTGCTGGCGGCGAACCCGCAGGCGCTGGTGGCGCGGGTCAACCTGTTTGGCTGGAGCCTGTCTGGCAGGCGTAGCCTGGCCGAGTTTTTCTTCAACAACCTGTCGGCAGGCAGCCCGGTGAAGGGCTTTACAGATGTCTATTTCTGCCCGGTGCTGGTGAATGACCTGGCCCCATTATTCGTTAGCATGCTTGAGGCGGGGCTCAGCGGGCTGTACCATGCCACCGGCAGCGAGTGCCTGGATAAGTATAGTTTTGGCGTGCGCCTGGCGCAGCGTTTTGGACTGGATGAGCATCTGATTACCCCGGTATCGGTGGCGGATGCCGGTCTCCAGGCGGTGCGCTCCCCGCGGCTGACCATGCGGAACGACCGCCTGGCCCGGGCGTTGGGGCGGCCTCTCCCCGGCCTGTCCACAGGGTTGGAGCGCTTTTACCAGCTTTATCAACAGGGTTATCCACACATGCTGCGGCGTCTGGGTGGATAAGGCGCAAACCCTGCGGCAAGTTCGCCGCGGGTTTTGTAAAGGATGCCGCAGGCAGGGCGCGGGATCAAAAATGGAGGATGAAAATATGGAATTCAACATCGGCTTGCACCGGGTAGGCCTGAACCACCCCACCTACTTCATCGCTGACATCTCAGCCAACCATGATGGAGACCTGGAGCGGGCAAAAATGCTGATCCGCCTGGCCAAAGAGGCCGGGGCAGATGCAGCCAAGTTCCAGAATTTCCGGGCCGCCCAGATTGTATCGGATTATGGCTTCCGGGCCATGGGCTCGCAGCTTTCTCATCAGGCGGCATGGAAGAAGTCTGTCTTCGAAGTGTACCAGGATGCCTCCATCCCCTTTGAGTGGACGCCGGTTCTCAAGGATGAGTGCGACCGGGTGGGCATCGATTACTTCTCCTCCCCGTATGATTTTGCGGCCGCGGACATGTTGGACCCCTATGTCCCGGCGTACAAGATCGGCTCCGGCGACATCAATTGGCTGGAGGCGCTGGAGCACATGGCGCGCAAGGGCAAGCCGGTGATCCTGGCGACGGGGGCGGCGGAGATTGGCGAGGTGCAGCGCGCGGTGCATACCCTCCTGGCTATCAACCCGCAGCTGGTGCTGATGCAGTGCAACACTAATTACACCGCCAGCCTGGAGAATTTTGACCACATCCACCTGCGCGTGTTGGAGACCTACCGCCTGATGTTCCCCCAGGTGGTATTGGGCCTGTCGGACCACACCCCCGGGCATGCCACGGTGCTGGGTGCGGTCACCCTGGGGGCGCGGGTGGTGGAAAAACATTTCACCGATGATAATGCTCGCGTGGGGCCTGACCATCCCTTCTCGATGACCCCGGTTACCTGGCGGGATATGGTTGACCGCACCCGCGAACTGGAGCGGGCGCTGGGCTCGCCGGACAAGGTTGTGGGCGGCAATGAGCAGCAGACGGTGGTGGTCCAGCGGCGCTGCCTGCGGGCGAACCGCTCGATCCAGGCCGGGGAGCGCATCGATCGCTCGATGATCGATGTGCTGCGCCCTGCTACCCCCGGCGCACTGCGCCCGGACGAGATCCAGATGGTGATCGGCACGCGCGCATTGAAGGACATCCCGGCGGGTAAGGAACTGCGCTGGACCGACGTCGGGGAGTGAGTGAGACTCCTGTATTTTTCTCGAGATTACAACACGCATGACCGGCGCTTCCTGTCTGCCCTGGCGCGCACCGATCATCAGGTGTATGCCCTGCACCTGGAGCGCCGGGGTCATGTGTTGGAGGAGCGTCCTCTGCCGCCGCAGGTCGAGATCATCCCCTGGGCTGGCGGGGTGCGCCCGGTCACCCGGGTGGACGGGCCGCGCCTGCTGCGGGATCTGAAGCGGGTGATACGCCAGGTGCAGCCGGACCTGGTGCAGGCCGGCCCGCTGCAAACAGCAGCTTTCCTGGTTGCTTTGGCGGGGTT
>CAIQIV010000342.1 GCA_903871905.1 uncultured Chloroflexota bacterium | reverse complement strand
GAGGTGGCCTTTGCCTACGAAAGCACGACCCTGACCTGGTTCCCCTTGAATCAGGGTAACCAGCCCGTGAAAAAAGGAATCCTGGCGACCTGGAAAACCTCGACCATCGCCGACGGTCGTTATCGTTTGCGCGTCCGGGTCATCCTGACTGATGACAGCGTCGTAGAGATTACCGTTCCTGGCTTGCGGGTGCGCAATTACACTCCAATAGAAACCAGCACACCAGCGCCGACGCGCCTGGTCTATGAGGGTTTATACACTGCCACCCCGGCGATTACGCGTACAACCCGCCCTACCCCCACTGCTCTCCCCCTTAACCCTGCCCAGCTCACCCTGGTTGGATGGCTTGGCAGCCTGGCGCAGGGTGTCTTGTTCGTCATCATCCTCCTTGGCTTGCTGGGGATATACCTCGGTTTGCGAAGCCTGCTACGACGCCGAAAAATGAGGTAAATGGTATGTGGTTGAAAGATATTCTTGGCCGATCGGTACAACCGGATACTGGATCGGGCAGCACCTACTTGATCGTAGGCCTGGGCAACCCTGGACGCGAGTACCGGCAAACGCGCCATAATGTTGGTTTCATGGCAGTGGACCGGCTGGGCGAAACCCTGAGTATCAAAACGATGCGGGTGCAGTCCAAAGCCCTGGTTGGCACAGGCAAGCTGGACGACCACCGGATCATCCTGGTCAAACCCCAGACCTTTATGAACCTTTCAGGTGACGCTGTATCAACCCTGGTCCGATTCTACAAAGTTCCCCTGGAGCAAATCATCGTGATCCACGATGACCTGGACCTACCCCTGGGTACCATCCGGATTCGCCCGAGTGGTGGTTCTGCCGGTCAAAAAGGATTGGGATCCATTATCCAGAAGCTGGGCACCCAGGAATTTCCCCGAGTGCGGATTGGGATCGGCAGGCCGCCGGGACAGATGGCAGCAGCCGATTATGTGCTGCAGGATTTCCACGGCGATGAGCCCCAAATCCTGACTACAGTCCTGGACCGGGTTGTGCAGGCTGTCCAGGTATTCACCCGGAACGGGCTTGAAATGGCCATGAATCAGTTCAATGGCGCATTAGATAAAGGATAAGCATGCTGGAATCCATCCGGTCTATGGCCATCTACCAGGAGCTAAAGGGAGGGCTGGCTGAAAAGAACACCCTACCCGGATTAGGGCTGCCGCGCGCCGCCCGCCTCCCGCTTTCAGCGGCCCTCTACCAAGACCTGAACCGGCCGCTGCTGCTCTTGACCGACCGTTCTGACCGCACCCTGACCATGCTGGATGAGCTCAAGTTCTGGGCGCCCCAGATTCCAATTTCGATATTCCCCGAACCCAACCCCATGTTTTACGAGCCAGCCGGGTGGGGCAGCACGACCCGCCGAGACCGCTTGCAGGTGCTTTCAACACTTTCGGTCTATCATATGCTGGGCGCTCCCAAACCTGCCCTGCCGCCGCTAATGATAGCCCCTCTGCGGGCTGTTATGAACCGCACTATGCCGCGCCGGGATTTTCTCAAAGCCAGCCGCAGTGTGCGGCGCGGCCAGGAAATTGCGCCGGAAAATTTGCAGCATCAATGGATCGAAATTGGCTACCAGCCATCTGACACAGTTGTTGAATCCGGGCAGTTTTCACGACGCGGCGGCCTTCTCGATATCTGGCCAGCCGCTGAGCCTTACCCGGTCCGCCTGGATTTTTTTGGCGATGAGGTTGAAACTTTGCGGAGGTTTGATCCAGCCACACAGCGAACCGTGGAAAACCTTGAACGCCTGCTGGTCACGCCGGCGCGTGAGTGCTTGCCCGGGCTGCTCAAAAATGTCGCCAATGCAGGCGATGAACTGGCTGAGTTTTACCTTGCCCTGGCCCACCCTACTCCGGCTACCTTGCTGGATTATCTCCCCCAGCAGGCGATGATCCTCATCGATGACCTGGACCGCCTCCAGACGGCTGCCCTAGAGATCGAAGAACAGGCTGTCAAAACCCGACAGGAATCCATCCAGGAAGGGATATTAGCCCCCGATTTTCCAGTGCCGTATCTCTCCTGGTCTGAGCTGCGCGATATGCTGGACAGCCATCCCTGGCTGGAATTAGGCCGCGCCACTGCGCCTGAAAATTCCGCATTCTCACAGGTGTTTGATCCTGGCCCGCGCTTCGGCGGGAGGTTAAAACCGCTCATGGAATATATCGGGGAACGCTGCCGCGCAGGCGACCAGGTGGTTGTGGTCTCACGCCAGGTATCCCGCCTGCTTGAGCTGTGGGATGAACAGCAGTGCCAGCCAGCTGATGGCCACCCGATCGAATTCCGTGAAGGCAGTTTGACCGAAGGCTGGATCCTGACTCTGGCAGATGGAAGCAAACGCCTGCTCCTGACCGACAGCGAGATCTTTGGCTGGGAAAGACCCCGCCCGCGGGTGCAGCGCCGGACGGCGGCGGAAGCGCCCGAAGCGCTTTATGCCGACCTTAAACCCGGCGACTGGGTCGTCCACATGGATTATGGGATCGGCCGTTTTCGCGGCCTGGTGCGGCGTACGCTGGAAGGCGTTGAGCGCGAATTTCTCTTCCTTGAATACGACAACAGCGAACAGGTCTATGTCCCGGTGCATCAAGCCGACCGTTTGACGCGCTATATCGGACCTGACAACGACGAGCCCACCCCAACCCGGCTCGGGACACCCGAATGGGCCAATGCCCGTCAAAAAGCCAGCGAAGCCGCCCAGGAAGTAGCGCGCGAACTGCTCGAGCTCTATGCCCGCCGCCAGACAGTGCAGGGCAAAGCCTTCAGCGCCGACGCACCCTGGCAATACGAGCTGGAAGCCAGTTTCCCTTATGTCGAAACTCGCGATCAACTACGGGCGATGGGAGAAGTGAAACGTGACATGGAAAGCCCGCGCCCGATGGATCGCCTGCTCTGCGGCGATGTCGGCTATGGCAAAACCGAAGTTGCCCTGCGGGCT
>CAIQIV010000341.1 GCA_903871905.1 uncultured Chloroflexota bacterium | reverse complement strand
TCACCACACAGCCTTTCCGCTTCCCAGCTTTATGTTGAACCGGGCAGGGGTTTGCCGAAAGTTGGGGAAAGCGCAGCGGGCAGACATAGGGTCATCGTCGCGATGAAAGTAACTTCGCAGCTTTGCTGCGCAAGACCGCGGAAGTCTGCTGCTTGAATCGCCCCCCTGGACTTGCTATAATGGAGTCAGGTCTGCCGTCCCGCGGGCCTGGAGCGGGCAGACCTGGAAGGGTGGGCTGCGATGAGACGTTTCGGGTGGGTGTGGGTGAGCGTGGGCGCCGCATGCCTGGCGCTGGCGGTGTTGTTCCTGGGCGGGGCGCGGGCGCAGTGGTCCGCGTTCCCCGGCGCGCCCCAGGGGCTGTTCCCGGTGTTTGTCGGCAACCATGAGGTGCATTTCCGCTGGCAGGCGGAGCATGCGCATTATGAGGTGTGGCGCGATAACCAGCGCGCCGCCAGCTTTGACCCGCTCCTGGGGGAAACCATCTTCTACCGCGACCAGGGGCTGCAAATCGATACCCTCTACCAGTACAACCTGTGCTGGAGCGACCCGCCGGGCGCCTTATCCTGCTACCCGGACAACTGGCCGGTCACCACCGGGCAGGTCAATGGGTTTATTTTTGAGGATACCACCTGGTCCGGGGAGGTGTTCCGCCTGGAGATCGTGCAGGTGGTCAACAGCGCCACGCTGCGCATCGAGGCCGGAGCGGTGATCACCCCCTTCTACAGCGAAGCCTACCTGCAGGACCGGCAGACCCAGGGCGTGGGCGGACCCTATCCTCCCGGGCGGCTGGTCATCGAGGCTGCAGCGCTGAACCGGACGCACGTGGCGTTCCACCAGGCGCACAGTGGGGTGAAGGACAGCCTGTTCCAGGGGCGCAGCGATCTCACCCTGTACGGCGAGAACAGCGTGAGCGGCAACCGGTTTTACAATTCCCACCTGGCCGCCGGCAGCCTGAGTGGTGCGGAGCCGTACTCGGCGACCATCTCTAACAACGATTTCTATACCGGTGGGGTGGTGATCGGCGGGAAGGCGCAGGCGGCGGTCAGCGGCAACCGTTTCTTCGCCGGCAGCCGGCTGGTGGCCATGATCCTGGTGTGGGAGGACGGCGCGGCGGAGATCGCCGGCAACACCCTGGTCAACCTCAGCAGCGTCCCGCTGGTGCAGGTCGATACCAGTGGCTGGGTCATCCTGACCGGCAACCTGCTGAGCACCACCGCCAGCATCGGCGGGGTGCTCCTGAAGGATGCCAGCCAGGCGGTGATCGAGGGGAACACCTTTGCGTGCCAGGTGGGGGAGTGCCTGAAGGTGGCGGCCGCCTTTCCCGCCGCCTCCCCGGTGGCGCTGCGCAAGAATATCCTCACCAGCGGCCTGTACCCGGCCTTTCACTTCTACGGCGGTGGGACGATCGCTGCCAGCCACAACACCCTGCTGGGGGCTCGCGGGGTGAAGGTGGAGGGGGATGGCGACCGGGTCGCATTGCACGACAACTGCATTGCCGTCAGCCAGGGCGGGCTGTCCCTGGAGTACACCCGCGGGACGCTGCAGGCGGGCGGAAACTGGTGGGGGGATGAGAGCGGGCCGCGCGCCGCCGATAACCCGCAGGGCAAGGGGTCTTCGATCTCGGTGGTCGGCAGCGGCGGACTGGTGTACCGGCCCTTCCTGACCAGCGGCAACTGCGCCACCCAGGATTTCCTCCCCGCCGGGATAGAAGCCGTGCAGACCGTGCAGTCCCAGGCCAATGGGGTGGAGCTGATCGCCGGCAAGCCGACTGCCCTGCGGGTGTACGTCGACCTGTGGAATGCCAGTCCCATGCCGGTTCCGGTGCAGCTCACCTTCCGCAGCCCGTCCGGGCTGCTGGGCCAGGAGACCCGCACAGCCAATGCCCTGCCGATCCACAGCTGGGACGAGCTGCGCGCCGATGGGGAGAGCGGGCTGGTCTACACCCTGCCGGATGCCTGGCTGACCGGCACCCTGACGGTGACCGCCGAGGTGAACCCCGGGGAAAGCCTGCCTGAAGCGCAGACAGCCAACAACCTGCTCACCCAGACCCTGAAGTTCAGCCCCATGCCCGTTTTCCGCATCGTGTATGTCCCGGTGGATTACCTGCCGGCTTTCCGGAGCGGCCGCGGCCTGCCCGAGATGGGCGGGGTCCTGCAGGCCCAGCAGATGCTGGAGACGCTCTTCCCCGTCCCGCGCGCCGAGTACGTGGTCGCGCCGCCGCTGGAGTGGATCGACAGTGTGCAGGATGAGGAGTTTTTTAAAGATTACCTGGCAGCCTGGGTTTCCATGGGCCAGGCGCTCAAAGGTTCTGCCACGCTGTTTGCCGATGAGCCTTTCTGGGTGGCCCTGGTCTTCCGCGGCGAGCACGTGGTCTCTGAGAAATATCCGCAGGAAGTGTTCTGCACCGACGGCCCGGACTGCCTGCGCAACCTGGGCTTTCTGCTTGAACTGGAACCGCTGGAGCTGGGCCGCCTGCCGCTGGAGTGGCCTTATGCCGACCCCTCGATCCACGAATTCGGGTATGACCTGGCCGGCCGGCGGGTCGTCCCCCGGGAAACTTATGACTTTATGCTGGCCGAGGACCCGCGCTGGATCTCTCCCTGGAACCACAAGAAGCTCATCCCGGAAATCAAGAAAGTGATGATCAGGATAAAAAGCCCGGCGGCGCCGGCCGGGGAGACTCTGCTGGTCAGCGGCTGGCTGTCCCAGACGGGGCAGGTGAGCTTTGCGCCGTTGTGGCAGGAGAGCCTGCCGGCTGTGGACGCCCCCACCGGTGGGCCGTACTGCCTGGAACTGCGCACGGCGGCGGATGCCGTGCTTGACCGGCAGTGCTTCACCCCGGACTTCAGCGGCGCACAGGGGATGCCGGCGGGGCGGGACTTCTTCCTGCTCCACCTGCAGGCTGCGCCGCAGGCGAGGCGGGCCGTGCTGCTGAAGGAGGCAGCCGAGCTGGGGCGGGTGGAGGCCAGCGCCCACGCCCCGCAGGTGCACCTGGACGCGCCGGCGGGCGGTGGGGCGGCAGGGGACGGCCTGGCGGTGCGCTGGACGGCGCAGGACGATGACGGGGGCGAGCTGGCGTCCCGCGTGTTTTACTCCGGGGATGACGGGGTTTCCTGGCTGCCGGTGGCGCTGGAACTGCGCGGGGCGCAGGCGCTGACGCTGCCGCTGGCTGCCTACCCGGGCAGCGCGGCGGCGCGCCTGCGGGTGCAGGTCTCGGACGGCTTCTCCAGCGCGCAGGATGACAGCGATGCGGCTTTCACGGTGGCGGACCACGCTCCCTGGGCGGCGATCTTCACCCCGCAGGCGGGCGCGGTGATCAGCGCCGGCCAACCCGTGCTGCTCAGCGGGGCGGCTTACGACCTGGAGGACGGGGCGCTGGGCGGCGGGGCGCTGACCTGGAGCTCGGACCGGGATGGGGCGCTGGGGGCGGGGGAAGTGATCAGCGGGGTGCTGCTCACCCCGGGCGTGCACCGGCTGACGCTGAGCGCCGCCGACAGCGCCGCTCACCTGGGAAGCCAGTCTATCTCCCTCACGGTGCAGGCTCCCCAGGTGTGGCGGAAGACCTACCTGCCGCTGGCGCAGAGGAAATAGCCCGGACTTCTTGACGAAGGAGGCATGATCATGGCTGCCTGGTTCCGCCGCTGGTGCGTTTCCCTGTTTTTGCTGCTGGGGGTGTCGCTGCACACCCTGGCTGTCCCTCTCCCGGCGCCGCCGGTCCCGGTCAACCACCCTTTGCTTGCCCCCTCCCTGGTTGAGCCGGTGGTGTTCACCGCCTATGACACGGTGGACCTGCTGTGGGAGGCCATCCCCGAGGCGCTGGTTTACCGCGTGAAGCGGGATGGGGCGGTGGTGTACACCGGCTGTGGGACCACCTTCCAGAACCAGTGCTTCTGGCGCAACAGCGGGCTGCAGAAGGGGCGCAGCTACATCTTCCAGGTGTGCTGGGACCTGCCCGACGGGAGCAGCTCCTGCACATCTACTGTCCAGGCGGTCACGGACGCCCTGCACGGCCTGCTCTACCAGAGTTATGCGCTCAGCCAGGCCGGCGAGACTTACCTGGTCTCCGACGCGGATATCCAATTGGGCTCGCAGAAGGTCTCGCTGCAGACGATGGAAGGCGCGGTGCTGTCGGTCAGCGGGAATGTCACCGTCACCAACGTCTCCTACGAAAACGCGGTGCTGTGGGATGGCGAGGGTGGGATCACCGTGGTGGGGGACAAACTGGCGCGCCCGCGCCTGGATATGCTGACGCTGGGCATTGCCAGCTCATCCAGCGCCCTGCAAAATGCCATCCTGGTGAACACCCAGGTGAATCTGTGCCCGGGTTGGGCGGCGGTCGCCTGCAGCAGTTTTGTGCTGAGCGGCAGCCAGTTTAACAGCGGCCTGGTTCAGGTGTGGAGCGGGAAGCACCAGATCACCGGCAACACGTTTGATGACAACGCCCTGCGTCTTCCGCATCCCTCGGATGGGCAGGCGCTGATCCACGGCAACACCTTCCTGTTTGCTGGCGGGGCATTATTCTGGAACATTATTGAGCTCTCAGAGTACGCGTCCGCCGCCATCACCGGCAACACATTCCAGGGGAAAGATCCCGCCCATGCTGTGATCGAATTGAATGGCGGGAGCGGCGTGATTGAGGCCAACCAGTTTAATATTGCCGAGACTTACCATGGGGCCGATGATTGGACCCCCAGCGCTATCTTTATCTGGCCTGGCATGCGGAGCGAGGTGACGATCAAGGACAACCTGTTCCAGGGGCTGCCGGGGGCCTGCTGCCGCTACGGGGTCCATGTCTGGCTCAAATCAACCAGCAGCCCACCGCAGGGCTACCAGGAGGGAGCGCCGACCTGGATCACCCTGCAGGGAAATACCTTTCCCCGCGGCGGTTTTACCCGCGCCCTGTATATCCGGGACGGCGACACCCACCTGGAGGCCACGGAAAATATTTTCGCCGTCGGCAGGCTGAGTTTTCTAGGCAGCAGCTACCTGGATCCGCACACGGATACGCTGCGCGACAACTGCATCCTGGAGCATGTAGATATCTCCACCACCAACACGATCAACGCCGCCCACAACTGGTGGGGGGCCAGCGCCGGCCCTTACATTGACCCGGAGTTTTATTATCCCCGCCTGCTCCCCGACAGCGGGGTGTTTGTCCACCTGTCGGCGGGGACGATCATCACCGCCCCGCTGGGCGGGCCGGAGCTGTGCCCGCCCGGGGTCACCGATCTCAAGCCGGTGGGGATGGAGATCGTGCAGGTGGTGCAGAACGTCCAGAACACCATCACGCTGGCCGCGGGTAAACGCACCCTGGTGCGCGGCTATCTGCAGTCCAACACCGGCGAGCTGGCCGGGGTGAGCGCCGTGGTGCGGGTGTACCAGGGCGATGCGCTGGCCTGCACCGTGTCGCCTACCAGCGGGGCGCGGCTGATCTACCTGCCGTCTTTGGATCAAAGCACCAACTGGGACAACCTGCGCAGCGCCAAAAGCAAATCCTTCCAGTTCTGGCTGCCGGAGGGCTGCCTGCTGGGCAGCGGGCGGGTGGAGCTGGAGGTCAACCCGAGCCGCAGCCTGCCCGAGCAGGATTACAATAACAACCTCCTGACCCAGCCCTTCACCGCCGTGCAGCTCAAGACGCTGGAGGTGGGCCTCCTGCCGCTGCGCTTCAATCCCGGTGGAAAAAGCCCGCAAGCCGAACCGGGGGTGCCGGAGCTGCTGCAGATGAGCGATTTCTTCCGGAGGGTCTACCCGGGGAGCGACATCCGCCTGCGCTTCCTGCCCGGCATGGAGTGGAGCAAGCCGTTGGAGGGCGATTTCAAGGCCCAGGCAGAGCTGATGAACCGGGTCGGCCTGGCCCAGGTGCAGTGGAAGGCCGGAGGCGGGTGGGATCCGGGCCTGCTGCACCAGGTTTTTGGGGCTCTGCCCGTGGGGGCCACCTATGCGGCCGGAATTGAACCGGCGTATCAAAACGGGCGCGGCGCGGCCGGCTGGGGGGAGGCGCAGCCTTACGCCTTTGCCCATGTCCTGGCGCAAAACCTGGGCAACCAGCCCAACCCTAAACCCTGGATTGAATGCTCCAGCTCGACCACCGAAATCGGCTATGACACCCAGCGGGATGAGGCGCTCCCCCGCAACATCCCCAATGTGGTAGGGTGCGATCCACCCTTGCCCATTTACACCCCGGTGTGGATTGAATGGCAGGACTACCAGGAATTGGTCCAGTTTGCGCTGCAAAGCGGCGCGGCCCAGCCGTCCGCTGCGCCCACCCCTCAATCTTACCTGGTGGTTTCCGGGGTGGTCAACCCGACCGGGCAGGCCGAGCTTTCGCCCGCCTGGCAGGTCAGCGCCAGCCTGCCGCCGGACAACCCGCCGCAAGGTACTACCCACTGCGTGGAGCTGCGCAGCGCGGCGGAGGCGGTATTGGCCTCGCTCTGCTTCGACCCGGTTTTCCCTAACGACGTGCAGTACACCGGCTTTATCGTCGCCCTGCCAATGAGCGGGACGCCGGCGCGCATCGTGCTGCGTAAAGGGACGAGCGAGCTGGCATCCCTGGCGGTCAGCGCCCACGCCCCCACGGTATCCTTCACCAGCGTGACCCGCGGCGCTGAAGCAACCGCTGAGGGCAGCGGGTCCATGTCGATTAACTGGAGCGCAGCCGACCAGGACGGCGGCAGCCTGGCTTTCAACCTGTCCTACAGCGCCGACGGCGGAGCCACCTGGCTGCCGCTGGCGGTGGACCTGGATGCCCAACAGTACACGCTGGACCTGGGCAAGGTCCGCGCTTCAGCAGACGCCCGGCTGCGGGTGCAGGCCAGCGACGGCTTCAACCGGGCGGAGGCGCAGTACGGGCCGTTCAGCGTGGCGGCGCACGCCCCCGAGGCGACCATCACCCACCCGGCTGCCGGTGCGGTGGTGAGCGAGACCCTGGTCCTGCAGGGCTTTGCCTACGACCAGGAGGACGGCGAGCTGGGCGGGACGGGCCTGGCCTGGACGGATGAGCTGGGGCAGGCGCTGGGCAGCGGACAGGGCCTGCAGGTCTCCCTGGCTGACGGGATGCACACCCTGACCCTCACTGCTCGCGACAGCTCCGGGCGCAGCGCGGCGACAACCGTCCGTTTCCGGGCAGGCGCGCCGCCCCCGCAGCGGCTTTTCTACCTGCCATATATCCGCAAGTAATTGGATTGGCGATTGGCGCCCTTGGGAGGAAGACATGAACCACAAGTATTGGGCTGTCCTGGCGGCACTCATGGGGGCAATGTTTATTTTCGTATCCCCTGCACATGCTGAAACCCCTATCGGACCGCTCACGATCAATGACACCCGCACCTGGAACCTGGCGGGAAGTCCGTATATTGTGCAAGGGGTGGTGATCGTTGGCGTTTCCGGGCGCCTGACGATTGACCCGGGGGTGGTGGTTAAGTTTACCAGCGGAAATTACCTTAGTGTATACGGAGGGCTGACGGCCCAGGGGGATTCATCCCACCCCATCCTCTTTACCTCGAACCTGGGAACGCCAAAGGCCGGCGATTGGCGCGGGTTGTTCTTTCAAGCAGGGTCACAAGGGGCGCTGGATCACTGCGAGCTGAGCTACGGCGGGTACGGCAATGAGGATGGAGTCTCGATCATGTCTTCGGATGTGACCCTGGACAACTGCTCGATCCACCACAACCAGGATGACGGCGTCTCGCTGGAGGGGGC
>CAIQIV010000340.1 GCA_903871905.1 uncultured Chloroflexota bacterium | reverse complement strand
CCCAACCATCTCTAAAATAAGGAGCCTGCCATGAGAATCGGACTGCTGTATTCCCGTATGCGTGTGGAAGAGAAATGGATCGTCGAGAGCCTGGAGCGCAGCGGCGCATGCTACGACCTGATCGATGACCGCCGGGTGGCGCTCACCCTGGATGACCCGGCCGCCTGGAGCGGGTATGATGTTGTGCTGGAGCGCAGCCTATCTTATAAAAACGGGCTGTACTCCACCCAGGTGCTGAATGCCTGGGGCATCCCTACCCTGAATATGTATCACGTGGCAGCCACCTGTGGCGACAAGCTGGCCACCTCGGTGGCGCTGGCGCGGGGAGGCGTGCCGCAGCCGCGCCTGTGGGCCGCCTTCAGCCCCGAATCGGCCCTTGAGCTGATGGAACAGATCGGCTACCCGCTGGTGCTCAAGCCGGTGGTTGGTTCCTGGGGGCGGCTGCTGTCCAAGATCAACGACCGAGAATCCGCCGAAACGGTGCTGGAACACAAGGAGCTGCTGGGATCCCACCAGAGCGCGGTGTACTACATCCAGGAATATATCCGCAAACCCGGGCGGGATATCCGTACCTTTGTCATCGGCGACGAGACGGTGTGCGCTATCTACCGCAGCTCGGATCACTGGATCACCAACACCGCTC
The DNA here is from genome assembly GCA_903871905.1 of uncultured Chloroflexota bacterium. Taxonomy (GTDB): domain Bacteria; phylum Chloroflexota; class Anaerolineae; order Anaerolineales; family UBA4823; genus CAIQIV01. The sequence goes on along the minus strand of CAIQIV010000340.1, from coordinate 6,466 downwards.
GCGGCGGAAAAGCCGCCATTTGCCCGGTGACACCCGAACTGCATGCGATCAGCCTGGCGGCGGCGCGCGCCGTAGGCGGGGGGGCGCTGGCTATCGATGTCCTGGAGCACCCGGAGCGCGGCTACCTGGTGAATGAGGTCAACCACACCATGGAGTTCCACTCCACCGTCCCGCTCACCGGGGTGGATATCCCCGGAATGCTGGTGGCTTATGCACTGAAGATGGCACATGGTGCAGCAAAACTGCGCACCACGACCGGGCGGCGCATACCTGAGCGGTGTATCGTGGAGCCCGCTATGGCTGCCAGTGTGGGCCTTTGAAGACTCTGCCGGCCTGTATCCTCTCTGCCCTGAGGTCCTGGGAGGATAAGCCTACAACCGCATTGGGAAACCAATGCGGTTGTGGGGCTTTCTGGGCAGGTTAGGGGCCCGGCTTTACTTTTCTGAATTATTGGATAATTCTTCCAGCAGTCCCAGCACGTGTTCGCTGATCGCCCGTTCTGCGGCTTCCGGGTCGCGGGTTTTCAATATTTCCAGTATGGAAATGTGACGCCGGGCCATTTGCTCCAGCTTGCTCTGCAGCTTGATGGAAGCGGCGGTGATCCAGTAGGAGAATTGGAACATGCTCCAAGTACGGATCAGTGTTTGATTTCCAGAGGCTTCCATAATCCTGAGATGGAAGGTGTAATTACGCTCCCCCATGCTTCGCTGGTCGCCGGCCTGGCTGAAACGGATCATCTCCTCCACCAGGCTGTCCAGGACTTCGAGGTCCGTATCGGTCAGGCGCGGGGCTGCCAGCCGGGCGCCCAATCCTTCTAACACGGCTCGTACAGGGAAGATTTCCTGGTAGTCGACCAGGGTCAAATCCCTGACCCTCGCTTCCCCATAGGCCTCTGTTTGCAGGAACCCCAGCCATTCCAGGTCTCGCAGCGCCTCACGTACCGCCTCCTGGCTGACCCCCAGGTTTTGCGCCAGGCGTGTCTCTACCAGGCGGTCGCCGGCTTTGTAATCGCCGCGCATGATCATCGCCACCAGGTATTCTTTGATGTATTCTTTCATGACCTTGCGCCCCTTGTAGATCTTTTGACCATCCAGGCTGTCTTTGCTGTCTTGATTTGCACCCATGAGAAACAAACTCCTGTTGAGGGATCGCCAGTTAGGATTCCTGGAGGCGATATTATCACCACCGCCTGGATGGGTCAATGGGAAAACCCTGGATGAGGGGAAACTGGGGCGAATAAAATCAAGGAGAGATGGGTCTGGGTGCAGCAGGTTGACAGCCAATGCGAGCAGATGTATAATTTCGCTAAACAAACCATTGGTTCATAGAATGAAACAGTTAACATCTTCTCGCCCCATTTCTCCCTCTGACCAGGCAGCCGGCGTGCGCTCATTATCCCGGGCTTTGGATCTCCTGGAGGTTTTCCCGGAGCATGGCCCGGAAATTGGCCTGTCCCAGGTTGCGAACCTGGCGAAGATGAATAAAGCCACTGCCTTCCGCCTGTTGGCGACCCTGGAAGAGCGAGGCTACGTGGTGCGTTCCCCAGAGGGGAAGAAGTACCGCCTGGGGATGAAATTGTTTGAACTGGGTTCTTACTACCAGGGTCAATTGGAACTGCGCCGCCTGGCGCTGCCTCACCTGAAGGCCATGGTGAAGCAAACCAATGAGGCGGCTTTCCTGTGCATCCGGGAAGAGGATGAAGCCCTGTGCGTGGAGCGTGTGGAAGCGGAGTATGGGATTAATATTTTTACCCTGCGCGTTGGGGGACGCCAGCCGCTGCACCTGGGCGCCGCGCCGCGCACGCTGCTGGCAGGGCTGGATGATACCCAGATTGAGGCTTATGCCCGGCGCACTGTGCTGCAGCCAGTGACCCCTTATACTATGACCCGTGTCGAAGATCTCATCCGGGACGCCCACCTGACGCGCCAGCAGGGCTATGCGGTCAGCCTGGATGATGCTCACCTGGGAATTGCCGCCGTAGGCGCCCCGGTGTATGACTACACAGGCTGCATGGCTGCCTCGATCAGTTTGAGCGGTCTGTCCAGGAACTACACCCAGGAGTATATCGCCGGGCTGCTTCCGGTTCTGATGGATGCCGCACAGCAGATTTCTGCCCAGCTCGGTTTTTGCCAGCGGGACTGAGCCCGGACACCGATTGGTTATTGAACAGGTTAGATCTCATTTCTCAAGGAGAAAACACATGTCTGAGTATAAAAGCCTACTGCACAAGACTGTAATGACCACCTCTACCAGCTACTGGAATGACTCCTGTTCGGTGCAGGAGCTCACCTATGCCCTGGAGCACGGCGCAGTCGGCGCGACCACCAACCCGACCATTGTCCACCAGGTGCTTAAGAAAGAGATGCATTTATGGAAGGACCGCATCTACCAGGTTATCCGCGAAAACCCGTCCTGGTCCGAGACGGAGATCACCTGGAAGGTGGTTGAGGAGTTGGCTGTCCATGGCGCCGGGATGCTATACCCCGTGTTTGAACGGGAGCAAGGCAAGAAGGGACGCCTTTCTATCCAGACCAACCCCACCTTTTATCGAAATCCCCAAGCCATCGTCGAACAGGCCCAGCATTTTGCCACCCTGGCGCCGAACATGCAGGTGAAGATCCCGGTGACGGCGGCCGGCATCCGCGCGGTTGAGGAAGCCACTTACCTGGGGGTTAATGTCAACGCCACGGTTTCGTTCACCGTCCCGCAGGCCCTGGCGGTTGCGGAAGCGGTGGAGCGCGGCCTGCGCCGCCGCGAGGCGGAGGGGAAGAGTACGGCAGGTATGACCCCCAAGTGCACGGTGATGATCGGGCGTACGGATGACTGGGTTCAGGTACTGGCAAAACGCGATAATATTGCCATTGACCCGGGTTATCTGCACTGGGCCGGGATCGCCGTGTTCAAGCGCGCTTACCAGGTCTATCAGGAGCGCGGCTACCGGGCGCAGCTGCTGGCTGCCGCCATGCGCCACCACATGCACTGGTCCGAGCTGATTGGCGGAGACGTGGTTATCACCATTCCCTACGAGTGGCAGCTGCACTTCAACGCCTCGGATATTGAGGTCAAGCCGCGCATGCAGAACCCGGTTGATCCCCGCATGGTGGAAGAGATGTACCGACTGATCCCCGATTTCCGCCGGGCGTATGATCTGGATGGGATGAAGGTGGAAGAGTTTGATGGCTACGGCGCGACGGTGCGCACCCTGCGCTCATTCATTGGTTCTTACCATGACCTGATGGGCGTGATCCGCGATTTCATGCTGCCTAACCCGGATGTAAAGTAGCGCTCAATGGTACTGCTGTGCCATGCGGATGCGCTTGCTCAGCGCAGGGTGTGAGTACAGCAAGAACTCCACCCACGGCTCTGGCTCTATCTCTGCCAGGTTCTGGTTTGCCAGGCGGGTCATAGCGGAGGCGAAAGCCGCGGGTTTTCCCGTGGCGCGCAGCGCATATGCATCCGCCTGGGTTTCGCGCCAGCGTGAATAGGCATTTCCGATGGGCATGGTTACGAGCCCAAAAAGGGCTGCCACCAGGGCAAGGAGCGGCATGGCGGCGACATCGGCTGGCCCGCTGAAACCCAGGGATGATACACCCCAATCCAGGGCAAGTGACGCCAGGTAGAACCCGGCCAGGGTGAGCAGGCTCTGGATCAGGATTCCCAACGGGATATCGTGGTTGACATGGTGGCCCAACTCATGCGCCAGCACGGTTTCGATCTCGTCGCTGCTAAACTCCTTGAGCAGCGTATCGCCCAGGATGATGCGCCGCGTATTGCCCAGGCCGACCAGGGCGGCGTTGGCAGCCGTGGAGCGCCTGCTCATGTCAAACTGGAACACGCCCTTCACGCTTGCTCCAGCCTGCTTTGCCAGGCGCATCAGGCGCTGTGCCAGATCCTGGTATTCATCAGCCAACGGCGTAAACTTATAGAAGATTGGGAACAGCAGAACTGGCGCCAGGTTTGCCAGCAGCACGTTAAACAGCAGCATGAAGCCTGCCGCCCAAAGCCACCAGGTCTGGGGGTAGGTACGCAAGATGGCATATATCACCTCCAGCAGGAGAAGGCCCAGTACAGTTCCTAATGCGGCACCTTTCAATTGATCAATTACCCAATCCTTGCGCATTTGGGTGGACATCCCATACCGGTGAGGCAGAATAAATCCCTCATAGTAGCTCAGCGGCAGGCTGAGCACGGCATATACTGCGCCAAAGACCAGGCCAAAGGCGGGCGTCAGCAGCCAGGGATTGGTCGTCCAACCCAGCAGCAGGTCTCGCAGCGCCTGCGACCAGCCTAACGCCAACCAGGCCAACAGGTAGACCCCGCCCAGTGTCAGGTCCACCAGGATCAGGCGGCGGCTGAGACGGGCATATTGGCGGGCTTTTTCCTGGCGTTCGGGATCAATCCTGGCGTTTTCCATGGAGCGCATTATACCTCAGGGTGGGAGATCAGAACCGCCGGAGCAGGTTTCTGTTCCGGCGGCTGATCAGGGAGGAGAAAAGGACATGAAATTCTAATGGGTCGACAGGCGCAATGCCGGGTTGCGGGCATGCTCTTCCATGCGGGCGCGGCGTACCAGGCGGTTCAGATGGGCCATCAGCACCCCACTGGTGACCGGCTTGACCAGGTAATCATCTGCGCCAGCATCCAGGGCACGAGCCACCATCCCTGGCGTATTATTAACAGAAAGAATCAGGATAGGCACCTGGCTGAACTTGCGGATCTCTTTACAGGCCTGCCAGCCGTCCATTCCTGGCATGAACAGATCCAGGATGACCACATCTGGTTTTGAGCGACGAACGAAATCAATGCCTTCAGTCACAGAATTCGCGGCAGTGAAATCGTAAGCTCCTGGATCGAGCAAGAGTCGAAGCAAGTCGGTCATCTCGATATCATCGTCGATCGACAGAACTTTGATGGACAAGCCGACCTCCCTACCTGTAGAATGCTTACCTGGGCTTAGCACAAACAATCGTTCCTCATCTGAAAAATCATTAGCAATCTGCGTTGCTACTACCTCGTATTATGCACTAAGAATCAAGGATTTTGCCTTACAATAAACTTAAAGTGCCTGACAATTCTGTAAGGAATATAGGATACTGAACCTTGATGATAGCCGGGCTGGTTGAGACGGAATATGCGCCCCAGTTCATGAAGATATACTTGTACGTTCCAAGGTTATGGTATGATTCACCTGGAACCCAGTACTATGAGCGATACGATTACTTGCCCTCATTGTGGACGGGCGGTGGCTCCTCAAGCCCGGTTTTGCGGGGATTGTGGAGTTGACCTGGCCCTGGCGGCAGTTACGGCGGAACTTGCCCTGATCGGACTTGATGACGTGCCAGTCAGCGCGCCGATTGCACCAGAGGTTTTGGTTCCGCGCATGGGGGAAACGATGATTGAACGCGGTTTATTGCAGCCAGCAGATCTGGATCGTGCCCTGGAACACCAGGCTGCCTGTGCAGCCTCAGGCGCTCCTATCCTATTGGGGCAGGCGCTGCTGGAGCTTGGCCTGGTTGATCGTGTCTCCCTTGATCAGGTGATCACCTTGCAGATCCTCAAGCTGCAAACGGCACTCAGCACTGCCAACCGGGAACTGGAGCAGAGAGTGCGAGAGCACAGCCGTGATTTACGCCAGGCGTTAGACCGTCTGGCAGAGTTGAACCATCTGAAGTCCAATTTCATTGCAAATGTCTCTCACGAACTGCGCACTCCACTGACCCATATTAAGGGATACCTGGATGTGTTCGATGAAGAGGTGCTTGGACCTCTAACCCCCTCCCAAAAGGATGCTTTGCAGGTAATGCAGCGTGCAGAGCTCCGTCTGGAAACGCTGATTAACGATTTGATTGAATTTTCTGTGGCGGCGCGCGGGGATATGAGCATGAATTGGAGGGTCGTGTGCCTGGATCCGCTGGTTCTCAAGGCGGTAGAGCGCCTGGAGGGTAAGGCTCAGCTTGGAAACGTGACGATCAATGTTTCCCTGACCCATCCGTCACCCCTGGTGCGTGCCGATGAGGAGAAGATCGGTTGGGTGATCTTGCAGCTTTTGGATAATGCAATCAAGTTTACTCCTTGCGGGGGGCAGGTAGATGTCAGCCTGGCATGCCAGGCGGGGCAGGCGAAACTGGCTTTTCGAGACAGTGGAATTGGCATCCCGATTGAGCGTGTCTCCGAGATTTTTGAACCCTTTCACCAGCTTGACAGTTCATCCTCCCGGCATTACGGCGGTACGGGGTTGGGCCTGGCATTGGTGCGCCGCATTGTAGAGGCTCACGGAGCCCAGATCCAGGTCGCCTCTGAGCCAGGGAGAGGTTCTGTGTTTGAAATCATTATTCCGGTGATCAACGCATGACCTACGAGCCGGTTGATTCAGAGGCGCTGGTGCCTGAATTTGATGAGATCTACGATCCATCCTCACTGCGCCCGCAGGAACTGAGTGCAGTTTATGACATCAGCCGGGCGGTTG
>CAIQIV010000339.1 GCA_903871905.1 uncultured Chloroflexota bacterium | reverse complement strand
GACCAGCCGCATTTGGGAGTCAAACAGCTCTGGGAATACATGGCACAGTACCTGTACCTGTCGCGCCTGCGGGACGAGCAGGTGCTGCTCAAAGCCATCCGCGATGGGGTAAACTCCATCACCTGGCGTACCGACTACTTCGCCTACGCCTCGGCGGTTAGGGAGGATGGGACGTATGTTGGGCTGGTCGGCGGAGCGATCCCGGCGGTGACCCTGGACAGCGCCAGTGTGGTGGTCAAAGCCGAGGCTGCCCAGCGCCAGCGAGAAGCTGAGGCGCAAGCAGAAGGGGTCAAAGTCTACCCGGAACCCGGCAGCGCGGACGGAGACAAGAAAATTGGCAATGGGGATGGAAAGAAGCCGCTGGACGATGGACCGGAGCCAGTGATTGCCCCTCCCCCGGTGAAAAGCGTGACGCTGCGCCGCTTCCACGGCACGGTGGAGATCGACGCTTCCCGGTTGGGCCGCGACGCAGGGAAAATATCCGATGAGGTATTGATCCATCTCACCAGCCTGGTGGGCGCGAAGGCAAAGGTAACCGTCGAGATTGAAGTTGAGGTTCAAAACGGCATCCCAGAGGATAAGATCCGCATCATCACCGAGAACTGCAATACGCTTAAGTTTAAGGGGCACAGCTTTGAGGAAACATGAAAAGTTGGACTCGCCAAGATGAGTGTTACTTAACCCCCGAGCAGCACAAAGCGATCAAAAAGCTTTAATTTCAATGGTTAGGGGCGCGTTCTGCGCCCCTGACCGTACCATCCATCACCCTTAGCGCTGCGCGGCCCCCGCCATCAGCAGCCCCAGCTCCTCCCGCGTCGCCGTCTTCGCCTCCAGCGTGGCCACGATCTGCCCCTGGTACATCACCGCAATGCGGTCCGCCAGCGACAGGATCTCGTCCAGCTCCGCCGACACCACCAACACCGCCACCCCCCGGTCGCGCATCTCGATGATCTGGCGGTGAATGTACTCGATCGAGCCCACGTCCAAACCGCGCGTCGGCTGGTTCGCCACCACCAGCTTGACCGGGCGGCTCAGCTCGCGCCCCACGATCACCTTCTGCTGGTTGCCGCCGGAGAGCGTCCCCGCCCCGACGTAGGCGCTTGGGGTGCGCACATCAAAATCGCCGATCAGCTTCTCGGCGTGCTGGTCGATGGCCTTGAAGTTGCGCTGCACGCCGCGCGCAAACGGCGCCTGGTAATACATATTCAGCACCGTGTTGTCCGCCACCGAATACGCCAGCACCAGCCCGTGCTTGTGCCGGTCCTCCGGGATGTGCGCCATGCCCGCCTCCACCAGCTTGCGCGGGTTCTGCGCCGGCAGCTCTTTGCCCGCCAGCCAGATGCTGCCGGACTGGATGCCGCGCAGCCCGGTGATCGCCTCCACCAGCTCGGTCTGCCCGTTCCCCTGCACCCCGGCAATGCCCAGCACCTCCCCGGCGCGGATCTGGAAGGAAATATCCTTCACCCCGTGAGCGCCGCCAGTCTCGGAGGCCAGCGTCAGCCCGCGCACGTCCAGGACCACCTCCGCCGGCTTGGCCGGGCCTTTCTCCACGCTCAGGATCACCTCGCGCCCCACCATCATCGCCGCCAGCTTGTGCTCATCCGATTCCGCCGGGGTGGTCGAGCCGACCACCTCCCCGCGCCGCATCACCGTGATCGAATCGGCGATCGCCAACACCTCTTTCAGCTTGTGGGTGATGAAGATGATCGACACCCCGCGCTCGGTGAGCTGGCGCATCACCCGGAACAGGTCTTCCACCTCCTGGGGTGTTAGCACCGCCGTCGGCTCGTCCAGCACCAGGATGCGCGCCTGGCGGTACAGCGCCTTGAGGATCTCCACCCGCTGCTGCACACCCACCGGGATCTGCTCGATCACCGAGTCAGGGTCCACCTCCATGCCATAATCGCTGGACAGCTTGCTCACCTGCTGGCGCGCCAGGCTCAGGTCCAGGCTGGTGCCGCGCGTCACCTCGTCCCCCAGGATGATGTTCTCCACCACGGTGAACACCGGCACCAGCATGAAGTGCTGGTGTACCATGCCGATGCCCATGCGGATGGCATCGTGCGGCGAGCGGATCGCCACCGGCTTGCCGTCCAGCAGGATCTCCCCCTCATCCTGGCTGTACAGGCCGTAAATAATGTTCATCAGGGTGCTCTTCCCTGCGCCGTTCTCGCCCAGCAGGGCGTGGATCTCACCCTTTTTCAAGGTAAAGTTCACCTTGTTGTTCGCCAGCACGCCCGGGAAGCGCTTGGTAATATTGCGGGTCTGGAGTGCAATGTCTTCGCTCATGGCTCACTCCTTCTCATAGGGTACACCATCTGCAGCCGGGGCGCGCGTCCGTCCGCCCAGCCCGGCCAGGACCACGATCGTCAGCAGGTAAGGCAGCATGCCGATAAACTGGTGCGGGATGTTGACCTGCCCCCCAAACTGGAGCTGCGTCTGCAGCGCCGAGGCCAGGCCAAACAGCAGCGCCGCCCCCCACGAGCCGATCGGCGTCCAGCGCCCGAAGATCATCACCGCCAGGGCGACAAAACCGCGCCCGTTGGTCATGCCCCGCTCAAAGGAACCCACCGCTTCCAGGGTCAGGAAGGCGCCCGCCAGCCCGGCGATCGCCCCACCCAGGATCACGTTGATATAGCGGACTCGGAACACGTTGATGCCGACCGTGTCCGCCGCCCGCGGGTGCTCACCCACCGCCCGCGTGCGCAGCCCCCAGCGTGTGTAGAACAGCACATACTGCAGCACAAACACCAGGATGATCGTGGCATACGTGATCGGCGGGTTATCAAACAGAACCGGGCCGACCAGGGGGATTTTCGCCAGCGGGCCCAGCGACAGCGGCTGCAGCTTGCCCTCCGTCGTCAGGCCGGCGGTGTAGAAGTAACCGGTCAGGCCAATGGCCAGGATGTTGATCACCGTACCGCCGATGATCTGGTCGATCTTCAGCGTGACCGACATGTACGCGTGCAGCAGGCCGAGCACCGCCCCAGCCAGCATCCCCGCCAGCACCGCCACAAACAGGTTGCCGGTGTAGACGTTGGCCAGGAAGGCCACGAAAGCCGACAGCAACATCTGGCCTTCAATGCCGATGTTGATCACCCCCGAGCGCTCGCCGATCAGCCCGCACATCGCCCCCAGCACCAGCGGCGTCGCCTGCCGGATGGTGGATGCCAGGACCGCCACGGTGATGTTGTCATTCGTGGCGTACCCCCAACCCACAACTGCCACGCCAACCAGGCTGGCGAGCAGCCAGCCCCAGTACTTATGGAAAAAAGCCTGGATTGAAGTAGAGGAAACCGCTTGCGTATTCATGCTCATCTCAGCCCCCTCCTACTGCTTGCTCCAGCCGGTGCTCAGCATCGGCCGGTCTTTTTCTGAGGTGCGGATCAACAGCAGCTTGCGTACGATCACATCTGCCGCCACGAAGAACAGGATCAGCGCCTGGATCACGTCTGTGATCTCCTTGGCCACCCCGGCGCTGAACTGCATCTGGCTGGCCCCGGCTTTCATCGCTCCCACCAGGATGGCTGCCGGGATCACCCCGAAGGGGTTGGTACGTCCCAGCAGGGCGATGGTGATCCCCTCCACCCCCAGGCCGGCGTTGAACCCCGGCTGGTAGCGCCCGACGACCCCCAGCGTCTCGACTGCCCCTCCCATGCCCGCCAGGAAACCGCTGATCATCATCGCCAGGATCACCATGGCCGCCACCTTCATCCCCGAATAGCGCGCGGCATTGGGGTTGAGCCCCACGGTGCGGATTTCAAAACCGATGGTGGTGTAGCTCAGCAGCCACCAGATCACCACCGCCGCCAGGATCGCCAGCAAAAAGCCGATCGGCACCGTGCCAATCTCGCCGATCTTGGCCGTCTCCAGGATCTTCGGCGTGCGGGCCACGATATTCCCCGGCGAGGTGTCTTTCAGGATACCGTCCGCCAGCCAATCCGTGATGTTGATGGCGATGTAATTAAGCATGATGGTGGTGATCACTTCATGAGCGCCGGTGAACACCTTCAATGCTCCAGGGATGGCGCCATACAGCAGCCCCGCCAGCCCGCCGCACAGCAGCGCCAGGGGAGCGTGTATGTAAACTGGCAGGCCCTTGACGGCAAAGCCCACCACCGCCGCCGTGATCGCCCCAAACAGCAGCTGGCCCTGGGCGCCGATGTTAAACAGGCCTGCTTTGAAGGCAAAAGTGATCGCCAGGCCGCTGAAAATCAGCGGCGTGGCCTTCTGCAGGGTGCGCCCCAGGGCTGCCGGCGAGCCAAAGGAGCCTTTATACAGAGCCTGGTAGGCCTTGATCGGGTCGGCGCCGGAGATCCACAGGATCACCCCTCCAATCAGCAGCGCTAACACAACCGCCGCCACCGGCACACTGATCGCCCGCCAGGTACGTCCCAGGACGTCCCGGCTCCTGCTGTACGATGGAACTGCAGATTGCTCTTTGCTCATGATCTTTTCCTCTTATTATCGATGAGAAAAGGATTAAAACCTGTACCATTTTACCAATCTTCTCCAAAGGCGTAAAGCAGGCCATTCCAGGTAATTGGAAAGTTTATGGAGAGGGCGTCGCCGCCTGCCCTTCCGCCCCCGTGCCGATATAACCCGCCGTCAGATCCTGGAGCATCTCCCTGGCCATCTCCTGCTTCCCGGCGCTGAACAGATCCTGGTTGGCATGCGCCAGCCCCAACGGCAGATTCACCTGCAGCCCGCCCTGCCCCTCTGCCAGGCTGGGCCACGCCTGCCGCACCGCCTCCAGCGGGTCCGCCTGGATGGAGGCGATCCACTGCGCCTGGACCCCTTCCGGCGGTGCGGAGGGGCCGATCAGGTTGACCCCGGCCTTGACCAGGTAATCCACCAGCGCCGGATCCTGGGCGCCTGGCGCCAGGTATACGGTTTTGATCGCATACTGCAGCAGGTAATCCGCCGCCGCCTGCAGCTCGGCCTGCCCCGCCCCGGCTGGGACCTCGCTGTACAGCGGGTACTGGAAGAACGGCGGCACTGCCGAGCGGCACAACCCGCAGTAATACACCACCCCGCTGACAAAACCCTGCTGCGCCGCCTGGCCCTCCGCCGAGCCCTGCGGGTAGATGATACCGGTGCGCCAATCGCGGGTGAGCATGGCGGCAATGTATCCCGCCAGGAAACCCTGCTGGTCCGGGCGGGCTGCCTGGTCGCTGATCACGCTCAGGTTCCCACCTGCCTGCACCCCAGGGATGCCGACCGCCAGGAATTGGGCGGCCGGGGCTTTCGCCGCCAGCCCTGCCACGCCCGGATCCGGCCCCATCACCACCACGATCTGCGGGGCATCTGCCAGGTCAGCCTCCCCCAGCCCGGGGAGCACCTTGAAGCGCATCCCGGATGATTTTGCCATCTCTGCCAACAGGGCCTCCAGCGCCGCTGCCTGCCCGGCATCTGCGCCAGGCGGCGCCAGCAGGACCGCCAGCGGCGGCGCCGCGGTGGCGGTGGGCTCCGGCGTGGGGGTGACCGTTGCCGGAGGGACCTGGGTCGCCGCCGGTGTGCTGGTGGCTTTCTCCGCCTGGGAGGAGCCGCAGCCGCTCAGCAGCGCCGCCGCCAGGAACATGCAGACCAGCCAGGCCCAGCGCCAGGCGGTGAGGGTTGAAATTCGCCTTGTGTTTTCGGTGCGCTTCACAAAATTCTCCAAAAAAGATATTGTTTCTTTGCATCGCCTATTGTACTCTTAAAAATTTCTTACTTGACGAATCAATTTTCAGGTATAATAGGCTCTACCAGGGGCATACTACTAACGGTTGCATGCCAATTCTGATATTCTTTTGAGAGAAGCTTCACTGCGCCAGGAATTTAAAAACTCGGGCGTTGTAGGTTGAGATAGAGCCTTCATCATTCGCTCGAAGTAATTATTGCTACAAATTCCTCTAAGCTGGTATTCTATAACTTTACGTTTTGTATAAGCCCTACCGACCTCGTATGCAGAATCCAACGCCCCGGGATGACCCCGGCGGCGATAACCAACTTAACTCAACGAATAATGCCAAGAGTGATATCGCCATGAAAATTATCGAACTTGAGAACGCATCCTTAGCCACGCTGCGGCAGATGGGCCGCGACCTGGACATTCCAAACTCGACCCGCCTCAAGAAAGAGGACCTGATCCTGCACATCCAGCAGACCGAAGCAGAGCGGCAGGGTTTGGAGCTGCGCGGCGGGATCCTGGAGATTATGAGCGAAGGGATCGGCTTCTTGCGTTCCGGTCATTACCAGCCCGGCCCGTACGACGTATACGTCTCCCAGTCCCAGATCCGCCGCTACAATCTGCGCAACGGCGACCTGGTCATGGGGCACGTGCGCCCGCCGCGTGAATCTGAGCGCCATTACGGCCTGCTCAAGGTGGACAACATCAACGGCTTCGATGCCGAAGAAGCCCGCTACCGCCCCACCTTTGAATCGCTGACCCCCATCTTCCCCGACCGCCGCTTTGACCTCGAGCTGGACCGCCACACCCTGGCCACCCGGGTCATCAACCTGGTCACCCCCATCGGGCGCGGCCAGCGCGGCCTGATCGTCTCCCCCCCCAAGGCCGGCAAGACCACCATCCTCAAGCAGATCGCCAACTCCATCTCCACCAAGTACCCCGAAGTTCACCTGATGGTCGCCCTGATCGGCGAGCGCCCGGAAGAGGTCACCGACATGGACCGCTCGGTGGACGCCGAGGTGATCTCCTCCACCTTCGACGAGCCCGTCACCTCCCATGTGCGCGCCGCTGAAATGGTCCTGGAGCGCGCCAAGCGCCTGGTGGAAGTCGGGCGAGACGTGGTGATCCTGATGGACTCCATCACCCGCCTGGCCCGCGCCTACAACCTGGTCGTCACCCCCTCGGGACGCACCCTCTCTGG
>CAIQIV010000338.1 GCA_903871905.1 uncultured Chloroflexota bacterium | reverse complement strand
TGCTGCCCATCCTGTTGCCAGTATTGGGACTCGTCACGATCTTCACCATCGCTGTATCCCGCCAGGCTGCCGCCTCCCTTCCCCCACCCGCACAAGGCCCAGAATTTCCCCCCGGGACCACCCTGGTCCCCCTGGGCGCTGCCCAGCCTGAACTCCGCCATGCTTACCAGTCGATTTTCCAGGAAATATACGGCAGGGGACCGATCGCCTGGACAGCAGCCGAATCCAGTTACCAGGGCGAAATCTATGCTCCGGGGACCATTGCTGCCTTCAACGGCATTGACGGAGATTTCGACAAGGCCGGCACGGATGGCAGTTTTACCACCCCGCGCGCTCACCTGCTGCGTCCGGTGCGCATTGCACTGTTTTATTCGCAGGTTAGAGATGCTGCCGGGCAGGTCGTTACCTGGGAGGAAGCTGCCTTTGAGAGCCTGTTCCGTGTGTACCTGTGGGGAGAATATTTCCAGACGATTAACGAGGCTGACATCCAGGCCGGCAAACTGCAAGAATATGATGTCCTCATCCTGCCCTCCATCACCCTGGGCTACGCCCAAGGAGTTGAAGCGACTCTTTCACCAACGGGTACACAAGCCATCCATGACTGGGTGATGGCAGGCGGAACCTTGTTTGCCCAAGGAGAAGCCTGCTTCCTGGTCCAGGCTGCGGGCCTGGTCCCTTCCACTACCGTGGACCTGAACCAGCGCCTGGTAGGGGATCCTGCATCCGATAACCTGGCAGAGCTGGTGATCTCCGATACCACTTCTGAATTGACCTTCTCCTGGGTACACTCATCGACCTATCTCCTGGACGATCCGCTGCTCACAGCATCGCAAGAAATTTCCACGGTTGCCGTGTACTCAGGGACAAATTTTCCCGGCTCCCCGGCCATCCTTCACGCACGCCGGCAGAAAGGCCAGGTGATCCTGACCAATGCCCATCCCGGCGACCGGCAGGATACCTATCCACAGGTATTTGATGCCCTTTTCCTGGCAATGTCCGAGCGGGCCGACCTGTCCGGGCAACTAAAACAGGAATTCTCTACAGCCGTCCCTGACCAGGTTGTTCCAGCCAGGGAACCTGGCATTCCTGTGCGGGTTAGCAGCAAACTGAACAATTATTGGGATCAACCCCTGGAGAATGTGACCCTGACCGAGAAGATTGAGCCGGGATTCACTGTGGTCATCAGTGAGATCACTCCAACCGCTTCAGGAATACTCACCGGCTCCAAGGGGACCACGATCACCTGGTATACAGAAAAAATCTCCCCCAGCGTCACCACGTTCAGCTACCTGGTGCATACCCTGAGCGAGACGGTGGATTCCCATGCGGTGTTGGTCAGCCAGGCCTGGGCAGATTACCTGGACCCGGTGACCGGCTACTACCGCCACCTGGATCGCGGGCCGCTGTACGTCGAAGGGCATATGGCCGCGCGGCTCAACGGCGACCGGGATATTGAGCTCGATGGACTGTATCCACTTCCAGCAGATGGAGCCTATTTCGACCTGGCGCTCACACTGGAAAACAAAGAGGAAACGGATGCTCACGGCCTGGTGATCACGGATGTAATTGCCCTGCTTTCCCCCATTGTGGACGTCAATGACCAGCGCCTCATCCCTCAGGCAGTCAGTGTAACGCAAGATATCAGCGGTGTCTATTCCTTCAGCTCTACCCATGAAACGATGTGGGCAGCCAATGAAATTTTCTTCTATGACAACGCGAACTATCTCCTTCCAGATGGGGTCACCCAAAACTCACAGGTGTATAACCTGGAGAATTGGGACGGGGTTACCGTCTATACGTATACCAACGAGCTGAGGAATTCAATCACCATTCCGCCCAGCTACACGCAGTTCATCTCGGTTACCCCATCCGGCGCCATCCGCCTGCCGGCCCGCATTCTCACCTGGAATTTTGGTGACCTGCAGGCTTACGATTACCTCGACCCGGCGCTGCGCTACGGGTTGTTCAGCCAGGAGCTCCTGAAGCGCACCGTTTCCTTCACATCCGATCCTATCACCAGCGGCGTTGTGCTGACCGGATCAGGTGGCACAGTCTTCACCAACCTGGGTGGGCACCCCATCCCCTTCCATGAATACCTCTCCAGCGGAGTGGTCGTGATCCCCCAATCCGCTTCCGCCTCTGGCGTGTCTTACCTGGACATCTGGGATCGCCCCCACTCCATGGAGATGCGGACGGTTTCTTATGACATCGTCCCCTTCCCCCCACCAGAATACCATGCCGTTGTGAATACCACCTTTGACTTGCGGGTTGACTGGGATGGCGACGGGCAGCGCACCGACCAGGTTCTCGAATACCCATCCCGCCTGCCAGCAGACCTGCACCTCCAACTCAAATCGCACTCCAACTTTGACCCTGCACTCACACCCCTGCAAAAGGATGAAACGCTGATCGCCCAGGGAATGTTCAAAGGCCTGGGTTTTGAGCTGCTGCCCGCCAGCGGAGACTGGCGCACCTCCTGGAGCTTCCGTGACCTGCAGGGAAAGGGCCCTGATGCCACGGTGCTCACCGATGTGATCGATACCCCGGCTTACACCTACCTGTATTTCCAGCAGGAGCTTGACAGCCAGAAATCCGAATCCATCGACATCACCGCCACCCTGGACGCATCTGCCAGCCCGCGCGAAGGCATTCTGAAGATTAATGATGGCGCCCGCTACGTCTACCACCAAAAGGCAGTTGGCCCCAGCCGCTACGAGGTGATGGATAACCACGTCCAGGCGGTCCTGGGTTTGCGCTCAGACGCAAGAGTTTTCAAACGCGTGGCGCCGGTTCGTGTCTCTACCTACCAGGACAGTACTTACCACTTCATCCGCATTGAGGATCCCTGGGATCCCCGGCGTTTCACCCTGGACCCTTATCTCCAGTCTTATGGATTCGGAGACACGGCGGCAACGACCTATGTCGGTGGACGTCACCAACGCAGCCTGCTGTGGGCACGGGTGAATCCAGGTGAAAGCACCCAGGCGCGCATCGAGATCAATAATAACAGCGGGATAACCATGACGGATCTCAGCCTGGCAGCCCAGGCTGCGCCGGGCATCTCGGTGACCCTGCGCTCCTACACCGCGACCACCCTGATCGAGCCGCTCTTCTTCGATTTTCCCTACTTGAACCTGGATGCCATCCCGGATGCCTGGAAAGGGATCTATTATTTCGATATCCAGGTTTCACCTGGGTTTACCGGAACCCGTGGCCAGGTCTATCCCATCACCCTTACCTTACAAGGCAACAATATCCCTGTAGATTTCCGCATCCCGCCAGCCCAACTGGGTATCAGGGATGAAGCGGGCGAGGTATGGACCACCCTGGGGCCATCCTCCCGGCTGGAACTGATGGACTTGCTGCCACCCTGGGTCACCCTGCGCGAGGCGCGCCTCGCAAACCAACAGGAGGTTGACCATATGGTGGATGCACTCAATTACGATGAGGCTAATCCAGGCCGGGACACAGCCAGCGAATTATATAGGACGTTTCGCAGCGGCATCCAAACTCAGACCATTACC
>CAIQIV010000337.1 GCA_903871905.1 uncultured Chloroflexota bacterium | reverse complement strand
TAAAGACTATGTCTTCTCGGAACCTAAGATCCTACCATTCTTGCATGGGGGGTATAAGGTTGTCGAATGGCTTCCGGATAACGATCACATTTTAGTGACACAAAGAACATCAAGAAGGAATGAACGGATTGAATTGTTCGATGTAGGCGAAGGAATATCTCAAACGGTTGCAGAACGGGCGTTATTGCACTACGACCTCCCAGTCTGGTGGGAAACGCCAGGTGTGGTTATTTATCCGGATAAGGAAATCCCTGATCGGAATAAGCCTTCAGTATTTACCCTACAACTTAACATCAGCCGAGATAGTCCGAAAAGCAAAGAACTGTTAACGAGAGACATCCAGGATCTTTCTCTAACCGCCAAGCCGGGCGGCGATCAGGCTGCCTACCGTTCATCCGGACAGATTATGGTCATGGGTGCGGACCGAAATGTCCTCAAGAGGCTGGTTTTTAAACCTGCTGCCTTTGGGATAAAAGAAAATGGGACATCGAACGATGGCGATTATTCAATGGTCTGGCGGCCCGGCACGGACCAAATCCTGATTTACAGCGACGGTGATAATGGGGGGAAATCGCTCTTACTGGATACGGTCACGAAGCAGACCTGCTCTCTTTATCTTGACGGTTGGGCAGGGGTGGTGCGCTGGAACCCGGATGGTCGCTACCTGGCTGTGCTGCGAGCAAGGGACAGCTATCCAATCAACACCAGCGATCTGGCCATACTGGATATGGCATCCGGGAGATTGTATGCCATGCAGGTCGTTCCACCGAGAGGAGGAATTTATCACTATCTTCGAGATCTTGCCTGGGTAGCTGACAACCAGTATCTCGCAATTATTGGAGAGATCATGGATCCATATAATCAAGACGCAGATGGTAAATTCTATCAAGAGAGGAGACTTTACATCGTAGATTATTTTCATGACCAAACTGTTGAGATTTTTCCAGACCGAGAGTTTTTCACAGGGTGGTGGGGACAGCATATGATTTCGTCCCCCGACGGCGCCAGTTTGTTAGCACCTTGTAGTGATATCCCAATCACTCATTACTGCCTGATTTCTGTGCGAAGAAAATCACAATAGAGGAGATGACCTCTTAACTTACTTGGAGATTCTGGATGAAGCAATGACCAACCTTACAAATTTGTTAGGCGGTTGAGGCTCGTTATTACCAGCCTGTAAGGTATTTTCCGGAAATTTCATCTATAATAGAAACGGCAAGAATATTTAATAATAATCGTATTATTACAACTCACATAGATTATCGATACTGGCAAACCCGGTGAAAACCGGCGACGCAAAGCTATGGGTCTAAGACACGGCAACAACCGTGGGATGACTGCCAGGCCGCCGAAATAGTCGTTCTATATTGTTACGATCTTTTTGACGGCCTCGCAAGAGGCCGTTTTTTATTCACCGGCGCAAAGCCGGAGGTTTGTGAAGGATGAAGGAAAAAGGTATCCCCCTGACCATCGCCATACTGGTAGTCCTGAGCATCAGCTTGGGATTGGTCCAATTTAAGACCCTGGCAGCCACCGACGCCAGCAGCTACTACGTGGACGCGATCAACGGCTCGGATACCAACACTGGCACCTCCCCCGACAAGGCCTGGAAGACCATCCAGAAAGCCGCCAGCACCGCCAGCGCCGGCAGCACCGTCACCGTGCTCCCCGGCAGCTACCCCGAGCGGGTCAGGGTCTCCCGCCC
>CAIQIV010000336.1 GCA_903871905.1 uncultured Chloroflexota bacterium | reverse complement strand
TCCAGCAGCAGCGAGTACACCGGCTGGTTTTGGATCGAGTCAAAGTCCAGCGTATAGGACTCGCCATCCACCAGGATATGCGTCTGGTCGATAACCTCGATGGCGAACTCGCGCTCGCCGATGGTGGTGATGTATTTCATTACTTCTCCTCACTTCTGTGCTGCTAGCGATGCATACGCTCCCAGCGTCCCAGCCATTTCCAGTTGCTGGTGTCTCGCGCACCGCGCTGCACGATATTCGCTGCCTGCTGTGTCTGGCGGTGGGCTACCAGGGTGGCGATGATTGCCGCGATTTCCACCTGCCCATCCGGTTGCTCCTCCTGCTGGTCAAACTGGAAGCGCTCCTCGACAAAGCGCGTGTCAAATTGGCCGCCGATGAAGCGCGTCGATTCCATCATCTTTTGGTGGAAGGGAATGTTGGTGCGCACCCCCAGGATGCGGTACTCTGCCAGCGAGCGGCGCATGCGTTGGATGGCCTCCGCCCGCGTCTCACCCCACACGATCAGCTTGGAGATCAGCGAGTCGTAATACGGAGAGATCTCAAAGCCCATGTACACCCCGGTGTCCACCCGCACTGCCGGGCCGGTGGGCAGCAGGGTGTGGGTGATGCGCCCGGTGGAGGGCATGAAGTTGTTGTAAGGGTCCTCAGCGTTGATGCGGCACTCGATCGCCCAGCCGTTGATGGAAATGTCCTCCTGGGCGTAGCGCAGCTGCCGGTCGCGGGCGATGCGGATCTGTTCCTTGACAATGTCCACCCCGGTGACCATTTCAGTGACCGGGTGCTCCACCTGCAGCCGGGTATTCATCTCCAGGAAGTAGAAATTGCGCTCCTGGTCCACCAGGAATTCGATGGTGCCGGCGTTGGCATAGGAGACCGCCTCCGCCGCTCGCACCGCCACCGCGCCCATCTTGCGGCGCAGGTCATCATCCAGGTAGGGCGACGGTGCTTCCTCCACCAGTTTCTGGTGGCGGCGCTGCAGCGAGCAGTCGCGCTCGCCCAGGTGGATCACGTTGCCAAAATGGTCGGCCAGGATCTGGAACTCGATATGATGCGCCTTTTCCACCAGTTTCTCCAGGTACACGTTTCCGTCGCCAAAGGCCGACTCAGCCTCGCGCCGGGCAGCTTGCAGCAGCCCTGGCATTTCCTCCAGGCTGCGCACCTCGCGCATGCCCTTGCCGCCTCCGCCCGCGGTGGCCTTGACCAGCAGGGGGAAGCCGATTCCTCTGGCAAACTGCAGCAGATCCTCATCCCGCAGGCTGCCTTCCCCTTCGGTGCCGGGCACTACCGGGATCCCGGCGGCCGACACCGTCCGCCGCGCCACTGCTTTATCCCCCATGGCGGCAATGGCTGACGGCTTGGGGCCGATGAAGGCCAGCCCGGCGTCCAGGCAGGCCTGGGCGAAATCGGCGCGCTCTGCCAGGAATCCGTAGCCGGGATGGATCGCCCCCGCGCCGCACTTGCGGGCGATGTCGATGATCTTGTCCCCGCGCAGGTAGGAATCGCGCGCCGCAGCCGGACCCAGCAGGTAGGCTTCATCGGCATAGCGCACGTGCAGCCCCTGGCGGTCTGCCTCCGAATACAGCGCCACAGTCTGGATCCCCAGCTCCCGGCAGGCGCGGATGATGCGCACGGCAATCTCCCCCCGGTTAGCAATCAGCACTTTTGTAAACATGTTCCTGACCTCTCTTCAAGAATGCTGCCAGGCGTGGGTTGAACCGCTGTGGGTCCTCCTGGGGCAGCATGTGCCGTCCGCCGTCCACCAGCCACAGCTCCGCACCCGGGATGGCAGCCGCGATGTCCCGGGCGTGCTGCGGGGTGGCGTGCTCATCCTCGACCCCCTGGACCACCAGCGCCGGGCATTGAATGTCCCTCAGCACGGGGCGCATGTCCCATTCCAGGCGCTCTGGCTTGTGCCATCCGCTGTACCAGTTGTACAAAACCTGCTCAACCTGCTCGCCGTGCATGCGCTGCAGCCCCTGGCGAAAGCGCTCGTCCTGCTCGAAGCTGCGCC
>CAIQIV010000335.1 GCA_903871905.1 uncultured Chloroflexota bacterium | reverse complement strand
CTGGTATTTCTGCATGGCCAGCAGGACAGAGAAAGTATTCAGGAAACCAACCTGGGCTTTCTCAGCGCCCATGGCTTCGATCGATGCGGCAAAGGTGGTGCCGATTTCGATCTTGAAGTTCAGGCCGGTCATCTTGGACATGCAGTCCGCAATGAATGTGCCAGCGCGGGTGATCTTGCCGGTATCGCCGGAGGGCACGAAGGTGATGGTGATCGGTTTATCCTTGGAGCCGAGTGCGCCAGCCGCAGGGGAGACTGCGTTGGGCAGCTTATCGCATTTCGGTTCAGGGGCCGGGGTTGCGGTGGGCGGTACAGGTGTGTTAGTCGGTGGGACTTTGGTGGGCTCCGGCGGCTTGGTGGGAACTGCCGTCGGCGGAACAGCTGTCGGGGCAGCCGTCGGCGGAACTGCGGTGGGTGCGGGCGCCTTGGTGGGCGGCACCGGTGTGTTGGTGGGTGCTGCACAGGCAGACAGCACAATCGCGACCAACATCACAATCGACAATAATTTAAGCTTGCTCATGTGTTTCTCCTCTTGAAAATTGGGTATTAAAGGGAAATCTCCCAGAGTCTGCTGTTAATCATAAACCAGAATCGACTGTAAGACAAGGATGGAATATGCCCTGTCTTCGTGACCTTTGTAACTTTGATAAATACACAGGAGTCAAAAACGGCTTATTTCAACCACACCCTTGATAGTGATAAGCTCAGTTTTATATCCCCTCATAGCTCTTCAACCGGTATAAAAGCACTTGTTGATAAACAGGATTGATGTTTCCGGGCATTTTGCAGGCCTTCAGGCCTGATATTCATTTTGGGGGTGTGGCTTTGAACAAAGCTTCAATAGTTCCACCAGGCGGTCCGGTGGATCCATTTTGCTGACAAAGTGGCTAACCCCCAAAGCCAGGGCTGTTTGCCGCACACCCGGGTCTGCACTCATCATGACAACCTGCAACCCATTCTTGATCCGGAATATTTCCGGCAGCAGCTGCTCTGCCTCCATACCCGGCAGGTTCCAATCCAGCAGCAACACATCCGGGTCGAGGGTGGGCAGCCTGGACAGCAGTTCCCGGCAGTGAACAGCCCATCCCAACACATGCCACCCGGCTTCCTTCTGGATCAGGATGGTCAGGGCATAGCGCACGCGGGACTGGCTCTCAGCGATCAGGATATCCACGGCTTTTTAAACCTCTTTCCAGGTGAAAACGGGAAACCGGCGCTCTACCCCCGCGCCGGTTTCCATTGAGAAGAGGAAAAGATGCGTTACAGCATTTGAAGATGCAGATATCATGATACGCCATTCGGCCAGGAATACATCCAACAGTTGGTCGATTTGAGGATTGTTCACATGTCCAATTTTCAGGCAGTTCATATGGCCAATTCCCAATTATCCAAAGGCGCGACAGCAATTACAAACCCGTCCCACGGCCGCGCATGCGTGGGTCGAGAATATCCCGCAAAGCATCGCCCACCAGGTTCCAGGACAGCACAAACAGCACGATTGCCAGGCCCGGGTAAACCACGATAAACCAGTTATCCGCCAACGAGGGGATCCAGTTGCGGGCAAAACTGATCATTTGCCCCCAGTCGGCATAACCGCGCTGCGCCCCCAGGCCCAGGAAGCTGAGTGAAGCGAATGTCAGCACATAGGAGCCGATATTCATCGATGCAATCACCAACACCGGGAAAATGGCATTCGGCAGCAGGTGACGAAAGAGGATGCGCATATCACTGGCTCCATTGACCCGCGCCGCCAGGGCATACTCAAACTCTTTCACCGCCAGGATATTGCCGCGAATCACCCGGGCGTAAGTCATCCAGCCAAAGGTGATGATTGCCAGCATACCGGTCAGAATCTGGATCTTGATCGGGTCAAGATCATCTGCCGGGTTATGCCCGAACGTAAAGAATGCCAGCAGGCGGGCAATCATCATCAGGATATCCCCCTCACCCCTCCCATAAATCGTCTGCAAGACCGATGTGAGCGTGATTGCAGCCAGCAGGAACGGAAAAGCCTGGAAAATTTCCGTGATACGCATCAGGATTTCATCAATCCAGCCGCCATAGAAACCCGCCATCGAGCCGACAAACAACCCGATAACTGTGGTCACAAGCGTAATCACCACACCAACCCGGAAAGCGGTGCGCGACCCCCAGACCACTCCATAGTATATGTCATACTGTCCCTCCGTTGTCCCCCAGATATGTGAAGGATAGGGTTTATCTGAATTTCGCCACCAGCCAAGTTCGTAGTTCTCTTCATCGCCATCCCATCCG
>CAIQIV010000334.1 GCA_903871905.1 uncultured Chloroflexota bacterium | reverse complement strand
TTGGCTGCCAGGCCCAGGCCGCCGTTGGGGCCCATGGCTGCGGCAGGAACTGCGGCGACGTTACCAGTCTGCCCGGTCCAGCCCGCCAGCCCGGCGTTGAAGTTGTTGGCAAAGACCTGCTGTGCCATGACGCCGTTGACTGCGACCACCACGGCCGGGGAGACCTGGACGGGCGTCGACCAGGCGGAGTTGCCCAGGATGCCGTTAGCCCGGATGCGGAAGTACCAGGTCTGTTGGGGAATGTTGCCGGTGGTATAGGTGTTGGCGTTGGCGGCAGCATTATTTGTCGCCAGGATGTTGGTAAAGGCGAGGTCGGAGGCGCGCTGGATGGTGAAACCGGTCTCATTGTTGGCGTTATCCGTCCAGTTCAGGGTCACCCGCTCGTTGTTGCCGAAGCGGACAGCGTAGCCGGTCAGGTTAGATGGGGCAGCTGCAGGGCCGACGGTGACCGAGGCCGGGAGCGAGTAGGCGCTGCCGTCCGGTGTGGTCACCTGCACCCGGTAGGTGTAGGTGTTGTTGAGCGAGACGGTGAGATCAACGTAGCTCATCGTACCGGTGCTGTTATGCGGTGGGAAGGTGGTGAGCACGCTGAAGGCGCCGCCGTTGACCGCCCGCTCCAGGACGAACCCGGTTTCGTTGAGGGTGTTATCCATCCAGGACAGGTTGACGCGGGTGGAAGATGCCAGGGTGGCAACCAGGTCGGTGGGCGGCAGGATGATATCCACCGCAGCAGAGACGGACTGCACCGTCTTGGAGGGGAATGCCCCGCCCAGGCCGACGGCATTCAGCGCCACCACCCGGTAAGAGTACACGGTGGTATTCATGCGGAAGGTGGTGTCGCTGTAGCTGCGCACGCCGTGGGTATTGGGCTGGTCCAACGGGGAGGCGACCGTCGCCAGGTCAAACCAGGCGCCGCCGTTCTCCGCGCGCTGGATCACGAAGGAAGTCTCGTTGATCGAGTTGTCGTTCCAGGAGAGCACCAGGCGGGTGTTGTTGCCCCGTCCGCTGACCCCGTAGCTCAGCCCGTCCGGTGCGATAGGCGGCATGGCCACCGTGACCGGGCGCATCATGTCCATCTCCTCGTGCGAGAGGATATGGCAGTGGTACATGTACTCCCAACCATGATTGACCAGCTGGTTGAGGATGGCGGCGGTGGGGTTGCCGTTGATGTCCGTCGGGTTGAACATGGTGGTGTCGTTGATTGGCATCATCGGGTTCATCGGGCGGATGCTGTTGGGCAGCTCCCACGGCAGGACCGGGATGATCGGCCGGATGGCGAAGTAGGTATCTTCCAGCGGGCTGACCCGCACCGTGTCCTTCCAGCCCAGCTCATTCGGGTCGGGCGGGATGATGATGTTGTCCCAGGTGACCCGGTTCAAGAGCTGCACGTCGTACAGGTGGAAGTGGATGGGGTGGGTGTCCACGCCGTTGTGGGTGATCTTCCAGATCTGGGTGCCGTCGCTGCCTACCGAGATGGCGGTGACCTTGGCGGTCGTGGGCAGGTTGGTGGCGTCGAAGATTTCCGTCGGCGGGTTCACATACGGGTAGAGGATGACGTTCTGGCGCACGGGAGAGGCAGGCACCGCTTCAACGCCCAGGTTGCCCGACATGCGGCCGAAGGGCTCGAAGTTGGTGGAGTTGGTCTCATCGTGGATGGCCTTGGGCTCGATCTGCACGCCGATCTGGGTGCCGCGCAGGGTATCGAACTTGAAGGTGTCAAGGCCCTGCTCGCTGATGCGGGCATAGCCATCGCAGGCGGCGCTGGGATTGGTGGGGGAGTTGCACCAACCGGCGGCGGCGAAGCGGGAAGCATAAGCAGAATTATAGGTAGCCTGCCCGACGATGACCGGGTGCTG
>CAIQIV010000333.1 GCA_903871905.1 uncultured Chloroflexota bacterium | reverse complement strand
CTGGGCGGGCCGCCCTTGGTGAAGGCAGCCACCGGCGAAGAAGTCAGCGCCGAGGAACTGGGGGGGGGCCGAGGTCCACACCCGCCGCTCGGGTGTTGCCGACCACCTGGCCGAAAATGATGCCCACGCCTTGCACATCTGCCGCTCAATCCTGGAGGCCATCCCCCGCCGCCGCTCCGCCCGAGCGCCCTCCATGCTTTCATCCCTGGATATCCTGCCTCCTGCGGATCCCCTGTATCCGCCCGACGAGATCTATGGCCTTCTGCCCTCCTCGATTCGCCAGGCTTACGACGTGCGCGAGATGATCGCCCGCCTGGTGGATGGCTCAGAATTCCACGAGTTT
Organism: uncultured Chloroflexota bacterium; assembly: GCA_903871905.1. Classification (GTDB taxonomy): domain Bacteria; phylum Chloroflexota; class Anaerolineae; order Anaerolineales; family UBA4823; genus CAIQIV01. Next base: position 18,160 of record CAIQIV010000333.1, on the reverse strand, counting down.
AAGGCGCGCTACGGCGCCACCCTGGTCTGCGGTTTCGCCCGTATCCTGGGCTACCCGCTTGGCATCCTGGGCAACAACGGGGTGCTCTTCAGCGAGAGCGCCTTGAAAGCCACGCATTTTATTGAACTGTGCGAGCAGCGCGGTGTGCCTTTGCTCTTCCTGCAAAACATCACCGGGTTTATGGTCGGTAAAGAGTACGAGGCCAGCGGCATTGCCCGCGATGGAGCCAAAATGGTGCACGCCGTTGCCAATACTTCCGTCCCCAAGCTGACCGTGATCATCGGCGGATCCTTTGGCGCCGGCAACTATGGCATGGCCGGGCGCGCCTACAACCCCAGTTTCCTGTGGATGTGGCCCAATGCCCGCATCAGCGTGATGGGCGGCGAGCAGGCCGCCAATGTGCTGTCGACGATCAAGCAGGACCAGCTGCGCCGCGAAGGCCGCCCTCCGCTTTCCCCGGACGAGGTGCGCCAGTTCCAGCAGCCCATCCTGGACAAGTACGAACGCGAGGGCAGCCCGTATTATTCGACCGCCCGCCTGTGGGATGACGGCATCCTGGACCCGGCTGAGACCCGGCAGGTGTTGGGGTTGGCCCTATCCGTGGTACTCAACGCCCCGCGCCCTCCTGGAGGCTTTGGCGTCTTCCGCATGTGAGAGAGAGTATGCTCGGCAAGGTGCTGGTGGCAAACCGTGGAGAAATCGCTGTCAGGGTGCTGCGCGCCTGCAGGGAATTGGGCATCCCCAGCGTCGCCGTGTACTCCGACGCCGATCGGCATTCCCTGCACACTCGCCTGGCGGATGAAGCGGTGCACATCGGCCCCGCCGCCGCCCTCCAATCCTATCTGTCCATCGATAACATCCTGCAGGCTGCCCGCCTGACCCATGCCACGGCCGTTCATCCTGGCTACGGCTTTCTCTCCGAAAATGCCTGCTTTGCCCAGGCAGTTGTAGACGCCGGGCTGATCTTTATTGGTCCATCCCCGGAAGCCATGCGCGCCATGGGGGACAAGGCACAGGCCCGCCAGCGCATGGAGGAAGCCGGCGTCCCTGTAGCCCCCGGATGCCAGGGACTGGACGACCTGGACGCGCTGCGCACCAGCGCAGCCCGCCTTGGCTACCCGGTGCTGGTCAAGGCTGCCTCTGGAGGGGGAGGTAAGGGAATGCGGGTGATCTCCACCGAGGCGGAATTTTTGGATGCCGCCCAGGCTGCTCGCCGCGAAGCGCTGCATGCCTTTGGCGACCAGCGCCTGATCCTGGAAAAATTCATCCAGCCCGCCCACCATGTGGAGATCCAGGTGCTGGGCGATCAATATGGTTCAGTGATCCACCTCTTTGAGCGGGAATGCTCTGTACAGCGCCGCCACCAGAAGATCATCGAAGAAACACCTTCCCCACACCTGGACCCCGCCTTGCGGGAGCGCATGGGTGCGGCAGCTGTGGCGGTTGCTCGCGCCGTTGGCTATCATAACGCCGGCACCGTTGAATTCATCCTGGACCCACTCAGCGGGCAGTTCTTTTTTCTCGAGATGAACACCCGCCTGCAGGTGGAACACCCCATCACCGAGCTGGTGACCGGGGTGGACCTGGTCCACTGGCAGCTGCGCCTGGCCGCCGGGGAGCCCCTGGCGCTCCGCCAGGAACAGCTCACCCAACGCGGACACGCCATCGAATGCCGCCTGTATGCCGAAGACCCGGCCAACGGATTCCTGCCTACCGCCGGCCATCTGCTGCGCTTCATTGAGCCCGCCGGCCCGGGTGTGCGCGTCGATTCAGGCATCACCAGCGGCGACGAGATCCCGGTGCATTACGATCCGCTGGTGGCAAAAATATCCGTCCTGGCCGGCGACCGTCCTTCCGCCGTGCGCCGGATGCAGGCTGCGCTGCAGCAGACCGTGCTCCTCGGCCTGGCTAACAATGCTCGCTTCCTGGCTGAAGTGCTGACCCATCCGGATTTCCTGGCTGGAAAGGTGCATACCACCTGGATCGAGCAAAATTTCGCCAGCTGGCAGCCTCCCGAGTGCGACCCGCCGCCTGAAGTGCTGGTTGCCGCCGCCCTGGCCCAGTTCAGTTTTCCTGCACCAGCGTCCGGCATCCAAACCGTGCCGGGTATCGATCCCTACAGCCCGTGGCGCAGCAGTCCTGGTTTCCGTCCTGGCGCCGCGGCAGAAAGAAAATAAAATGCACTGCCGCTATGCGTACAACGGTCGGGTCTATGAAGTGATGGTGGAGGTGCACAACCGCCAGGTGCACGCGGTGATTGACGGGCAGGAGTATGACTATGAACTCCTGGAAGGCCTGCCTGGGGAAACCCTGGCGCAGACCCTGCACTTGCGAGCCGGTGACCGTCCTGTCACGCTGCATTGGGCCATAACGAAAAGCCAGGTCTGGGTCTCGCACGATGGCTGCAGCTACCTGCTCAAAAAACCCGATCCGCGCCGGGCATTTTCCGACGGGCAATCCCACGCCGGGCAGGACAACCTGCGTTCGCCAATGCCTGCCCAGGTGCGCGCTGTAGAAGTCAGCGCCGGGCAAGCCGTAGCTGCCGGGCAAACACTATTCCTGCTTGAGGCGATGAAGATGGAAATCCGCCTGCAGGCGCCCCACCCGGGACGAGTGCTCCATATCCTGGTTGGACCGGGAGAAACCGTGCAGCGCGACCAGGTCCTGCTGGAAATGGGTCCAGAAGAAGCAAGCTGAGCCTGTGGAAAATCCACACCGGCACAAGAGGCGACCAGGAGGCTGAAATGACTGGTAAATACTTTGAAGATCTGGAGGTGGGCCAACGTTTCCGCCACACCCAGAGCCGTACCATCACTGAAATGGATAACGTGCTGTTCTGTGCGCTGACCATGAACACCCAGCCCCTGCACCTGAATGAGGACTTTGCCAGCCGTACCCAGTTTGGCCAACGCATCGTCAACGGCCTGTTCACCCTGGGGCTGGCAATTGGCCTGACGGTGAGCGAGCTGACAGAAGGGACCATAGTGGCCAACCTGGGCTATGATAAGGTCAGCCACCCCCGCCCGGTCTTTCACGGCGACACACTGTATGTCGAAAGCCAGGTGCTGGAGCGGCGAGACTCACGTTCCAACCCCAACCAGGGCATTGTGCGCCTGAAACATACTGGTCGCAACCAGCATGGCGAGGTGGTGCTTGAGGTGGACCGCACGGTCCTCTTCCTCAAACGCCCCCAAGGTGCGGGATAACGGGTATACTTCGGTCTGAGGCAGTGATGACTGCCGGCTTTTGAGATTCTCGGATTTTCAGGAGGCCTGTTCATGCGCTCGCGACGTGCGTTACTCTATATGCCCGGCGATGACCTGCATAAGATTCAAAAAGCTGCCACGCTGGGGGTAGACTGCATCTGTATGGACCTTGAAGATGGAGTAGCCCTGAACCGGAAAGCCGAAGCGCGCCTCTCCATCCGCCAGGCGCTGGGCACGCTGGATTTTGGTCCTGCAGAAAAATTGGTCCGCATCAACCCGGTCGGTTCTGGACTGGAAAATGACGACTTGTGGAGTGTGTTGCCATCTCACCCCGATGGCATCGTCATCCCCAAGGTCACCGATGGCGAATCGCTGCGCTGGGTTGGCGAGCAGATCGCTGTGGTTGAACGGGAACAGGGCTGGCCGGTAGGATCGATCGGTATGATCCCCCTGGTCGAAACTGCGCGGGGCATTGTGAACCTGGTCAGCATCGCCGCCGCCACGATGCGTTTGCAGGCCTTGATCTTTGGCGCTGATGACTTGATGGGGGACATCGGGGGCATGCGTACCCGGGAGGGGATGGAGGTCTTTTATGCCCGCAGCGCGGTGGTCACCTACGCTGCGGCCTTCAACCTGCAGGCCATCGACCAGGTTTTCATTGACATCAAGGATATCGAAATGCTGCGCAAAGAGGCGCTGCAGGGCGCTCAAATGGGCTTCAGCGGCAAACAGATCATCCATCCCAGCCAGGTTGCCCCGGTCCAGGAAGCCTATACCCCTTCGGAGCAAGCGGTAGATTACGCCCGTCGCGTGGTCGAAGCGGACGCCAAACACCAGGAAATGGGGGTTGGCGCCTTTGTCCTGGACGGGAAGATGATTGACGCCCCCACGGTCAAAGCTGCTGAACGCATCCTGGCTCGCGCCAGGGCTGCGGGCAAGATCTAAGGCATGGCATAATCTCTGCAACACCCAGGGCACATGCGCCCCACGTCCCGTCTCGGATCTCTGCTCTCCACCTATCGCGGCCGCCCGCTGACCAGCCGGGATATCCTGCTCCTATGGCTGCCAGGCCTGGCGGCTGTCCTGCTGCCGCTTTCCCTTGGCGCCTGGCGGTATGCATATGCCAACCTCAATTATGGACCAGTCGCTGCTGTCCACTGGTCGCTCCCCTGGCTTCTCCTGGCAGCAGGCGGTGGGTTTGCCTTCCTGGTCCTGGCGCTTTACCGCCTCTTATGCGCCCAGCAGTACGTTTCGGTTTATCAGAACGGCCTGCGCATCCGTAAATTCCCCTTCCGCTGGCGAAATTACACTTTTGATGAGCTCTCCGGCATTTCCGGCTTGATTATTCACGAGCGCTTTATGGGCCTGGCCCTGCGGCGGCAGACCCGCCTGTTTCTCCACCTGGCCAGCGGGCGGATCCTTCGCCTGCCTGGCCCTTTGCAGGACGCGGCCGGGTTATGCGCATGCCTGAAGGAACTGCTCTACCCTCGCTGGCAGCCGCAGCTGCAGGCTGAGTTTGCCGCCGGCGGTTGGATCTATTTCGGCCCGCTGGCCGTCCAGGCACGTTCTGTGCAACTACACAGGCGCTGGACCACGCGATCCATTTTATGGGAAGATATTAAAGACTTGGAGGTGAGGGCAGGCTGGTTGAGGATCAATCTGAAAGCCCCCGGCAGTTCAAGTGCTTCCATCCGCCTGCCTGTTGAAGATATTCCCAACACCGAACTGCTGCTGCAGATCTCACATTCTCGGGTGACCTGATGAGCCATACCAATTTTCTTGTTCGCCGCTGCCTCGCCATTTTTGCCCTGCTGGTTTATCTGCTCTCCGGCCCGGCCTGTGCCTTCCTAGGCCCTTCTGGCACACAACCCGGCCCTGCCAGCGGCCTGCTGCCAGCAGCCACGCCCCTGCCTCCCCCGCCTGAGACCCTGGTCAACTTTCACGTCCAGGTTCCAGAGAACACCCCCGCCGAACAGACCGTCTACCTGACTTTGCTGGATGAGGTCACTGGCCTGGCGCTCAACGCCAGGCACTATGCGATGCTGCCGGACCCGGCTTCCCCGGGAAGCTACACCCTGAGCCTGCCCTTCCTCATTGGCTCGATGGTCCAATACCGGTATGAACGCCAACCTGCCAGGCAGGCTGCCGCCCCAACTGTGATGGAGCATTCTTCGGATGGCCGGGCGGTGCGCTACCGGCTCCTGCACGTGGATGGGCCAGGAAACGTATGGGATATCATCAGCCGCTGGACCGATACTCCTTACACATGGCTCAACGGGCGCATCACCGGCCAGGCGGTAGACAAAATTACCGGGCAGCCCATCCCCGACCTGTTGATCGCCGCCGGCGGCAGACAAACGCTGACCCGCGCCGATGGCTGGTTTACCCTGGAAGGCTTACCGCCAGGCGTCCATAACCTGGTTGCCTTTGCCATGGACGGCGCCTATGTCACCTACCAGCAGGGTGCCCAGGTTGCTCCCGATTCGACCACCCCAGCTCCGCTCTTGCTGGACGAATCGTCCTGGGTCAACGTCGTCTTTGTCGCCAGCCTGCCGCCTGACACGCCTCCAATCGTCCCGGTCCGCCTGGCCGGTAGCCTGGCCCAGTTGGGGAATACTTTCGCCAATCTCTCGGGTGGGGTCAGCGAGCTGACCTCCCGCATGCCTGTTTTATCTGCATTACCCGATGGGCGCTACTCGCTCACCTTATCCCTTCCGGTAGGCGCTGATATTCGCTATAAATATACCCTGGGTGACGGCTTCTGGAACGCCGAGCACGCCGCCAATGGTGACTTCCAGCTCAGGCAGTTGATCGTCAAGCCTGACCAGGGAATAGTGCAGGACAGCGTCAAATCCTGGAAAACGGGGAAAAATGCCTCCTTAACCGTGGATCTCACCGCCCTGCAAGCGGTCAACCCCGAGGACCAGGTCTATCTGCAGATCAACCCGTCATTCGGCTGGATGGAACCGCTGCCCATGTGGCCGATCGGCAATAACCGCTGGGCATACATCCTGTTTGGCCCGCTGGACCAGACCGACCAGGTGCTCTACCGATACTGCCGCAACGCCCAATGTGACAGCCTGGCCCAGGTGCAGACAGACAGCGGCAGCACGGTGATTGAGCAAACCGTCAAGACAAACAGCAAGGCCCAGGAGCTTCACGATTCGGTGGCCGCCTGGACCCAGTTTGCCCAGCCAGTAGAAAGAGCGGTATTTGCCACCGCCACCATCAACCCCCATGGGCAAACCTTCATAGCCGGCATCGAAACTTCAACGGGATACCACCCATCCTGGCTGGCGCGCCTGCCGGTTGGGCTGGATGATGTGCAGAATCTGCGCGCGAATTGGATGCTGGTTACCCCAACCTGGACCTATCAGCGCCAGGCCCCGCCCGATTTTGAGCCAGTACCAGGCAGCGACCCCACCTGGCCCGAGCTGCTGCAAAATGTCCAGCTCTCCAGAGAACGCGGGCTTCAGGTGGCCCTGTTCCCCACCCCGCGCTTTGCCATCAATATCGATCAATGGTGGCAAACCGCACCCCGCGACCAGGTATGGTGGGAGCGGTGGTTCGAGACTTACCGCGCTTTCATCCTGCACCACGCCAGCCTGGCCACCCACAGCGGGGCGCAGGCCTTGGTCCTGGGAGGAGAATGGATCAAACCCGCCCTGCCCGGCGGCATACTGTCAGATGGCTCCCCCTCAGGCGTCCCCGCCGATGCAGAAATACGCTGGCGCAGCCTGCTGGCAGAAGTTCGCAACTATTTCTCGGGTACCATTCTCTGGGCAATGGACTATAAGGATATCCAGAATCCCCCGGCCTTTGTCGACTCGGTGGACCAACTTTATCTCTTGATCTCCGCTCCGTTGGCCACCGCTGCCGGGGCTGACCAGGCCAGCCTGGATCTCGAAGCCACCCGCATCCTGGACGAGGAGATCTGGCCCAGCCAGATCATGCTGGAAAAACCAGTGATCCTGGGACTGTATTATCCCTCAGCCGCCGGGTCCTTATCCGGCTGCATCCCGGATGGGCAGTCAAACTGCGTCGACCCGCAGCGCCTGGCGCCGCCCAACCTGGATATCCCCGCGGTGCAGCTTGACCTGCAGGCCCAGGTCAGCGCCTATTCCGCCTTCCTAACCACTGTAAATGACCGATCCTGGGTCAGCGGCCTGGTCAGCCGGGGATACTACCCGCCTGCCGTGCTGCTCGATAAATCCGCCTCGCTGCACGGGAAGCCCGCCAGCGAAGTCCTGCGCTACTGGTTTGCCGAGCTGCTGGGTACCCCCCTCTCTCAGGCGATTGATTTTTAATCAGTCCCGGAGAAAACCGCCTGCCCCCCTCCAGCAAGTGCCGGGATCAAATGCACCACATCCCCATCATGCAGCACCTGCTCTGGCGCTGCGGTCATGCCATTCACCGCCAGCAGCAGGTCATCCGGCGCCAGGCGGATTTCCAACAGGTCTACCAGGTCACCTACCGTGTCCACTTGCTTCGCTCCGCTCGCAACAAGCTCCCCACCTTCCGGTCGCAGCGGCAGTTCAAGCTCCAGCCGGGAAACCAGGCCGGCTGGAGACTTGCGCTGCAAGATGGTGTGCAGGTGAACCGTGATGGTCATATCCTACCAGTTGAACACCTGGTCCAGTTCCTCATCCGGCACATCAAACACCGGGTTGAGCGGTGGGACCTGCTCATAAGTCATGTATTCAGGCAGGCGGTCATCGGCCTTGGTGAAACCAGCCCGGATATTAAACTCACGCTCCAGCTTCAGGGTCTCTCTGCCCAGCACCTGCAGGATATCCGCTCCAACCTGCCAGCCGTAGCGGGCGTTGAGCAGGTCGCGGATCGTCTCCGGCGCCGCGCCGAAACCATTCCCGGCAAAGACGCATGCTCCCAGCGTGTCATAACCGGCATTGTTGATCTGGGAGGTGCGTGATAGGTCTACCTGTCCCTTGGGGTCCAGGTGGTTCACCTTGGCGCGGATGGTCAACCCGCAGGTATGGTCCGCCCCCTGGGGGGTGGTCGCATAAGTCACCCCGGTCCCCTTGATCGCCCGCGGCTCATATCCGGACATGGCCTGGCCCTTGACCGATGGGACGCGCAGAACCCCAAAGATTTTGCCCACCGTGGACGCCCCATGGCCCAGGATCCGCCCCAACGGCGTCCCCTGGCGGATCTCATCCAGCAGCTGCAAGGCGCGCTGCCCGTCTCCCCAATGAAGCAGGCCGGCCTCAGCAGCCACGCCCAGGGCCGCACCAATTTCGATGGAATCCAACCCCAGGTCATTCACCTGCCAGTTTAACCGGGCAACCACATCCAGGCTGTCGATCCCCAGGTTGGAGCCCATCAGGCTGATCGTCTCATATTCCAGCGGGGAGACCACCGCCTTGCCGTCCTCATCGCCAAAGATGTTTGAACAACGGATGGTGCAGCCTGGCATGCAGGCATGCGAGGTTTCACTGTCACCCCCGCGGTCCAGCAGCATCTGGCGCAGGTGTTCGCCGCTGATCGTCTCCATCCCTTCGAATGCACCAGCCGAAAAGTTGCGCGTGGGCAGGCCCCCAAAGCCCTGTGCCATGCGCGGCATGGCTGCTGTGCCGTAGTCACGATAGATATGGACCTGGGGATGGTCCATCAAAGCCTTGGTGAAGGTCTTTTGCGCCTGCCGGTATAATACCGGATCAGCAATAGGTGGTTTTTGGCCGCCCTCCGCGTTGATCACAATTGCCTTGAGCTTCTTGCTGCCCATCACCGCCCCCAAGCCGCCGCGGGCAGCAATGCGCGCTGGAACCCGGTCCTTATCCAGGTTCTGGATGCCGGCGCCTGAAAGCTGCATTTCACCCCCCGGTCCGATCAGCGCCAGGGCCACCTTGGGCCCAAACCGCTCTACCAGGCGGCTGGCTGTCTCATATACTCCCAATCCAGCCAGGTCCGCGGCCGGCTCAAAACGTGCTCCGGATTTCTCCAGCACCAGCAGCCGCAGCTCGCTGCTGCGCGGGGCGCCTTCGATGATCAACGCCCGGATGCCCAGCAGCGCCAGCTGCAAGCCCGTCGTCCCCCCGGCATTTGCTTCCTTGGCCCCGCCGGTCAGCGGGCTTTTCCCACCAACCGAGATGCGATCGCATGAGGAGAGCATATGTCCCACTAACAGTCCCGGGGTAAAGATCAACTTGTTGTACGGCCCCAGCGGCTCGCAGGTGGCTATTACATCATCTAGCAAGAAGCGAGCTACCAACCCGCGCCCACCCAGGTGCTGCCAGCCATCTGGAAGAGATTGATATTGAATTTCATCCGTACCTACGTTGACCCTCCAGACGGACCCAGCGCCGGCTCCGGTGCTGTGCATCATTTGATCGGCCATTGTGTTTTCCTTTTCCGATTATCCAACAACTTCTTGAAGCGATTCTTTGAGTACGGTCAGGGCTTGGTCTATCTGCGCCGCAGTGACCACCAGGGGTGGGATCCAGCGGATGGTGTTATCCCATGCGCCGCAGGTCAACAGCAGCAGGCGGCGGTCCTGGCAGGCATGGACAACAGCCTTGGCAGTCGCCTTATCCGGTTGACGATCCGGGGTGCGAAACTCGGTTCCGATCATCAGTCCCATGCCGCGCACGTCGCCAATCACCGGGTATTCTTCCTGCAGGTGGCGCAGCCCGGTCATCATTTGCAGACCGCGCTGGCGGGCGTTTTCCAACATGTTCTCGTCACGCATCGCCCGGATGGTGGCCACCCCGGAAGCCGCGGCAACCGCGTTCCCACCGTAAGTTCCACCGTGCGACCCAGGAGCCCACTTCTTCATCAGGTCCTGGCGGCTGAACACCCCCGAAATGGGCAGCCCGGACCCCAGGCCCTTGGCGCTGACCACGATATCCGGCAGGATATCAAAATGTTCAAACGCAAACCAGCGCCCGGTGCGGCCAAAGCCCGATTGCACCTCGTCAGCAATCAGCAGCATGCCGTTGCGGTCGCACAATTCCCGCAGTCCCTTCATGAAGCTCTTCGGCGGTACCACGTACCCGCCCTCACCCAGCACCGGCTCGATCAGCACCGCGGCCGTCTCGCTAGGAGCGGTCTGCGTCTGCAGCAGGAATTCCAGCTCTTCCAGGCACCACTGGCTGGTTTTCTCCTCATCCCATCCATAGCGGAAGGCATAAGGATAGGGGGTCACAAAAGTGCCCGCTGGTAGCGGCTGGTACCCGGAGCGGTAAATGGTTTTGGAATTGGTCAGCGCCATGGTCCCTGCCGTGCGCCCATGGAAACTGCCCTGGAAGGTGATGATATTCGGTTTGCCACTGGCATGGCGGGCCAACTTAACCGCCCCCTCGATCGCTTCGGCGCCTGAATTACTAAAGAAGAAACTGTCAAAAACCGGCGGCATCACCGTGCGCAGTTCATTGACCAGCTCAAGCATCGGCTTGTGCATCACAATATTCGCCTGCCCGTGCAGCAGGAGACCAGCCTGCTGGCGGATGGCTTCTACCACCTTGGGATGGCAGTGCCCGGTATTGGTTACACCAATGCCACAGGTGAAATCCAGGTAAGCGTTGCCGTCTTCACCGTAGATCACCGCGCCTTCGGCGCGATCGACAATGATAGGCGTATAGTGGGTCCAAACAGGGGAAAGGTACGGAATTGCATCTCGATAATCAGTCATAGGGGCCTCCTGCGCGCAATTCTAAGCTTATATGAGTTAATCTGCAAGGTCAAAGTATGGTATCCTTTCCCCCAATGTGAGGCTAGATGGATCAACAACGGTTCAAAATAATTGTATTAATTTCCGCCCGCCAGGAATGGCAGGCCGTGGTTGCCACTTACAAACCGGCCATCCAGGAAGAATCGCCGTTTGGCGAATGGTTCTCAACCCAGGTGCCGGTACCTGCGCCAGGCGCTCCCCAACTCATCCCAATCCTTTTCTTACACGGCGGCTGGGGCAAGGTTGCAGCTGCCGCCTCAACCCAATACGCCATCGATCGCTGGCAGCCTGATCTGTTGGTCAACCTGGGGACCTGCGGCGGTTTTGCCGGTGAGATCGAGCGCGGCGAGATCGTCCTGGCGGAGCGCACCCTGATCTATGACATCATCGAGCAAATTGGCAGCGCCGACGCAGCCCTGGCCCATTTCTCCAGCGAGATGGATCTTTCCTGGCTGCAGGGCGACCTGCCCACCCCCGCGCACCGCACCTTGCTGGTCTCCGGGGACCGCGACCTGGTTGTGGAGGAGATCCCCCGCCTGAAAGAAGACTTCCACGCCATCGCCGGGGATTGGGAATCGGGGGCAATCGCCTGGGTTGCCCGGCGCAATGGCCTGCCGGTGCTGATCCTGCGTGGGGTCAGCGACCTGGTAGGACCGGACGGAGGCGAGGCATACGGCGACCTGGATTTCTTCACCCGGGAAACTTCCAGAGTCATGCGTACCCTGGTCGATGCACTGCCCCTCTGGCTGGCGCGGTTCACCAACCGCTGATGCACCCCCGCCGGGGCAGCACATCAGCCCGGCAGGGTTAATTCCAGCTCAATCTCATCGTGAATTGGGATCCCCTCCATCCCAATGAGGGGGATCGAAGGTTTTAGCTGGCGCGCCTGGTCGATCGCTCCCCGGTGCAGTGCAGCCAGGCGCCAGCCGCGCCGCTGGTAAAACCTCAGGGCATGGAGATTATCGTTGCTGGTGATCAGCCACAGCCTGCGGCAGTTGGCTTGCTCCGCTACCTGGCGAACCTGCTCTAACAAGCGCGTGCCAATTCCCTGCCCCTCTATCAGGCTGTCCAGGGTAACCACCTCGCATTCCCCAAAGTCCAGGCAATAGGTCAGCAGCCCTGCCGGGCAGCCAGGCGCCAGGTCGTGTGCAGCCTGTAATTCACTTTTCCATACTGCAATAAAACCCGGCAACAGGTGCGCCTGGTGCACGCCCTTGCGAGAGAATATCTCCGGTGAACCCCACCGCTCCTCCAGGAGCCGCGCGGCCCATGCCCGCTGGGCAGGCTCAAGAGGGACAATTTCGAAATGAATTGCCTTGGAGTTCTCCTGCTCTGGGTCAAGTGAAGTCATGCCCTGTCCATACCGCAGGAAAATAGAAGATTTAGAATATGCTGAATCATCCCATTCGCCGGTCTGATCTGAGGTAAACTAGCTAATTGAAGATTATCTCACAAACATTGGCTGGGGAGTCGCTCGTTTTGCAATCTGAACACATCCACGAAATACTCGAGGCGCCTTGTAAAAAGCGCCTGATCATGCTGCCCCAGGCGGCTGCTTTGCTGCAACAAATAATAAGGCGGCACCATCGCGCAGGCATTTCGGCCAGATATCTGCTCTGGGGATTGCTGGCGCTTTCACTGTTGTGCGCTGGCTGTACGACTCAAGCGTCCATACCGGTTGCCCCACCTGCCGCGGCCGCCACCGTCACTGCCACCTCGGTCCAGGCAGTCGTTCCTTCTCAGCCACCGGCAGAATCCACACCCACCTGGCTACCGTCTTCAACCCCTGCCATGGAAGCGGCTCAATTCCCTACCCTCACCCCATCCCAGGCAGTGCTCCCCTCTCCAGAGAATACCCTGGCTGAAACTCCAACTGCCACCGCCGCCCTTACCGTGGCTGCCCCGCTCGAACAACCGCTAATCGAGATCCCCCTCGCCGGTCCAGCAGCAAATGAGTCTGCCGAGATTTCGGGCATGGAATGGTATGGCGATTATCTCATCTTGCTGCCCCAATACCCCCGGCGTATGTCCGGGGAAAATGACGGCGCGCTATTTGCCTTGCCAAAGCAGCAAATTCTGGACTTCCTGGATGGGAAGATCTCCGGGCCGCTTGAGCCGCAGGTTGTCCCCTTTGTTACCGGCGGATTTGAGAAAAACATAAAGAACTTCGACGGGTTTGAAGCCATCGCCTTCCAGGGGAACCAGGTTTTTTGCACCATTGAAGCCAAAAGCGACGATGAGATGATGGGCTATATTGTCTCCGGCCAGATCGCCCCGGATCTCAGCCGCGTCTTCCTGAACCCGGCGACCCTGACCCGTAATAAGCCCCAGGTGCAGTCCTTCAACCGCAGCGATGAAACCCTTGTGGTGGTAGGTAAGCGCCTGTTCAGCTTGTTTGAAGTGAATGGTAAACAAATCAACCCACAACCTGTAATCCACCAGTTTGACTTTTCCCTTGAACCGCTGGGCACACTTTCATTTCCAAATATCGAATACCGCATCACAGACGCCACCAGCCTGGACGAAAATGGGCGTTTCTGGGCCATCAACGCCTTCTTCCCCAGTGATCTGGAGCTGCTCACTGCGGATGACCCCCTGGCGAACCAGTATGGGGTGAGCCAAAGCCAGGCACTCCTGCCCACAGTCGAACGCCTGGTTGAGTTCCAGCTCAGTCACAACGGTATTGTGCTGAGTGACCGCCCTCCAATCTACCTGCAGCTCCTGCCTTTTGGCAACCCGCGCAACTGGGAAGGGCTGGCACGTCTGGACCAGCGCGGCTTCCTGTTGGCAACCGATAAATTCCCTACGACCATATTGGCTTTCGTACCTTACCCTGAGCAATAAGGGAGTAAATAGAGATGGAGAAAATCCCCAACTTACTTTTCACCAACCCCGCCACCGGGGAACAATTTGGCCAGGTCGCCATGACCCCTATCGCCGAGATCCACCTGGCCAGGCAGTCCATGCACACTGCAGCCCGGGTGTGGGCGCAGACCCCGGTAGCGGAGCGGGTGAAAATTCTGCGGAAATTCCAGGGTGTGCTGGTCGATGCGCTGGACGAGATCTCCGAGGTCATGAACCTGGATACCGGGAAAAGCCGGCAGGACGCCTTGATCGAGGCTTTTGTCACCGTTGACATGCTGCAGGCCTACCTCAGCCATGCCCCGCGCTGGCTAAAACCCCGTCGCGTGCCCAGCGGCTTATACGTCTTCAAGCGCTGCTATGTGGACCCGCGTCCCTATGGCGTGGTGGCGGTCCTTGCCCCCTGGAACTACCCCCTGGCCCTATCCCTTCCCCCGGTGCTGGCTGCACTGCTGGCTGGCAACACGGTGATCCTCAAGCCATCCGAAGTCACCGCCGCTACCGGCGTGTTAATTGAAAAGCTCTTCCAGCGCGTGCCCGAGCTCAGCCCATTCGTGCGGGTGATCCACGGCGATGGGTCGGTTGGCGCAGCCCTGGTCGACTCCAAACCGGATTATATCTTTCTCACCGGATCCACCCTCACCGGAAAACGCGTGCTGCAGGCCGCCGCGGAGCACTTGATCCCGGTCGCCAGCGAGCTGGGCGGCAAAGACGCCATGATTGTCCTCGAAGATGCCGACATCCAGGCTGCCGCGCACTGGGGGGTATGGGGAGCGTTCTTCAACACCGGGCAGACCTGCATGGCCGTGGAGCGCGTGTATGTCGTTGAATCAGTCTACGATGAGTTTGTGCGCCTGGCGGTTGAAGAAACGTCCAAATTGAAGGTGGGTTTTTCCACCGAAATTGACAACCCCAACTACCTGGGACCGGTGAGCGACCCGCGCCAGATCAAAACCATCGAGCGCCACCTGGAAGACGGCCTGGCCAAAGGGGCGACCATACTGGCGGGTGGCAAGCGCAGCGGCATGTTCGTTGAGCCTACTGTCCTGGTCAACGTCACCCATGACATGCTCATGATGCGCGACGAGACCTTTGGCCCACTGATGCCCATTATGAAGGTGAAGGATGAGCACGAGGCCATCCGCATGGCCAATGACAACGCCTTTGGACTGGGGGCTTCGATCTGGAGCCGCGACCTGGAGCGCGCCTATCGCGTGGCACACCAGGTGGAAGCCTCCTCCATCGTCATTAACGACACCATTGCCCAATTTGCAGTCCCCATGCTTCCTTTCGGCGGCATCAAGCAGTCGGGCTACGGCCGCACCCACGGGAAAGAAGGCCTCATGCAGTTCACCCGCCCCTACGCCTACGTGGTTGGAGAAACGCCGTTAGAATGGGACATTGCCACCCTTGCCCGCCGCCCCGGGCACTATCATTTCCTGGCCTCGGTGGTGCGCTTTCTCTTCGGCGTCAACACCCGCCAGCGGATGCAGCCAGTGAAAGAAGCGATCAACACAACCGCGTTGAAAAAACCGCGCCTGGCTTTGGGGTTGGGAGTTCTCCTTGGGGCAACCGCTTTTACCGGGTTTGCTTTTTTTAAAAAGAACAGGTTATTGAAAAACTGAGGGAGCGCAATTGAAACTGGTTTCGGTCAAAGAAATGGTGGCGATAGAGCGGGAGGCGGATGCCTCGGGCCTGTCTTACACCCAGATGATGGAAAATGCCGGGCGAGGCCTGGGAGAGCGGGTGGACGAAAACTACGGCTACACCCGCCAGGGATGCGTCCTTGGCCTGGTTGGCTCCGGGAACAACGGCGGCGATACCCTGGTCGCCCTGGGATACCTGGTGGAATGGGGCTGGTGCGCCTGCGCCTACCTGGCGCGCCCGCGCCCGGCGGAGGACCCGCTGGTGGAGCGCCTGGTGCATGCCGGTGTGCCAGTTTACCGGGCAGAAGATGACCCGGGATTTGCCCAACTGGAAACCCTGCTGCGTTCCCATACTGTAGTGCTGGATGGAGTGTTGGGTACCGGGATGCGCCTGCCATTGAAGCCCGAGGTGGCTGAGGTGCTGGATTATTCCCGCCGCATCCTGGCGGAGATGGAAGAAATGCCAGTTGTGGTCGCCGTTGACTGCCCTTCTGGCGTCGACTGCGACACTGGCGAAGCTGCGCCTCAGGCCATCCCCGCTGACCTGACGGTGACCATGGCCGCCATCAAGCAAGGCCTGCTCAAATTCCCCGCCTATGATCTGGTGGGCGAGCTGGAACTGGTGGGGATTGGCCTGCCGCAGCAGGGCGAGAGCCTGGCCGCCTGGCGAGCGGTTGACCGCTGGGTAGCGGATGAGACCCTGGTCAGGAAAGCTCTACCAATCCGCCGGCTTGACTCGCATAAAGGAACATTCGGAACCGCACTGGTCGCCGCCGGCTCAACCAGCTACACCGGAGCAGCTTTGCTGGCCGGCGAAGCCGCGTACCGCTCGGGAGCCGGACTGGTGAGCATGGCGGTCCCGGCGCCGCTGCACGCCGCCCTGGCTGGCATTCTGCCCGAGGCCATCTGGCAGCTCCTGCCGCACCAGGACGGCAATTTTGCTCCTGAAGCCGCCAGGGTGTTGCACCAGAATATTGGGCGCGCCACGGCGCTGCTCATCGGTCCCGGCATGGGAGCCAGTGAACCGGCTGCCGGTTTCTTGAAGCTTTTTCTCCAGGATTCAACCACTGCCAAACTGCCCCCGATGGTAGTTGACGCCGATGGGTTGCGCCTGCTAAGCCGCCTTCCGGGTTGGCCCCGGCTGCTGCCGTCTCCATCTGTACTCACCCCCCACCCCGGTGAAATGTCGGCTCTGACCCGTCTGGCCACGGAGGAAATCCAGGCTGACCGGGAGAGTATCACCCGCCGTTTCAGCCAGGAGTGGGGACATGTCGTGGTGCTCAAGGGCGCCTTCACCGTGGTTGCCAGCCCGGAGGGATCCATCACCGTCATTCCGGTGGCCACGCCTGCCCTGGCGCGCGCCGGCAGTGGAGATGTGCTGGCCGGGTTGATCTGTGGGCTGCGAGCGCAAGGGGTGGCTGCTTATCCCGCGGCTGTTGCTGGCGCTTGGATCCACGCCCAGTCCGGGCTGCGCGCTGCCTTCTCTCAAGGTAACGCCGCATCAGTTCTGGCGCGGGATGTGCTCCAGGCCATCCCAGACGTGATGACCGACCTGGCATAAACGCATGTTTCGATATAAAAAACAGCCGCTTGCAAAGGCGGCTGTTTTTTTCTTGCAGATCGGCCAGGCTATTCTGCCGCCGGTTCAGCAGGAGGGGGTTCGGATGCAGGCGCCACAGGGCGGGACTTCTGCCCGTCCAGCACCGATTGGCCGCGCTGCTGCAGCTCGCTGGCCCGCTCGCTGATCAGGCGGGACAGCTCATCGGCGCGCAGGCGAACTTCTTCCGCCGCCTGGTCGGCGCGCAGACGGGCATCTTCCAGGGCTTTCTCCGCCCGCAGCCGGGCTTCCTCAGCCGTAACCGCCGCCCGATCGCGCAGTTCAATGCCCTTTTCGCGGATCACCGTGCGCGTTTCCTCGCCGGATTGGGGTGCCAACAGCAGGGCCATCGCCGCGCCGATCAGGCCTCCCACCACAAATCCAGAAACAAAATTACCGAAATCATTTTCATCGGACACGATCTTTCTCCTTTCTTCAAGCTCTAAATCTTACACAATTGCGTAACAGTTATCTTCGCCGCCGCACAAATCCCAAAGATTCCAGCATCTGCGATAGGCCAGCCATGTACTGGTTCAGCTTGATCACCGGTTCGGTCAGATTCTGACTGAGGAACACAGTTGTCCCGCGCAGGTGGCTCACCGTCTCATTGGTGGTATTCAGGATTGGCTTAATTTCATTCTCCAAAAGGTTGGTCAACCGAGCCACCTGGATCATCAGGATGATCAGCGCAAAACCAATCAGCAGGGATTGGATAGCCATAAAGATAATAAACACATCCCGGATGCGCGCCGTATTCGTGGTAGGCAGGAACAGGTAATAAATCCCACCTGCAAAAAAGATAGCCACCACAATCACAGCAAATACCAGCGCCGCCACCATTCTCCTCTGGCCGCGCTCATCCAGCGGCGGAGGCTCCGGCCTGGAATAGACCGGGGGGCTGGACAGAGAAGGGGATTCGGTTGGATAGAACCTGTCTTCGGTCGTCATGATCACTTTATCCCAGAAGAAGATCACAGATGAGAAAGATATTATATCATAAGGGTTGCACCATCATACCAGGGATTCGGTGCTGCATTCACATACAGCCCCTTGACATCCTCGTCGAATTCCGATATAAATATAATAACAGATGTCGAAAACGGAAAAAATATTCAATTAATATGTATAAAATCGACGATATTGACAGGAAAATTGTCGACCT
>CAIQIV010000332.1 GCA_903871905.1 uncultured Chloroflexota bacterium | reverse complement strand
GCTCCAGCGGCCAGCACACCGGCCCCACGAACTGGCGCAGGCTGAGCTGGTCCACCATCAGATCGGTCATGCCTTCAAAGGCGTGACCGACGATGCCGATGCGGGCGCTCTTCAAGCGGCGGATGACGCCGGCGGCAGCAATATACTCTTCCAGCTTCTTGCGTCCCAGCGGGTCATCGATGTGCGAGGTCACCATCCAGAACGGGCGCTTGATGCGCAGCAGCGCCGAGGTCATCTCCGGCACCCCGGCCATGCCCGAGTTGACCATGATCAGGTCAAAATCAGCATCCTCGGGCAGGTAGCGGATCTGCTGGGTATTCCACACCACCACCGGGGCGGTGGTGTTCAGAAAACAGCGGGTGGGCACAATGCCCTTGGTGTACGCCAGCTGCACGGCAACGATCAGGTCCACGCCCTCAGCGTTGAACATGCGCGCCGCTTCCTCTGCCTGGTACTCTTCCTCAACCAACGGGGGACAGACCACATCCGCATACTGCGCAATAATATTTCCGATCCGATCGGCCGATTTTTGCGCCACCGGGCGCATGTGAGCCGTCTTGTTGTAATCATCCTCAAGCAGCGCTGAGACGAATACACCGACCTTGGGTTTAACCGACATGATAGAAACCTCCTTTTTGAGATATTGAATATTTCACCGGGGCCGCCTGGCGCTCCCAGGCAGCCCCGGCGCCGCTATCCACTTCAACCCGGAAGGTTGGCGGCTGCCCGCTGGCGATCAGCTGCTTGAGCCCAACGCAGAGACCCTTCAACGCCAGGAACTAAGCACCAGGGCGCCGGAAAAATGCATCCAGCGTGTCATCCAGGTCACAGTAACGCTGGTAAATTTCCTGGTAAGCCGGCGAATTTGCACCCGGCAGGGTATGACCACGCAGGTTGACCATGCGCCGGCAGCCATCCTCCAGGTTGATGAACTCACCGCACGCCACCCCAGCCAGGATCACATCTCCCAGAAGAGCCGCCTCCTCACTGGCCAGCGAGATCACCGGCACGGCGCACACATCCGCCTTGATCTGGCACCACAGCTGGCTGCGCGCTCCGCCCCCGCTGCTGCGGATCTCGCTGGGATCGATCCCTGCCTGCCTGGCCAGGTCCAGATTGCGGCGCAGCATAAAAGCGACCGCCTCCAGGATGGCGCGCACAAAGTGACCTTTCTGATGCCCCAGGCTGAAGCCGCAAAACACCCCGCGCGCCTCGCTGTTGTATACCGGGCTGTTAGAGCCGGAAAGGTGCGGCAGCATCAGCAGACCATCTGCGCCAGGAGGCGCCTGTTCCGCCAGCTCAGTCAGCCGGTCATAGGCATCCCCGCCCTTGCTCAGGGCGGCTGCCATCTCCTCCTGGCAAAAAGCATCCCGGAACCACTTGAAGCTCATCCCCGCAGTGGGACAGAACGGAACCGAAAGGAATACACCGGGGATGCTGTGTTTATTAATCGGAACACGGCGCGTCGGGTCAATGTCCGGGCGGTCGATGGAAATCTGCAGCGCCAGCGCAGCGCCGGTCGTCTCCGAAACGATGCCTGGGGCAATGTTGCCGGCACCGATCGCACCCACGGCCTGGTCCATCCCCCCCAACACCACCAGCACGCCCGCCTCCAGCCCCAGCTCATCCGCCGCCTGGGAGGTCAAAGTGCCGGCTGCCGCTCCAGGAGACAGGACATCGGCCAACTGGTCTTCACGCACACCGACAAACTCCAACATATCTTTCCACCAGCAGTCATGCAGAATATCGTACAACATGGTGGTGCAGGAGATCGAGCCATCCGTGGCGCAGCGCCCGCTCAGACGGTACACCAGCCAATCCTGCACCAGCAGGAATTTGTGGGTTTTCTGGAAAACTTGTGGGCGATTATCCTTTAACCACAGGATCTTGCATGCTGACCAGGTCGGCGAGATCTCTGGGAGCCCGGTCACGTCATATACCTGAGTTCCAAAATGCTCAGCCAGCCAGCCTGCCTGCCGGGTGGCACGATTATCGAGCCAGACGATCGCCGGGTGCAGCGGCCGGCCATCCCGATCGACCGGGATGGTGGTCTCACCCTGGCTGGACACTGCCAGCGCCCGCACCTGGCGCGGCTCTATGCCGGAGAGATCCAAAGCCTGGTGGACAGCGGCGACACAGGCGCTCCAGTAGACTTCAGGATCCAGCTCAGCCCAATCCGTCTCAGGCGTCTCAAGCTGGTATTCCTGGCGCCCCACTGCCAGGCAGCGCCCATCCGGGGAAAAAAGGCCCGCCTTGATCGAGGTTGTACCGGCGTCAATACCCAGAAGCAGTGTCATTTCAACTCACCTCTACTCTCTCATTGATGTCGCGCCACGCACTAAGCAAGGATCACTTCAATCCCTTGCGCCTGGAGAGCCCCGACAAACTCCTCAGGCGCATCCTGATCCGTAACCAGCTTTTGGATGCGGGTGATCGGCATGATGGTCGCCAGGCCAATCACCCCAATTTTGCTCGAATCGGACAACACGATGATCTGGGTAGAGGCTTTAGCCATTGCCCGATCAACCTCCGCTTCCAACACGTTGGATGTGGTCAGCCCCTGGGTCAACGTCATTCCATCTGTACCCAGGAATACAATATCCGCATGCAGGCTTTTCAACTGCTCTACTGTTTGCGGACCAACCACCACATCATATTCTGGCAGGTAAATACCCCCCAACAGGATCAAGTTAATCCCCGGGCAGCGTCCCAGCTCGCGCACCACGGGCATGGAGGCGGTGATGATATTTAAACTTCCAAAACTTGACGGGGCCGCGCTGATTTTGTGCGCCACCTGCATCACCGTGGAGCCAGAATCCAGGATCACCCGGTTTCCGCTCTTGATCAGCCGGGCTGCAACCGCGCCGATCCTCTCTTTTTTATCCAGCTGATACTGCCGCTTCTCGGCCAATGGATCCTGCTGCAGCGCCCGAGACAGGTTCACTGCGCCGCCGTGAACCCGCTTCAACAACCCCATATCCTCCAAATATTGTAAATCCCTGCGAATCGATACCTCAGACACAGCAAACTGCTGGCTTAACTCGGCTACCGTCACTGAATGACTGTGACTCATATAGCCAATAATATCCGAGCGTCTCTTTTCAGTCGATCCAGCCAATCTCAATCTCCTATGCACCGCGAAGCAAGATGCAAACGCACAAGCCAACTTTCATTCATTCAACATATTGTTCTAATGAAATTATATATGCGCCCTGTCAAGCTGTCAATAATCTTTCATTCACAATATATATAATGATTAAAATCAAAAAACTGGTATTTTTATATCATTCAAAACAATTTAGCGAACATTCGGTCGCCAGCAACAGCCAGTTGAACAGGTGACAACCGTCTTCCAGGATGAATTCAAAACGATCCGTTTGCGCCTGGAAATCAGCATGCAATTGAACGCGTTTTCCGGGCTTTTTCTCGTATAATTGTTGCCATAAAGGAAAACGGTTTTGAAATACCAGGCTGTTCTATTCGATCTTGATGGCACTCTGCTCAATACGCTGGATGACCTGGCAGCATCTGCCAACCGGGTGCTGCAGCGTCACAGCTTTCCCACGCACCCGGTGCAAGCGTATCGGCACTATATCGGAGACGGCGCGGGCATGCTGGTCACTCGCATGCTCCCACCGGACCAGCGGGAGGAGATTACCCACCGCCGCTGCCTGGAAGAGTTCCTGGCGGACTATGGCGCAAATTTCCAGGTGAAGACCCAGCCCTATCCAGGCATCCTGGACATGCTGCAGGATATGCATGCACGCCAGGTGCGCGGCGCGATTTTTTCAAATAAGCCGCATCATATCACCCAGGCACTGGTGCAGGCCTTACTCCCGGCTGGCTTATTTGAAGTGGTGTTGGGCGCCTCTGACGACCTGCCGCGCAAACCCGATCCTGCCGGAGCCCTCCAGGTGGTGCAGGCAATGGAACTGCCTGCTGAAAGCTTTGTTTACCTGGGCGATTCGGGGACGGATATGCTCACCGCCAGCGCCGCCGGGATGTACCCGGTGGGGGCGCTGTGGGGCTTCCGCTCCCGGGATGAGCTGCGAGAAAACGGCGCGCAGCGGGTGATCAACCGTCCGCAGGAATTGATGTATCTTTTCGCCACCCCCAGCTCAACCCCATTCTGACACCACCTCTCCGGACCCTTTGAAAGAAGACCCCACCACATACCGGGTGAGGTCTTTCTTCTACCTTCCAGCAGTCAGGCATCTCCCAAACAGATCAGGGCATACGGCCCGAGGATTAAATCCGCAAAAGGAATATGTTCTTGAGAGGAAAGGTCAATAAATCGATACCCTACTCCATATAAACGCAGGATGTTTGCCGGGATAATCTGCTCATCTTCAGAAAAATTGGCAAAGACCAGCACCCGCTGTGAGGAAAGCGAGCGGATGTAAGCCAGGACGTGGTCGTTTTCCACACGAATGATCTCGAATAATCCTTCCCCAAAAATCTCATGCTGCTTGCGCAGTTCGATCAGCCTGTGGAGCCCGGAGAAGATGCGCCCCTCAATGGAATTCACATCCCGGCGCTTTTCGTAGCGGCCCCAGTCAGTGAACGGCCGATGCACCCAGCGGCTGTCTGATGCCTTAGCCGGGTCAAGACGGTATCGATAATCATTCAGAGTACCAATCTCGTCCCCCAGGTAAATCAGAGGAATCCCACCCAGGGTCATCAGAATACCATGGATGAGCAGGATTCTGCTCACTGCCAGGTCAATTTCCAGGACAGTTTCTTCGCGCAATGCTTTCTCCAGGCCGACCAGCGAAGCGCAGGTACCCGAAATGCGCGAATCGCCGGTCTTTTGATTCTCCTGGAACGGCAGACCGCGTGCGAAACTGCCTTTGAAACGACCGGTATAGAAGCTGTTTAGGAATTTGCGGTGGCTGTAGCCGTCGATCTGCAGTTCCTGTGCGTCTTCATCCGAAAATGTCCAGCCAATATCGTCATGGCAGCGAACATAGTTGACCCAGGCGCAGCCCGGCGGCAGCTGGCAGCGGTTCTGCAGCGCCTGGCGCAGCAGGCGCACTTCGCGCGTTGCCAGCGAGTTCCATAACAGCGCCATCAGCAGTGGATTATACGAAAGCTGGCATTCGCCTGCCGAGATATAGCGCGCCACCTCATCCGGGTGCACAATAGCTTCGGACTTGAACAGCAGGGCCGGGGCAGCGATGCGTGCCACTGCATTAAAAGCCTGGATCAATAGATGCGCCTGCGGCAGGTTTTCACAATTTGTGCCCAGCTCTTTCCAGATGAAGGCGACTGCATCCAGCCGCAGGACCTCGACCCCAAGATTCGCCAGGAAGAGCATTTCCTCAGCCATGCGATTAAATACCGCCGGGTTTGCATAATTCAAATCCCACTGGTAGCGATGAAAGGTCGTCCAAACCCATTGGTCCAAATCTGGGTGAAAAATAAATGCACCCGGATGCTCATCCGGGAAGATCTCGCGCAGATTTGCCTCATACGCGTCGGGGATCTGGCGATCCGGGAAAATGCGGTAATATTCCTGATACTCCAGGTCGCCTAACCTGGCGTGCTGCGCCCACTGGTGTTCATCCGAGGTATGGTTGAATACCAGGTCCAATACCAGGCTGATCCCAGCGGCGCGCAGTTCTGCAGCCAGGTCCGACAGCTGTGCAATGGATCCCAGAACCGGGTTGACCTCGCGGTAGCTGCTCACGGCATACCCGCCGTCGTTCTCCCTTTCCGGCGCCTTGAACAGCGGCATCAGGTGCAGGTAGGTCAGCCCCAACTCCTGGAAGTAAGGGATTTTCTGGCGCACCCCTTCCAGGTCACCGGCAAATAAATCCACGTAACATACCCCACCCAGCATGGCATTGGATTGAAACCAATGCGGTTTCTGAAGGCGGGACGCATCCAATGTTTTCAAATCTGCTGGACGGTCAATCCAGGATTGGGTGACAGACTGCAGCAAGTTTTCCAGATGGAAGAAGAAATCATACTGCGTCCCATACAGCCGGAACAGCAATTGAAACAGGTGCGGGAAGTACAGTTCCAGGCGGTCCAGATACCCCTGCCAGGCGCCGGACTCTTTCTTAGAGAAATCTTTGAAATGTGTCTCCAGGCGCGGTTTCAACCTGTCCAACGTGCGCCGCGCCTGCCTGTTCAACCAGACCTCATTTTCCACTTGGCCTCCTAGCGATAAAAACCGTTGGCAGCGATCACGTCCCGGTACCAGTGGTAGCTGTGTTTGAGTAGGCGCGCCCCAGATGGGTAATCGACGAAAACCAGCCCAAAACGCGGCCCATACCCTTCTGCCCACTCAAAGTTATCCATCAGGCTCCATACAAAATAACCTTCCAGGTTCACCCCATCCTGAAGTGCTGTGTGTGCTGCCAGCAAGTGGGAACGCAGGAAGTCGATCCGCGCCTGGTCCCGGATCACACCCTGGGCGTCTGGAGCGTCTGGAACTGCGCAGCCGTTTTCTGACACCAACACGGCCGGGTTTCCATATTCATTCTTGAGCCTCAGCAGTACCGCAGCCAAGCCATCTGGGAAAATCCCCCAGCCCATTTCCGTGTGGCCGCGCAGCGGGGCCGTCTGATGGCCAACCCGGCACTTTAAATACCCGCCGCCCGGGTCGTAGCTAACCTGCACCGCCCGGTAGTAATTGACGCCCAGGAAATCCAATGGCTGCCGGATGATCTCCAGGTCACCCGGATGCACCTGCGGCGCCATCGCTCCCAGCCAATCCAGCAGTTCCTGAGGATATTCCCCTCTCAATAGAGGATCCAGGCACAGGCGGGCATAGTGGCTGTCGTAGCGCTTCCAGGCGGCCTGATCTGCTTCACTCTCGCTAGCCGGGAAGGAGTGCTCAATATCCACGGCTATGCCAATGCGCCCCGTGCAGCCTTCCGCGCGGAAGAGCTGCACTGTCCGGCCGTGCGCCAGCAACTGGTGGTGCAACACCCGGTAAGCCAGGCTGATATCCGCTATCCCAGGGGCCATGACCCCATAACCATGCCCCAGGAAAGCCTGCACCCAAGGTTCATTCAGAGTCGCCCAAAGAGGAACCCGATCCCCCAGACGGTGGAAGACAACCTGGCTGTACTCTGCAAACCAATCTGCCGCCTCCCGGACACCCCAGCCGCCTTTAAGCTGCAGCGCCTGGGGCAAATCCCAGTGGTAGAGCGTCGCCAGGGGCAGGATACCAGCCGAAAGGAGCTGGTCAACCAGGCGGTCATAAAAGTCCAGTCCTGCCGGGTTAACCTCTCCCAGCCCAAGCGGCAGGACTCTTGACCATGAGATTGAGAAGCGGTATGCCTTGAGGCCCAGGCTGCGCATCAGGCTCACATCAGCCGGCATCCGGTGATAATGGCCGCAGGCAATATCACCCGTATCGTTGTTCCGGATCCTGAACGGCTGGTGGGAAAAATGGTCCCAGATAGACAGCCCTTTCCCGTCATCATTCCAGGCGCCTTCAATCTGGTAAGCAGAAGCTGCCGCTCCCCAGATGAAGTTGGCTGGAAATTGAACAAAATTCAAATCCATACCGG
>CAIQIV010000331.1 GCA_903871905.1 uncultured Chloroflexota bacterium | reverse complement strand
GGCGTTCGCCGCCAATAACGGCTTAAAAATCTGGTTCCCCTCCCTTGGGGAGGGGCTAGGAGTAGGCGATCCCTGTTAATAGCGTACTGATTTCCCCGGCGACCGCCGGGGAAACCGGTCTGCTTTTTTAGTATGGTATAATGCTCCTTCGTTGATAAGAATGTGTCAGATCATGCCTAGATATCTTTCTCTTTTTGCTGGAAGGAAATTTCAATATGCAAGACATTCACCCTGAAACGCCAAACCATTTCAGTTTGCCGCGGCGTATTAGCCGCTTGGGTCAGCTCGCCTACAACCTGTGGTGGGTCTGGAATCCCGAAGGCCAGATGGTTTTTTCGCAGATCGATAAACCCCTGTGGGAGCGGCTCAACCATAACCCGGTGGCCTTCCTGCGCAAGGTGGACCGCCCGAAGCTGAACGCCGTCACCAACGACCGCTACTACCTGGACTTTTATGACCGGGTCATGCGCAATTTTGACCAGTACGTCAAAGCCGACAGCACCTGGTTCCAGCACACCTATCCCGACCTGGTCAATAAGACCATGGCGTATTTCTCCTTTGAATTTGGCCTGCACGAAGCCATCCCGGTTTATGCCGGCGGCCTGGGCGTGCTCTCCGGCGACCACCTCAAAGAAGCCAGTGACCTGGGCCTGCCGCTGGTGGCGGTCGGGTTTGTCTACAACCAGGGCTATTTTTCGCAGCGCATTACCGAAGACGGCTGGCAGGAAACCCGCAACCTGGTGCTCAATTTTGACGAGATGCCGCTCATCCCGATGGTCAAGAAAGACGGCAGCCCGGCCATGATCACGGTGGACCTGCCGGGGCGGCAGGTGTGGGCGCGCATTTGGACCCTCAAGGTCGGGCGCATCTCGCTCTACCTGCTCGATACCAACGTGGATGCCAACTCCCCGGCGGACCGCCAGCTGACCGCCCGCCTGTACTCCAGCGACCCCGAAATCCGCATTCCGCAGGAAATGCTGCTGGGCATCGGCGGGGTGCGCGCTCTGCGCGCGCTGGGCTACGACCCCGCTCTCTGGCACATGAACGAGGGCCACAGCGCCTTCCTGGTGCTGGAGCGCGCGCTGGAACTGGTTAACCAGGGTATGACCTTTGAGCAGGCCTGCAGCCAGGTGCGCACCTCCAATATTTTCACCACGCACACCCCTGTGCCGGCGGGCAACGACCAGTTCCCGCTCTGGCAGATGGATAAATACTTTGGCCAGATCTGGCCGCAGTTGGGCCTGACCCGCGACCAGTTCATGGACTTGGGCCGCCAGGCGCAGGCCTGGGGCGATACCTTCGTCATGCCGATCCTGGCGCTCAAGCTCTCGGACCAGCGCAACGCGGTTTCGGAGCTGCACGGGCAGGTTTCGCGGCGCATGTGGCGCTTCTTGTGGCCGGACCGGCGCGAGGAAGATGTGCCCATCACGCACATCACCAACTCCGTGCATGCCGGCACCTGGATGGCGCGCCGCCTGCGTATGCTGTTCGAACGCTACCTGGGCACCGACTGGCTGCAGCGCCAGGATGACCCCGACCTGTGGGCCGAGGTCGAGAATATTCCCGATGGTGAGCTGTGGGCCGTGCGCCAGCATCTCAAGCGTAAGCTGCTCAACTTTGCCAACGAGCGCATTCGCCAGTCCTGGCTGGCTGGGCAGGTACACCCCGTGCAGGTGGTGGCGGGCGGTGTGCTGCTCGAGCCCTATTCGCTGACCATCGGTTTTGCGCGGCGCTTCGCTACCTACAAGCGCGGCAACCTGGTCCTGCGCGACATTGACCGCCTGATGAGCATCGTCAACAACCCCTCCATGCCGGTGCAGATCGTCTTCGCGGGCAAATCGCACCCGGCGGATGAACCCGGCAAGCTGATCATCCAGCAGGTCTACCGTGCCGCCAAAGATGCCAAGGCCGGCGGGCGCCTGGTCTTCCTGGAAGATTACGATATGAACGTGGCGCGCTACATGGTCCAGGGCGTGGATGTGTGGATGAACACCCCGCTGCGCCCCAACGAGGCTTCTGGCACCAGCGGTATGAAGGCCGCCATCAACGGCGTGCTCAATTTCTCCGTGCTGGATGGCTGGTGGCAGGAAGGTTATAACGGCGAAAACGGCTGGTCGATTGGCAATGGGGTGGATTTCAGCGACCCCAACCAGCAGGACGACGCCGACGCCGAAAGCCTGTACGACACCCTCGAGAACAGCATTGTGCCGCTGTACTACAACGGGCGCACCACCGAAGGCTTCTCTTCCGATTGGCTGGCGCGCGTTAAAGAATCGCTGCGCACCCTGGGCCCACAGTTTACCATGCGCCGCATGCTCAAAGATTACGTTACCCAGCTGTACTTGCCAGCTCTGCAGTCCGGCGGCGTTAAGCCGGTGCCCGAGGCATAAGCGCATGGAAGGGCTGCTTTCCCCTATGGTCTGGCTGACCGCGCTGGGCATTTTTGTCCTGCGCATTGGCGATATGTCGCTGGATACCATTCGCCTGCTGTTTGTGGTGCGTGGGCGCAAGCGGCTGGCTTGGATCCTGGGCTTTTTCCAATCGATGTTGTTTGTGGTGGCGATCACCACCGTGCTCAATAACCTGGGCAGCGTGATCAACGTGCTGGCATATGCCGCCGGTTTTGCCACCGGCAACGTGGTGGGCATGTGGATCGAGGAGCGCCTGGCGGTGGGTTACCTGCAGTTTTCGATCGTTTCCTCCACGCGCGGGGCGGTGATCGCCGAACAGCTGCGCAAGAGCGGCTTCGCAGTCACCGAAATCCCGGCGCGCGGGCGGGATGGCACGGTCACCATGCTGCAGACCAGCGTCAAGCGCAAAGATATGGACAACGTCGAAACCGTGGTGCTGGAAGCCGATCCGGATGCCTTTGTCACCCAAGACGACGTCCGCCCGGTGCGGCGCGGTTTCTGGCGCGC
>CAIQIV010000330.1 GCA_903871905.1 uncultured Chloroflexota bacterium | reverse complement strand
CCATCGAATGATCATTAGGCCAGTGGGCTCGGAGTATTTTGATATTTCTTTAAGTATAACATAGACCAGGAGAAAAGTGCGTTATGGAACTAACCGATTACCGTCCGCAGTCGATGCTTGTCACCCAGGAACGGTGTGTTGAGAAACCGCGCTTCCCGGTAGTGGACGCTCATAACCACCTGGGGGTGGAATTTGGAGGGGGGTGGGAGCAACACCCGGTTGCCGAATTGTTGGGAGAAATGGACCAGGCAGGGGTAGAAATCTTGGTGGACCTGGACGGCGGTTGGGGGGAAGAGATATTAACTGCCCATCTGAAAAAGTTTAAGGAGGCAGCCCCTGAGCGGTTTTGTGTCTTTGGAGGGGTGGACTGGCGGGCTTGGGCGGAGCAGGGCAGATCTTTCCCGGATTGGGCGGCAGAGCGGCTGCGCCTGCAGGTGCAGCGTGGGGCGCAGGGTTTAAAAATCTGGAAACCGTTTGGGCTCCAGGTGCGTGATCCACAGGGCCAATTGGTGGAGGTGGATGATCATCGCCTGGACCCTATCTGGGCAGAAGCGGCGAGCTTGAATATCCCGGTGTTAATCCATGTCGCGGACCCGGTGGCCTTCTTCAGGCCCCTGGACCAGTTCAATGAACGATGGGAGGAACTGAATGTCCACCCGAACTGGCAGTTTCCCAGCCCTCCGTTCCCATCTTTTGAGACGATAGTGAACGGCATGCGCAGGCTGGTTGAGCGGCACCCTCAAACGACTTTCATAGCTGCGCATGTTGGTTGTTATGCCGAAAATCTTGGTTGGGTCAGCCAGGTGTTGGATGATTGTCCGAATATGTATGTGGATATTGCTGCGCGCATTGCCGAGTTGGGCCGCCAACCGTATACTGCCCGCCGGTTTTTCCTCAAATATTCGGAGCGCATCCTCTTTGGTCTGGATTTACCGGCAATGGTGGATGTGTACAGGCTGCATTATCGTTTTCTTGAGTCAGAAGATGAATATTTTCCTTACGATGTGGGGCCTGTTCCGACCCAGGGACGCTGGCGGATCTACGGCTTGAATCTGCCGGATGAGGTACTGTGCCGCGTGTACCGAGACAATGCCAGGCGGGTGATTCTTCACCAGTAGTGAGCCAGGAGGGCATTAAGAGCGATGATTCGGTGCGGCGTTCGAGAACCTGCCGGGTATTTTTCACGGCTATGTTCCAGGCTGCTTTGCCAGACAGCCTGTATGGACGGGATTTTATGGTATAAGATCCATAGTATGACTAATCTTTGCAAGGAGAGTTAAGAAAATGGGTAAAGTGATCCTGGTTTTATCCGATGCTTTGGGTTACAAAGCTGCTGTAGACGGCATGGGTTTTCTTGGACATCTGGTGGAACTGCGCCGAGCCAGCCTGTACAAGATCGTTGGCGAGCTGCCCAGCATGTCCCGCCCGATGTATGAGACGACGCACACTGGGGTACCGAGTTGGGAACATGGCGTGGTCAGCAATCTGGTTGTGCGCCGATCGAAAATGCCCAGTACATTCCAGGCCGCTGTCGATCATGGTAAAACGACTGCCGCTGCAGCGTATTACTGGTTCTCAGAGCTGTACAACCGTGCACCATTTGACTTTGTAAACGATCGGGAAGTGGATGACGAATCCCTGCTGATCCAACATGGACGGTTCTATTTTAAAGATGAATATCCGGATGAAGAGCTTTTTTGCGATGCAGCGCTGCTGGTGCGGCGCTTTAACCCGGATTATCTACTGATTCACCCCATGGGCATGGATAACATTGGTGAAACATATGGCGCTGATTCGAGCCAGTACCGTAATCAGGCAATACGCCAGGATGTGATGATGTCTACACTGGTGGTTGAATGGCTGGAGCGTGGTTATCATATCATTGTCACCGGGGATCACGGTATGAATAACGACCGCGCCCACGGTGGGACCGCGCCATTGATGCGGGAGGTCCCGTTATTCTATATCCCCAGCCAGGGATTGGGTGAGGGCAACACCGAGAGCCTGTTATCCCATCTCCAGCTTGCACCTACCGTGTGCAAGCTACTGGGCGTGCCGATCCCTGAAACTATGAAGGCATCTCCATTTGTATAATGAAGGATTACCTGGACTTCTCAGAAGATTACCTATCCTCGCAGTTTGGCTCGAGCTATGATGAACTCCCATTGTGGTCGGCCATGTTTGGTCTGCCGCTCCTGGAGCACATTCCGCTGCGTGCAAACTCGTGTCTGTTGGATATCGGCTGTGGGACGGGTTTCCCGTTGCTGGAGCTGGCGCAGCGTCTTGGCCCGAACTGCCGGGCATACGGGATAGATCCGTGGGGCCAGGGCCTGCTGCGCGCCAGGGAGAAGGCGCGCCAATGGAGGGTGGAGAACGCCTGGCTGATCCGAGGCGATGGAGCCAGACTCCCATTCCATAATGGTTGGTGCGACTTGGTCGTGGCAAACCTGGGGATCAACAATTTTAATGATCCCCAGGTGGTATTCAACGAATGCTGGCGTATCACCCGGCCCAATGCGCGGCTGGTTTTGACCACCAATCCTAAAGGCCACATGGCTGAGTTTTATGAGGTCTACTCTTCGGTGCTGGTTGAGCTGGGAAACCGCCGGGCGTTGCAGGCTTTACAAAAACACCTTGACCATCGTGTTCCTGTTGAACGTATCCAGGCGTGGCTGGGAAATGCAGGTTTCCGGCTAGATCACCTTTATGAGGAGCAGGCTATGATGCGCTTTCTGGATGGCAGCGCCTTCCTGCGTCACTATTTCATCCAGATAGGCTTTTTGGATGGGTGGAAAGGGATTCTCCAATCGGAAGAAGTTCCAGAGACCTTTTCTCGGCTGGAAGAAAAATTAAACCTGCTGGCAAGCCAACACGGGGAATTGGCGGTAACCATCCCGCTGGTCTACCTGGATGCGGTGAGAATTACCCGGTGACTGATTGGGTCAGGTCGCTGGTGTATTTTAGGTGGAGGTATTCATGACACCTGTAAGATCAGGTCCGTTTGCGGTAACAGGTGCATATGGCTACTCTGGGAAGTATATCGCCCGCCGGTTACTGGCCCGTGGGGGGAAAGTGATCACCCTGACCAACTCACCGAACCGCCAGAATGAGTTTGGTGCAGCAATCAAAGCATATCCATTCAATTTTGACAACCCGGATGCCCTGGCAGGGTCTTTGCGAGGAGTCCAGGTTTTATTCAACACTTATTGGGTGCGTTTTAACCACTCGATGTTTCAACACGCTGATGCAGTGCAAAATACACTGGCGCTTTTCCGTGCTGCTGAGCAGGCTGGTGTGCGGCGCGTGGTACATGTCAGCATCACGAATCCATCGCTGGACTCCAGGTTGGAATATTTCCAAGGAAAGGCCGTATTAGAAAAGGCGTTGATTGAATCCGGATTATCCTATGCAATTTTGCGCCCAACCGTGTTGTTTGGCCTGGAAGATATCCTGATCAACAATATTGCCTGGATGCTGCGCCATTTACCGTTTTTTGGCATATTTAGTGATGGGCAGTATCGTTTGCAGCCCATTTATGTGGATGACCTGGCAGGACTGGCGGTTGAGTGGGGGGACAGCCAGGAAAACACCATCCTGAATGCCATTGGTCCTGAGACTTTTACCTACCAGCAACTGGTGCAGGTCATCGACCGCGCATTGGGAACGCGGCGTTCAATGGTTTCGGTTCCTCCGTTTGCAGCAT
>CAIQIV010000329.1 GCA_903871905.1 uncultured Chloroflexota bacterium | reverse complement strand
GCCGGTGATCTTCACGTTCATGTTCCTGACCTTCCCGTCGGGGCTGGTGCTCTACTGGCTGATCAACAGCGTCTGGGGCTTCGCCCAGAGCATGTACCTGCAGAAGAAGATGGCCTGAACGGGCCGAGTATCTGCGAATCATCATGGCTGAATTTACCCGGATTGTCAGTCATCTGATCTCCATCGGCTTTTTGTTGAATGATCTGGGCGCGTTCTTTACGCCGGTTCTGTATGCCCTGGAAGAGCGGGAATTGATCCTGGATATTTTTGAAGCGGTATCTGGGTCGCGCATGATGTGTAACTACTTCCGTTTTGGCGGAGTGGCGCGCGACCTGCCAGAAGGCGCCTACGAAAAGATGAAAGAGCTGGCCTTTGAACGTTTGCCAAGGAAAATTGATGAGCTGGATCGCTACCTGACTCATAACGATATCGTGATGGTTCGCACGCAGGGGGTAGGGGTAATCACTGCGGAACAGGTGATCGCCAATTCAGCAGCCGGGCCGATTTTGCGGGCTTCGGGTGTGCCTTACGATCTGCGCCGGGCCGATCCATACAGTATTTACGATCGTTTTGATTTTGATGTCGTGGTATATAATCACGGCGATGTCTATGATCGCTATCTGGTACGGTTGGATGAAATTCGCCAGAGTATTCGCATTCTCCAGCAGGCTTTGAATGCGCTGCCCGGTGGACCGATCCTGACCGGTAAGCCCAATTACCAGACGAAAGTGCCCGCCGGAGAATCTTATGGGCGTGTGGAAGGCCCGAAGGGAGAACTGGGGTTCTACGTGGTTTCCAACGGCAAACCCAACCCCTGGCGCTATCATGTGCGCGCTCCATCGTTCATTAACTTGACCAGCCTGGCCGACATGTGCCGGGGAGCAAAAGTGGCGGATGTGGTTGTCATTTTGGGCTCGATTGATATCGTGTTAGGTGAAGTGGACCGGTAGTGTCCGGCGGCAGGAGAGATAACATGAATGGAATGGGTGTTGTTCGCGGTCTGGTGGTAACTTTTCGGCATTTTATCGATACCTATCTTGAAGATTGGCGCGCCATGCGGGCTGGGAAGAAACGCTATTTTACAAAAGAAGGCGTGGCTGAACGCGCTAACTCGCAGGCCCGTGGGATCATGACGATCCAATATCCAGAAGAAAAGATGCCAGTGCCGGAAGAGTTTCGCTATATTCCTTTCCTGGTGTATGAGGAGGGTGAAAATGGCGAGAAAAACTTGCGGTGTACTGCCTGCGGAATTTGCGCCAAGGTATGCCCGCCCCAGTGTATCTGGATTGTTCGTGCTACGGACCCGGTTACCGGAAAACCTGTTGCAACGCCGACCCACTTTTATATCGATGTTGATATTTGCATGAACTGTGGGATGTGCGCCGAATTCTGTCCCTTTGACTCGATCAAGATGGATCATGACTACGAGATTTCCTCCTTCAACCGGCAGAAGGAAAATCTCTTTGATCTGAATCGTCTTTCGAAACCGGTGTCTTATTATGCCGCAATCCGTCCGAGCAACTATCAAAACGAAGAAGCTGCTCGCCAGG
>CAIQIV010000328.1 GCA_903871905.1 uncultured Chloroflexota bacterium | reverse complement strand
TGATGAACCGCTCCATCGACCTGCTGGAACAGGTCGCCAGGGAGAGCGGCAACCGCATCCAGATGAACCGCCGGGGCTATGCTTATATCAGCGGGGAGGCACAGCGCATTCCGGAGATCGCGGCGCTGGCAGAGTCTACAAGCGCCATGGGCGCCGGGCCGTTGCGGGTGCACGAGCGGGCGTCCACAGCCGCCTATCACCCCCCGGCGTTGGAGGGCTACCAGGACCAGCCCGGCGGGGCAGATCTGCTGCTTGAGCCCCGCCTGATCCAGCAGCATTTTCCGTATCTCTCCCCGGATGTAAAGGCGGTGCTGCTGGCGCGGCGCTGCGGCTGGTTCAGCGGGCAGCAGCTGGGAATGTACCTGCTGGAGAGCGCCCGGGAGCACGGGGCGCGGCTGGTCCAGGGACGGGTGGAAGGGGTGCAGGTCAATGGGGGGCGGGTGACTGGCGTGGAGATCGAGCGGGACGGCATCCGCCAGCCGGTGCGCTGCAGTGCGTTTGTCAACGCTGCCGGGCCATACCTGCGGCAGGTGGGAAGGCTGATGGAGCTGGACCTGCCGGTGTTCTGCGAGCTGCACCTCAAGGTATTTTTCCCCGACAGCCGGGGTGTCGTACGCCGCGAGGCGCCCATGCTGATCTGGGAAGACTCGCAGCAGCTGGAATGGAACGCCGAGGAGCAAGAGTACCTGGGAGAGAGCGAGGAAACCCGGCGCCTGCTAGGGAAACTGCCAGGCGGGGCGCACACCCGCCCGGAAGGAGCTGCGCAGGGGAACAACCTGCTGCTGCTGTGGCCTTACCACACCGCGCCAGTCGAGCCGGTCTATCCCCTGCCAGAAGACCCGCTGTACCCCGAGATGACCCTGCGCGGCCTGGTGCGCATGATCCCCGGGCTGGGGAAGTACCTGGAGCGCCTGCCCCGGGTGACGGTAGACGGCGGCTACTACACCAAGACGGCTGAAAACCGGCTGTTGAGCGGCCCGCTGCCCATCCCCGGCGCCTATGTGCTGGGGGCGCTTTCAGGCTACGGGTTGATGGGCTCGATGGCCGCCGCCGAGCTGCTGGCGCTGCACCTGACCGGCGGCAGCCTGCCGGATTACGCCCCAGCCTTCAGCCTGGAGCGCTACCTGGACCCCGGGTACCAGGACAGGCTGTCCCGTTGGGTGGACGCCGCCCAGTTATAAGAAATGGGCAGATAATACTGGGGCCGGTGCGGCGCCGGGGATGCAGGGATCACCACCAGGGTGATGGAGTAAGCCGGGAAGACCGCAGTAAAGTGATTGAGGGCGATCCCCAGGTCGGTCTGGCGGTGGATGGCAGCCAGGTCTGCCTTGCTGTACCGATAAACCTGAGCCGGGGGAGCGGGAGAAAAATTCTCCAGGGAGACGGTGCTGGTCAAAGGGGTGGTAGGATCCTTATTGATGATGACCAGGGTCAGGGCTCCGTCTGAGCTGCGCCGGGCCGCAAAAATCGAAAGCCGGTCCGGGTCGCTGCTGGCGGCCTGGACGCCGGTCTCGCCGAAGCGGCTTTTCTGGCCGTCATAATTACGGTAGATGCGGAAGGCATAGGCGCCTGGCTGGCCCGACCGGGGCGGATCCCACAAGGTCGCCAGGTCCAATCCCTGGCGGCCAAAGATCCCCAGCACCTCGGCTTGAGCCAGGGCGCCATTGATGTGCTCCAGGCCTCCCCAGTTATACTCGGTCAGCGCCAGGTGCGTGCCAGGATAATTGGTATCCACCCATTGGTGCATGCGCGGGATCAGGTTCACCGGCTGGTCAATCCAGCTGCCATCCAGGTACTGGTCATCCCACAGCGAGCGGGTGCACTCCAGGCGCTTCGCCTGGGTCTGGGCATCCCCAGCCTGTGAAAGAGAGACGCCGATGGACTGCGGATAGTAGTGAATGTCCAGGTAATCCAGGATGCGCTGATCATGCGCCTGTTCATAGGCGCGCATCTGCTGCAGGTACCACTCCAGGAAAGGCACATCCCCGTGCGCCAGGCGGTCCTGGGGATGGTCCCACCAATTGGCGCCCGACTCCCAATCCAGGGTAGACCAGAAATACGCCGTCCAGCCCCAGACTACCGGGCCCAGGGTCTGCGCCTCCGGGTCCACGGCCTTGATCGCCGCAGCATAGGCATAAGTCAGGTCGCGCATCTCATCGTAGCTGGTGGCCTGCGGGTGAACGTCAAGGTGGGTACTGCTCCACAGCATCGGCTCGTTGTCCAGGGCGTAGAAACGCACCCCGCCGCTGGCAGCCGTCCCATACTTCCCCACCAGGTGGCGCATCCAGTCCTGGACGTAGGTGGTGGTGATAGGCAGGCTGGTATCCAGCGGATCCAGATTTGCAATGTCATCTCCATCCGGTTTTTTCCCATTGCCGCAGTCCGGCTGCCAGGGGTCGGTCTTCTCCTGGGCGCCATACCTGGAGACACGCGCGCCGCACTCAAACTCGCGGCTCTTGGGTGTCCAGCCGATCAAAGGCACGGTGAGCAGGGTTTGCGTCTCATGGGAGCGGTTCTGCTCAACAAATTGGTCAGAGGAAGAGCCATCCGGCAGCAGCTCAGGATGATCCAGCTTGTTGGCAATGTTTTCAAAGTACCAGTCGCTGGCGCGGTTAGAGACATCTAACTGCCAGTTGTAGCGCGTGGTGGCATTGCCACCCCAGCGGTTGACCGGCAGATCCAGCTCAGCAGCCAGGTCCGGCTCGGCAAAGTTCATCCCGTAGATCAGCGGACTGATCGGGCGCCGGTTTGCGGCAGCATCCACCACCAGGGATGGACCGGTTTGCCCGGGAACCGGAGTAGGCGTGACCCCGCTGGAGACAAAGGAGATATCATCCAGGTAAAAGACAGCCTGCGCCGAGCCCGTGCCGTTCCACCAGGTAATGTCACCCACACTGCGCGGGCTGCCCATCTCATCCAGCGGAATGCTGACCTGCGTCCAGGCGTTTGCCTGGGGCAGGATTTTCTGCTGCAGACCACCGACCTGGAGCGTTATCTCCTGCCCGCCGCTTCCCCCGTGGATCCAGAACTGCAGCCGGTCATAGGCGCTGATATCCAACGCAGACGGTCGCCCAAGCTTAAAACCATCCCAGGCAGTGGAAAAAGTGACCGCAATAGAAGCCGTCCCGGCATGCACCGGGGAGGAGTTGGCCAGGTTGTCATCGATGTTCCACGACCAATCCTGCCAGCCATCAGCCAGGGCGTCGTCATAAACGACCAGGCCGGCCCTGGGTCCCAGGGACCCAGCCGCCAGGTAACCGGGAACAGGCAGAGCCGCCAGGGCAAAGCCCACCAGAACGAGAACTACCATTGAAGTTACCAACAAGCCAACCCGCATGGCTGATCCATCCTTCCAGAACGCTACCGCCAGGATCCGAACTGGGGCGAATTGTATGCCGCAACGGCCCAGGCGGTCAATGGTACTTTGTCGCCACGCATTAATCACGGCTGCCTGGCGATAGGGGGGCCGCGGCGCACGATGGCGTCCGCCATGCGCACCACGCGCACCATAGTCTCCACATCATGCACGCGCACGATATCCGCGCGGCGCACAATCCCCACAGCCACAGCTGCCGCCGTACCCTCCACCCGCTGATCCGGCGGCAGGTCAAGGGTGTAACCGATAAACGACTTGCGCGATGGGCCCAGCAGGACCGGGTAGCCCAGGGAGCGGATCTCCTCCAGGCGGTCCAGCAGCTCCAGGTTCTGCTCCACTGTTTTACCAAAGCCAATCCCCGGGTCCAGGAGGATATGCTCATCGGGGATGCCGGCCTGGCGGGCGATCTCCACGCTCTCCAACAGCTCGCGGCGGATGTCCTCCAGCAGATCTTCATAAGGAATGCCTACATAACGCCCACCCAGGCGCTGGCGCACCTCGGCATGCACCCAGGAGCTGCGGTTGTGCATCAGGATCACCGGCGCCTGATGCCGGGCGACGACCCCAGCCAGGTCCGGGTCGGCGTGCAGGCTCCACACGTCATTGACCATGTGCGCCCCAGCCTGGAGAGCGGAATCTGCTACACCGGCCTTGTACGTATCAATGGAAATCGGTGTTTGGAACTCGGCAGCCAGGAGGCGGATCACAGGGATCACCCGCTCCAGCTCTGCTTCCAACCCGAGCGGCTCCGAGCCAGGGCGGGTGCTCTCACCCCCCACGTCCAGGATGTCCACCCCGGCGCTGACAAAACGCCGCGCCTGTTGCAGGGTAGACTCCAGCAGAAGAGCCGGATCAGCAGAGAGGCGCAGCAGCCCATCCCCGGAGAAGCTGTCCGGGGTGATATTGAGCACGCCCATGATATAGGTACGGCTGCCCCAGGAGAAGGTGGCGCCGGCGACGGTCAGTTGAGAGGACTTGAGTTGATCCATGATTATCCTTGCGAACAGTGTCTTCCGCAAGACTTCCGAAGTCTTCCAGACTTCGGAAGTCTAAGAAGCGTCTGAAGAGATCAGGGGAAGCGGTTCGGGGCAAACGGCAGCAGCGCGCGGCTGCAGTCGCCCACTACCATGGAAACGGGAACCGGGAGATCCGCATAAGGCACCGCATCACCGCCAAACTGCAGCGTGACGCTCTGCAGGCAGTGGGTGCCGGTGATGGTCAACATCACCTGCGCCTCGCCGCCGGGGAGAATGGGATTGGGGCTGGGAGGGCTTGCGCTCAGCCAGGTCTCCGTAAAGGGCCGGGTGACGAGCGTGGTGGTGTAACCGCCGGTGTTGGTGAAGATCAAGGGGCGGGAGACCACCTGGCCGGTGCTGACCGTCACCGACAGGCTGGCTGGCAGCACCGAGAGCTGCCCGGCCGGGAGGTCCAGGGCCCGCGAGACGACCTGGCTGCTGGTCATGGAGAAAGTTTGCTGCAGCAGGCCGTACCGCGCCTTGGTCACTGTCAGTCCAGCGGTGAAGGCGATGGGCATAGCACCACCCGGCTGGGCGGCGGTGAGCTGGGCCGTTGCAGTGTAAGGCAGAAACAGCTCGAAAAAGCCCTCGCCCACCCGGGGGTCAGACGGGTTGGCAAAGCTGGAAGCGGTGGTGGTCAGGCCGTAGGCGGCGCCCACCCCTGCCAGAGAAGCATCGTTGAGCGCCTGGGCCGTGTTCTGGTCGCGCACGTGACCGGCGAGCAGCCCACCGAACAGTTTTTTGCAGCCCGAGCCTGACTGGCTGTACCAGGGCGCCTGGCAGGACGAGGCCAGCTCAAAGGTGTGGGTCAGGCCAGCCGAAGGGGTAAGCACCTGGATGGTGGGGGTGAAGACGCCCACCAGGGATGAGACAGTGAAGGTGTGCGGCACACCCACCGGAAGATCAAGTGAGAAAGCGCCGCTCAAGGGATGAGTGAACAATTCCTGGTTGAAGCCCGGGGCAGCGATGGCGACCTGCGCATACAGCGGCCAGCCGCCGTTGGGCTGGGTTTTGGTATTCCCATCGATCACCCTGCCGCTTACCGTCACTGCGGGGATCGAATTCAGGCTGAAATTCTGCTGGACCTGGTTGTTTGCCTGGATATTCACCCCGGCAGCCGAGGCGTCGGTATACCCATACAGGCGGGCCGTTATGGTGTACACACCGGCGGGAATGTTGTACAGGCGGTAGTAGCCCAGGCTGTCGCTGAGCGTCGCCAGCGAACCAGCCCGCACCTGGACATTGGCCAGCGGCGCCAGGGTCGAGGCGTCCACCACCCGCCCGGCCAGGGCGCCGCGCGTATCAGCCAGGCACTCCGGAAAAACAAAGGAGCCGACGCGCGTCAACCAGGAGCGGTCGCTGTTGGGAGCGGCATAGTATTCATTGGTGTACCAGAAGGTACAGTCATCCAGCGGGTCGACCGAGATGGAGGTGTAATCCCCCCAACGCATGGTGGAACTGGTCTGGGAGCCGCCGCCAGCCTGCAGTGTCACCTCCCCCTGGGGCAGGGTCCCGGCAGTATCCCCGGAACGGCGCCCGGTATAGCGGATGGAGGGGTTCACACTGCTGCTGCTGACCGAATAACCCAGGGCAATATCGCCCATCTTGTCCATAGCCAGGCTGCCCACCCAGCGGTGCTCGCTGTTGGAGCCATCCCCGGCGTAGGTACCCTGCTGCTGGATGGACCAGCCGCCGGGGTTACGCTGCAGCTGGTACCAGCGGATGCCGGCGCGCCCGCCGCCCACATCCACCGTGTGGTTGGCAACCAGGGTGGACCAGGCGCCAAAGTAGCGGTACTGCAAGCGGTACATCAGGCGGTCCGCCAGGGCATCCAGGCGGGCGGTGGTGCCAGCCTGGGGGATACAGTCCATGCGCTCAAAGCAGAGTAAATTAAAGGAAGCGGTGGGCAGGACGACATCCGGCTGCCCCGACTGGCCGAAGGTGGAGGCAGACGGGTTCGCCCAATCCACGTGAAACTCCCACAGGCGCAGGGTGTCAACCGAGGAAATAACCGTGTTATCAAACACGGCAGCAAAATAGTTCGGAGTGCCGGCCGGCGGTGCCTGCCCATCCAGGTCACTGGGCAGCAGGCTGGAAAAATTGGTGTCGACTGGAAACAGGTCAAAGGACACCATGCTGGCAGGCTGGCCCTGGAGCATGCGGGTACGGTCAAAGACGGCCACACCGGTGCCGCGCCAGGCCTCGGTCACCGCGGTAAACTGGTTGACGCTCATGTAATAGCCATCCGGCCACACGCCAAACTTGGGGTAGTCGTTGAGCACGTTTGTCCCGGCGCCGCTGGTCCACTTGTACTGATAGCGGTAGTAGCTGCCGGTAGGGTCGCCGGTCTGGGAGACAGCGATGCACTGGTAGAACGGGCCGTTCTTGCCGTTGGGCCAGGCAAACTGGCTGAAGAACCAGCGGTCAGCCAGGTGGTCGTACAGCACGATCACATCCCCGTCATTCTCCGTGCCGCACGGGGCGGTGAAACCATCCCAAATAGCCCGGCCTGGCAGCGGGCCTTTCACCAGGGTTGCAGT
This sequence comes from uncultured Chloroflexota bacterium, assembly GCA_903871905.1. Classification (GTDB taxonomy): domain Bacteria; phylum Chloroflexota; class Anaerolineae; order Anaerolineales; family UBA4823; genus CAIQIV01. The sequence continues at coordinate 1,759 of CAIQIV010000328.1, read as the reverse complement.
GGAGGTGCTGCGGTTTAACGACCAGATCTTGAACGACAGGTTGACAAACTGCACGTAATGGTTGGGTCCCACATCACCGTTGGTATCCGGTGGCAGGACCAGCCCGGAATTTTCCTGGTTGCGGACCCCTTCAAAGTTGAACTTGGGAGACGGCATGGCCTGCACGGAAAACGGCGCCTGCAGCGCCCCATCCGGCTGGAAACCGGTTTCCTGCCCGGAGCGAGCGCCAGGAAGGGGGACCGGGACAGCCCAGCGCCGCGGGCTGGCCTCGGGCTGCAGCGGCTGGGGCTCCGCAGGCAGGACAGGCAGGTCGCGCAGCGCGGGGGAGAGATCATAGGCCTCGGGCTGGACCACACGGGGGCCAAAGTCGGAAGGCAGGCTGCGGTCGGCGCTCTGCGCCAGGTTACCAGGCAGCAGGAGCAGCGCCCCCAACAGAAGGGCAGCCCCCAGGATGGGCAGCAGGAAGGGTCTAAAACGCATGGCAGGGTTTCCTTCTAATCGCGATTCAGGCGGACGACGCCGGACTGGTCCAGGCCGGCCAGCAGATCGCGCACCGTGCGCCCCAGTACCGGGTGCACCAGATCAGGGGCCAGGTCGGCCAGCGGCACCAGGACAAAGGCGCGCTCATGCATGCGCGGGTGAGGGATTTGCAGGCCAGGCGCCTCAAGCAGCAGGTCATCATACAGCAGGAGGTCAAGATCGATCAGGCGCGGTCCATAGCGGATGGTCGGCTGGCGTCCCAGGCGGGCCTCGATGTCTTTGAGGTACTTAAGCAGCTCGAGCGGCGGCAGGCTCGTTTCGGCCTGCGCCACCTGGTTGAGAAAGGACGGCTGGTGCTCGTAGCCCCAGGGGGCAGTCTCGTACAGCGGGGAAGCGGCAATGAGATGGACAGACAGCGCCAGGGCCTGCAGGGCGCGTTCCAGGTTGCGCTGCCGGTCATCCAGGTTGGAACCCAATCCCAGGTAAATCGTATGCATCACAAACGCTCGATAATGGTGGCGGTCGCCATGCCGTGGCCGATGCACATGGTTTGCAGCCCATAGCGGCCGCCCCTGCGCTCCAGCTCATGCAGCAGCTTGGTCATCAGGATGGCGCCGGTGGCGCCAAGGGGGTGGCCATGGGCGATGGCACCCCCATTCGGGTTAACGCGCTGCATGTCGGGGCGCAGCTCACGAGCCCAGGCCAGCACCACGCTGGCAAAGGCCTCGTTGATCTCGATCACATCCATGTCCTCCAACCGCAGGCCGGCTTTCCGCAGGACTTTGTGGGTGGCAGGAATCGGGCCGTCCAGCATCAGCACCGGGTCGGAGCCGACCACAGCCCGGGCGACCAGGCGGGCGCGCGGCTGGAGGCGCCAGCTCTCCACCGCCCGGGACGAGGCCAGCAGCACAGCGGCAGCGCCGTCGCTGACCTGGCTGGAATTGCCAGCGGTGATCACTCCATCCGGCTTGAAAACCGGGCGCAGGGCTGCCATTTTCTGCCGGTCGGGCGGCATGCGCACGCCTTCATCTACTGTGACATCCTGACCATCCGGGCGGGCAAGCGGGTAAATCTGCTCCCGCCCCCAACCGCTCTGGATAGCCTGCATGGCGCGCAGGTGGCTGTGATAGGCATAATCGTCCAGCTCCTCACGGCCCAGACCCCATTTTTCAGCCATCATCTCGGCGCTGATCCCCTGGTGCACCAGGGGAAAGGGGATGCTTTGCGGCCAGCTCTGCGGGTAATCAGCGCCCAGGGCCTGGTGCGACATCATCTCTGT
>CAIQIV010000327.1 GCA_903871905.1 uncultured Chloroflexota bacterium | reverse complement strand
GCCTTGGACCTTGATATGGGCGCCGCCTCTCCTGTTGGCCGGGTTGCAGCCCTGCCCGAGCCAGCGGATATTTTGCGCCGTTTATACCTCTTCCTGTTCAGCGGCGCCGGGGTATTCTTCACCGCCCTGGGCCTGGTGGGGGTGCAGGATTGGATCTTCACCCGTTTGGGAGGACAGCCGACCTTTGATCTGCAAGATTCGCTTGCCTGGCTGGTGCTGGGTGTCCCCCTGTGGCTGTATTTCTGGAACTGGGCTGGGGATCTGTTTGCCACCGGCAGGGACAGTGAGCGCCGTTCCAACCTGCGCAAAGCCTACCTGTACCTGAACATCTTTGCCGCGGTCGGTACTTTCATCGTAACCCTGGCGATGATCATCCATGGCGCCCTGCGCGCCTGGCTTGGCCTGCCCACCAGCGGTAGCCTGGCGCTTTCCATGGCGATTGTCGTTGCCTCCGGGGTGCTGTGGGCTTACCATGCCGTTATCCTGCGCCGCGACATCCAGCAGGCGGGCGAGTCCTCGCTCCAGGCTGGGATGCAGCGCCTGTATTGGTACCTGGTGGCTGCCCTGGGCCTGGCGGCGTTTCTGATTGGCCTGGCCGGGGACCTGAGCGTCCTGATCCGCTGGATTGCCCTGACCTTCACTGCCGATGACCTGCTGCGCGAGCGGTTTGCCGGCTTCACCGCTGCCCTGGTCGCCGGTCTGCCGGTGTGGCTGCTGGCCTGGACCCCGGCGCAGCGCGCTGCCCGCCAGCCTGGCCTGGTGGGCAAAACCTCCCGCCGTTCCATCCTTCGCAAGGCCTACCTGTACCTGTTTGCCTTTGCCGCCGTTGTCGTCACCCTGATCGCCGCTGTGCGCTTCGTCTACCTGCTGCTCAATGCCCTGTTTGGCGTGTACGGCGAGGGCAACCTGCTGGCCGATATCGCCGAAGCAACCGGCTTCACCGTGATTTTTGCTGCCGTGTGGCTGTATCACGGTTGGGTGATTCGCGGCGATGGTCTGTTGTTGAAAAAAGACCTGGCTGCCGAGCAGGAGGAGGATCAGCAGCAGTCCGCCGAGGCTCTGCAGAAAAAAACGATGGAATGGGCGGGCATGCCGGTCCTGGTGGTGGACAGCGGCGATGGCGCCCTTGGCCGGGCTGTGGTAGATGTCCTGCAGCGCGAGCTGCCCTGGCTGACCCTGCACCTCTACGGATTGTCCCCCGAGGCCTGCCAGGCTTTGCCCGGTGACCTGGCTGTGGAAGCGGCGGACGACCTGGCAGCCTGCCTGTCAACTGCCTGCCTGGTCATTGCCCCCTGGAATTTTGCCGCCCTCCAGCCGGAGATCGCCGTCTGCCCGGCACCGAAGATTCTGATCCCCACGGCGCCTGAGGGGATTTATTGGGCTGCCAGTGGTTTCTCCGAGCACCCTGAAACCCTGGTCCCGGGCCTGGTAACCAAAGTGCTTGGAACGCCGCGCCCATGACCGGCTTTCTGGCAGCAATATCCGGATCTTGCTGCCTCTTTCCAGGTTGGAATCGATTTTTTCCACCTTGACAGAATCCTGAATCTGCGTAAAATCGATCGGAATGAATCGCAAGAATGTCCCTTACCGCAGAAATCGCCCGGAGGCCGCTGGCCTGATGGGCATTTTTTTTACCGGAGAAGAGCCTTTTATAAGGCTCTTTTTTTTGCCTGCCCCCAGGCTGTGCCTGGCCCCTGTGCTTATCCAATCGAGGTAGATCATGATTACTCTCCCCGGATTGATTGACCCACACGTCCATCTGCGCGAGCCTGGCGCCACGCACAAAGAAGATTGGGACACCGGCACCCAGGCGGCTCTGGCTGGCGGTTTCACCACCGTGTTGGCCATGCCCAACACCCGGCCTCCGGTGACAGACGCCCCCAGCCTGGATCTGGCGCTCTCGGCGGCGCGGCAGAAAGCGCGCTGCGATTATGCTCAGTTTCTCGGCGCTGGCCCGGATAACACGCAGGCTCCGGCGGAACTGGCCTGGCGCACCGCAGGGCTCAAGATGTACCTGGACCAGACCTACGGGCCGCTGCGCCTGGATGAAATGTCGGTTTGGATGGCCCATTTCTCGAACTGGCCCAGGGAACTGCCCATCGTGGCCCATGCCGAGAGCCGCACCCTGGCAGCGGTGATGTTGATGGCTGCCCTGTTTGACCGCCCGCTGCACGTGGCGCATGTTTCGCTGCGTGAGGAGATCCTGCTCATCCGGGCTGCCAAGGAGCGCGGCTTGAAGATCACCTGCGAGGTGGCGCCTCATCACCTCTTCTTAACCCAGGAGGATATCCCGCACCTGGGAGGTGGACGCGGCGAGGTGCGCCCGCGCCTGGCTTCCGCTGCCGACCGGCATGCGCTGTGGGACAATCTGGCGGTGATCGACTGCTTTGCCACGGATCATGCCCCCCACACCCTGGCTGAGAAGGACGGCGATAACCCGCCTCCGGGTTTCCCGGGGCTGGAGACAGCCCTCCCCTTGTTGCTTACTGCCGTGGCTGAGAAGCGCCTGTCCTTGGATGACCTGGTCCTGCGCATGAGCACCAATCCCCGGCGTATCTTCAACCTGCCGGAGCAGCCCGAAACCTGGGTAGAGGTCGATCCACAGGAAAAGTGGGAGATCCGCGCCCGTGACAGCTACACTCGCTGCGCCTGGACGCCTTTCGAAGGCTGGCAGGTGCGCGGTCGGGTACGCCGGGTGGTGCTGCGCGGCGAAACCGTTATGCAGGATGGTAAAGTATTGGCTTCCCCGGGATCGGGGAGGAATATCAGAGCGTAATTCACCGTTTTCTCCATCCATGCTGGATGGAACGGATTATTTTTCAGGAGGAACAAATGGCAAACTATCAACCCCCACAGAGGAAAAAGTCCCCTTACTTACCGCTGGGTGACCAGCAAGGGGCGCGTTTTTATGGCAAGGATATTCTTTCTGTCAAGCAGTTCAGCCGCGACGACCTGGATTACATCTTTGGTGTGGCTGAGGAGATGCGCGAGATGGTAGAGCGCATTGGCACCTTCGACCTGCTCAAGGGCAAGATCCTGGCTAACCTGTTCTATGAGCCCTCCACGCGTACTTCATCCTCTTTCACCTCTGCCATGGAGCGTTTAGGCGGTAGCGTTATCCCGATCAGCGAGGTGCGCTACTCCTCAGTGGCCAAGGGTGAGTCGCTTCCGGACACGGTGCGCACTTTGGAGTGCTATGCGGACGTGATCGTCATCCGCCATCCCGAGGTCGGCGCCTCTGCCCTGGCTGCCAAGTACGCCCGCAAGCCGATCATTAACGCTGGCGATGGCGTGGGCGAGCATCCCACCCAGGCCCTGCTGGACTTGTTCACCATCTATAGCGAGCTTGGCCGGCTCGATGGGCTGACGGTCACCATGCTGGGCGATCTCAAGTACGGCCGCACCGTCCATTCCCTGGCCCGCCTGCTGACCTTGTTCCGGGTGAAGATCAACTACGTTTCGCCCGATATCCTGCGTATGCCCCAGGAAATCATCCACGAGCTTAAAGAGCAGGGTGTGCCCCAGGAAGAGTTTGACACACTGGACCCGGTCATCGGCCAGACTGACGTCCTGTATGTTACCCGTGTTCAGAAGGAACGCTTTGAGAACCAGGACGATTATGAATCGGTGAAGGGCGCCTTTGTCATCACCCCCGAGATCATGGATAAAGCCCGCGAAAAGATGGTCTTGATGCACCCGCTGCCGCGCGTGGGAGAGATCAGCATGGAAGTGGATGAGGATCCACGGGCTGCTTACTTCCGCCAGATGGAATACGGCCTGTACGTGCGTATGGCACTGCTGGCCATGGTGCTGGGAAAGGCGTAAGGTGATGAGTTTCTTCAGCCGCCTGGAAACCAGGGCGCGTCAGATCGATTCGCTGCTGTGCGTGGGTTTGGATCCTCATTCCTCTGACCTGGCAGAAGACACTGCCGGGGCAGCGCGCGACTTCTGCCTGAGGATGGTGGAGGCAACGGCAGATGTTGCCGCTGCTTATAAGCCCAATGCTGCTTTTTTCGAAGTACTTGGCCCAGCGGGCTGCGCCGCCCTGCAGGAGGTGATTGCGGCTGTGCCGCAGGACATCCCGATGATCCTGGATGCCAAGCGCGGCGATATCGCCTCCACGGCAGACGCCTATGCCCGGTCGGCTTTCTACACCTACGGCGCTGCCGCGGTCACCGTCAACCCCTACCTGGGGTATGACTCGCTGCAGCCTTTCCTGGAGGACCCGGAGCGCGGCGTGTTCCTGCTGTGCAAGACCTCCAACCCGGGAGCTGGCGACCTGCAGGACCTGTGGGTGTCGGGTGAGGGCGTGGAGCCGGCAAGCATGCCCCTCTTTCAGCATGTGGCGCGCCTGGCGCAGACGTGGAACCAGGCGGACAACCTGGGGTTGGTGGTTGGCGCCACGCAGCCCGAGTCGCTGCGCCTGGTGCGCCTGGTTGCACCCGACCTGTGGATCCTGGCGCCAGGGGTTGGGGCGCAGGGGGGCGATCTGTCGGCTGCCTTGCGCCACGGTCTGCGCCCGGATGGCCTGGGCATGCTTCTGCCGGTGTCCCGCGGCATCTCGCGCTCCCGGAATATGCGCCAGGCGGCTTTTGATCTGCGCCAGGCCGTCAATGTGCAGCGCCAGGCCCTGGCTGCGCATCTGCACCCCCCTTCCGCCCACAGCGATCAGGGAGCGGGCTAGTCGAGGTATTTTTCAGGAGTAACGAGTGTACAGCCTCCTTCGCCCACTGCTCTTTGGTTTTGAACCCGAGCTGGTCCACCAACGGACCTTGCAGGTTATCCGCCTGGCCGGGGTGCTGCCCCCGCTCGGGCGCCTGGTGGCTGCCTGGTTCCGCCCTTCAGCCCGACCGGTGCGCGTGTTTGGCCTGGACTTTGCCAACCCGGTCGGGTTGGCTGCTGGGTATGACAAGGATGGCGTGGCCTGGCGTGGCCTGGCTGCACTGGGCTTCGGTCATATCGAGATAGGCACGGTCACCCCGCTGGCTCAGCCTGGCAATCCACGCCCGCGCGTCTTCCGACTTCCGGAGGATAGAGCCCTGATCAATCGAATGGGCTTCCCCGGGCGCGGGGCGCGTTACGTGATGCGCCGCATGCGCCTGCCGCATCCGCCGGGGTTGGTTCTGGGCGTCAACCTGGGGAAAAATAAGGATACACCACTGGAGGAGGCTGTCCGGGACTACCTGGTGCTCACCCGGGCATTTGCCCCGCTGTCTGACTACCTGGCGATCAACGTCAGCTCGCCCAACACGAGCGGGCTGCGCCGGCTGCAAAACCGCCAGGCACTGCTTGAGCTTCTGGCGCCGGTCCAGGCTGAGCGCCGGTTTCAGGAAAAGCGCCTGGGGAAACGCCTGCCGTTGGTGGTCAAGCTGGCTCCCGATCTGAGTTCCGAGGAGTTGGATGACGCCCTGGATGTGCTGCTTGAGGTGGGGGTAGACGGTGTGATCGCAGCGAACACCTCGCTGGGGCGCTCCGGCTTGACTTCGCCTCTTGCAAACGAAAGCGGCGGGCTGAGTGGGGCGCCTCTGGGGGCTCGCAGCACGGCTATGATCCGCCAGATCTACCAGCGCACTGGCGGCCGGCTGCCTATCATCGGTTCAGGCGGGATCATGCGCCCACAGGATGCGCTGGAAAAGCTGGAAGCCGGGGCCAGCCTGGTGCAGGTTTATACGGGCCTGGTGTATGCCGGACCTGGCTTGGTTCGGTCTATTGTGCGGTCGCTCTGATCGCTACGGCATGCTGAAACCAAAGTACCAGGAGCCGTCAGAGCCAGGCTGGACGGCTGAGCTTTCACCGAGCACCATGAACCAGGTGGTGCCCGGTTTCAGCCGGTAGGGCCGGCCGTTTTCCATCTGCAGGTTCAGCAGGCTGTCCTTGGCGGTCCTTTCCCACTCAATGCGATACGCCTGCCCATTGCGGAAGGCGTATGCCGGGCCTTTACCCATGAAATCCATCTCGTATATCTCGGTATCGCTGGACTTGTAGAACTCTTTATGCCGCATCAGCAGGACAACCACGTTGTCCGCGCTGAGTTGTTGGTCCGTCAGGCTGTCCTTGAGCGGGGCATACACCTCTTCCCCCAGGTGCCCATCCTGGGTCTCCTGGAAGCGCAGGTACACGTCCCGCACAGCATCGTACTCCCATTTATTATAGGAAACCAGAGAATAGCGGGTGGCGATGGTTGTCCCCGATCCGCTGGGCAGGCCGGGAGGGCTGCCAAAAGTGAAGCCTTTCAGATCCTGCTTCTCATTGCTCTTCCCTTGCTCAATAAAGTACTTTGCCAGCTCGGATGTATTGGCAAAAAGGGTGTTGTAGTTGGTGGAGGGGCCGATGCGGCACAGGGGTGGGCAGTTGTGCTTCCCTTCGACCACCAGGAACGAGCGGATGTCCGAATTGGTCCACAGATCGATCACCCGGTCATCAGCATAGGCAAAGACAAAGATCGATTTGTACATGCGCACAATATTGGCGTCGAACAGGCGGCCTGAGCGCACCGGGCCAACGCGCTCCGCATCCTGCCCGTAGAACACACCGATGAAGCGGGTCAGCAGGTCCTCCAGGTAATACTCGTAGACGTTGTCGGCTTTGGACAATCCCCACTGCGGGCGCACGCTGCGAGGAAAGTTGGTGACCTTGATCGCCATGGGGCGCCTTTCCAGGCGCGAGGCATCTGCCACCACCATCCCGGTCAGCGGGTTCACCCCATAGCCCTGGGATACGGCTGTTGGCGCGATATATGGTGTGGGACTGGGCAGGGGCGTGCGGGATGGCTGTACATGGAAAGCCACCGGGGTGAACGTCGGCGCTGGGGATGTAGCCGGACGCCGCGTGGGGGTTGCCGTCATAGGGATTGGCGATAGGGCCGGACCTGGGGAGGCAGCAGTGCAGCCTGCCAGGAACAGCAGGCTGCACCAGGTCAAAATTATCCTGGTCAGCTTCCTATCCAAGTTATGGGATGGAGAAGGTCACCCGGTAAATTCCTGGTCCCGGGTTTTCGGTCTTGGACGAGGTCCCCATCACCTCATACCAGGTCGTGCCAGGCTTATAGGGATACGGTGTGCCATCCGGGAAGGTCAGGTAGACGACAGAATCGAACTTGGGGCGGTTCCATTTGACCTGGAAGGCCTGCCCATCGCGGAAGGCGATCGCATCACCACTGCCGTCGAACTGGTATTCGACGATCTCGCTGTTGCCCGAGTTCGACTTGTACAGGAATTTGTGGTTCAGGAACAGCACCACCACATTATCCGTGCTGATTTGCTGGTTGGTCAGCCGGTCAGTCAGCGGAGCAACCACCTCGCTCTTGGCATCTGCGGCTTCTTGCGTGTCCTGGAAGCGCAGGTAGCGCTGGCTGGCCGGGTCATAGTCCCACCGGTTGTAGGCGCTGATCGAGTAGCGCATAAACATCTGGGTGAAAGGCTGCCCGCCGGCCGGGGTGACGGTGTTGAAGCTCATGCCGTTCAGGTTTTGCCTGCCATTGGGAATGCCCTTGGCGGTGACATACTTGCTCAGCTCGGCCGTGTTGGTGGTGAGCAGGTTGGCGCCGTTGGGGTCAACGCGGCACATGGGCGGGCAGTTTTGTGCGCCTTCCATGATCAGACGGTCGTAGTACTCGGTGTTCAGCAGCTTGGAAAGGATGCGCTTATCCGCACTGCCGAAGGCCAGGATGGACTTGTACTGGCGCACGATCGGCCCATCCAGCAGGCGGGCTGAGCGGATCGGTCCCACGGTCTCGGCGTCCTGGCCATAGAAGATGGGGTGAAAGCGGGTCATGCCGTTGTTCTGGTAGTAATCATAGACGATGTCTGCCATCGCAACACCCCAGGGTGGGCGGTGCATGCGGGGGAACATTTCAATTTTTGCCCCCAGCGGGCGGCGCTCCAGCTTCTGCGGGTCAGCCACGGGCAGACCGGTGAGCGGGTTGACGTTGGGCGGGAAATTATCCGGCCCATAAGCAACCGGTGGGGCAACGGTCGGAACAGCGGAAGGGGTTGGAGTATCAGGGAGAGGTGTTTCGGATGGTGGCAGGGGTGTTTCGCTGGGTGGTATCGTGTTGGTTGCCTGGGGGGGAGGCGGCAGAGGTGTCTCACTGGCAGGGGCGGCCGGCGCCGGGTTCTCCTGCGGCGCGCCCAGCAAACAGGCGCTGGCTAAAAGAACCAGCAGCGCCACGGCAAGCAATGTCTTTCTCATACAGAATCTCCATATTGTTCTAGGCGATGTTTTGGTCATGTTCGAAATATAATCTTCAATCATACCCGATAAAGAGGCCTTTGCCAACCGGAAGCGGAATTTTCTCAGCACACACCCATTTAACCTGAGACAGCCAGGCAATTAGGCAGAACAGGGCAATTGACATTTGCTTCCCCTATTTTTTAATAACCCACTATAATTCCCCCAATGGAACGCACTTATCCCCGGATTCGCCTGCAGACTGTTGGCTGGAGAGGCATGGTCTTCCTGGCTGTTGGCCTGTTTGGCCTGGGCTGGCTGCTGACTACCCCGCAGGGACTGTTGGGGCATGCCGATGCGGTTGGTTATGCCGTGTGCCACCGCATCGACCTGCGCTCCTTTCACCTGGGGGACCGGCAGCTGCCAATGTGCGCCCGCTGCACAGGAATGTACCTGGGGGCGGTATTAGGGCTGGTTTACCAGTCCTTTCTTGGCCGGCGCCGCGGCGGCGCCCCGTCCTGGCTGGTGATTATCCCGTTGGGTTTTTTTGCCGCTGCCTTTGCTTTCGATGGCTTGAACTCATTTATCAGCTTGTTCCCCCTGCCCCATTTCTATGATCCGAATAATACACTGCGCCTGCTGACCGGCCTGGGCATGGGGCTGGTCATTGCCCTCTCTTTGTACCCGGCATTCAACCAGACGGTCTGGCAGGACTGGGACAGCCGGCCGGCGCTGTCCGGGGTGCTGCCTTTCCTGGGACTGCTGGCTGCTACGGGGGTGCTGGCTGCGGCTGTGCTCAGCGGGAATCCTCTGCTTTTATACCCCCTGGCTTTGCTCAGCTCTGCCGGGGTGTTGCTGCTGTTATCCATGATTTATGCTATGATCTGGTTGATCGTGTTGAGGAAAGAGAACCTTTGCCTGCGCTTGAGCCAGCTCTGGCTGCCGCTTGCTGGCGGGTTGGGAATGGCGCTGGCGCAAATTGCCTTCCTGGACCTGGTGCGCTTCTTGCTTACCGGTACATGGGATGGCTTCCATCTCGGATAACCTGGATCATGAAAAGGAGAGTGAGAAATGGATATCTTCTCAGCATTTGGGTTGTCAGCCAGCGCCGGACTGAATGCCTACATCCCGCTCCTGGTCGTGGGTTTGCTCGGGCGCTACACCAACCTGCTGACCCTTAAATCCCCCTGGGACACGCTCACCAATGAGTGGGTGCTGCTGGTGCTGGCTGTGCTGCTGCTGATCGAGATCCTGGCGGATAAGATCCCGGCTGTCAATCATTTGAATGACGGCATCCAGACCTTCATCCGCCCGGTTGCCGGGGCGATCCTGTTTGCTGCCAGCGCCCACGTGGTCACCGACCTGCACCCGGTGTTGGCCATGATCGCCGGGGTGCTGGTGGCGGGTGGGGTGCACGCGGTCAAGTCCCTGGCAGTGCGCCCGGCGGTGACCGTGACCACGGCTGGCG
>CAIQIV010000326.1 GCA_903871905.1 uncultured Chloroflexota bacterium | reverse complement strand
GGCGATCATCCTGTCTTCCATCATCCAGATCGACCCGGGCAATCCGCTGACCGCCAATGCCGTGCGCTGGCTGATGAGCAACCGCACGAACGGTCACTGGGCGGGGACACAGGAAACCGCCTGGACGCTGATGGCGCTGACGGAATGGATGGCCTCCACGGGTGAGATGCAGGCGAACTACGAATACGGGGTGGCGCTGAACGATGAGCAGCTTGGCGGCGGAGAAGCCAACGCCGGGACGCTGCGCCAGACCCTGGACCTGCGGGTGGATATCAGCCAACTGCTGAAGGACCAGGCGAACCGGCTGGTGTTTGGCCGCAGCGAAGGTCCCGGCACCCTGTACTACACCACGTTCATGAAGCTGTACCTGCCGGTAGAAAAGACCACCGCCCTGGACCGGGGCATCCAGGTATCCCGCCTGTATTACCGTTACAGCGACCTGGAAGCGCTGAGCGGCAAAGCGGTGGGCAGCGGCGGAGAGCTGCTGAACAACCCTGAGGCGGTCGTCCAGGCGCAGCAGGGAGACCTGGTGCTGGTGCGGCTGACGGTGATTGCCCCGTATGCGCTGCACAACGTGGTGATCGATGACCCGCTGCCGGCCGGGCTGGAGGCGGTGGACCAGGCGCTGAACACCAGCCCGCAGGAAAAGAGCGTGCCGCAGCAGTTTGCGGTAAACGACCTGTGGATGAAAGGCTGGGGCTGGTGGTATTTTGACAACATCCAGCTCCGGGATGAAAAGGCGGTGCTGTCGGCGGACTATCTGCCGGCCGGCACGTACGTGTACACCTACCTGGCGCGGGCCAGCACCCCGGGCAGCTTCCGGGTCATCCCGCCCACCGCCCAGGAGTTCTATTTCCCGGACGTCTACGGGCGCGGCGCCGGCAGCCTGTTCACCGTCACGCCGTGACCATGAGAACACGATGCAGAGGATGGTCGCCAGTCAGTGATATTGAGCAGTCACATCGATAAGCAGGATAAGAGGAATGAGTTTCTAACTTTTCCTTTGTATCCTGCTTATCCCCCAATTGATGCGATCACTGTAAAAGCCAGGAGTCTCTCCCAAGCAGCCGTGTTTTCTGTCAAGAGGCGAGAGAAAACCACAAAGCAACTGTGTTCTCTGTCAAGAGGAATGAGAAAACCACATGCCAGGATCTCTGTGTCTCTCTGTGAACTCGGTGGCAGTCTTTTTGTATATGAACAGAACATGCCACAGAGCAACACTGAGAACACCGAGCGGAGCTCCGGGAAACACCTGGTTTAGCAGGTGAATCCCATCCACGAATGAACGAATAAAACCAGGCCCAATTCGATATTCGTGGCCTTATTCGTGGACGGTCTGCTCGGTTCAAAACGTCGCGTTCAGCCTGGGGGGACCGTGATGTGGTGTTTGCGTAGGGGACCCGGCTTGAGGTGTGCTGAGCCTATCGGAGCGCTGGTTGCCAGGTAAATATCGTCCACTGCCAGAGTTTTCCCCACTTCATCGATGTGTATCTTAAGGCTGCCCGCTTGTACCCAAAGGCGCCAGCACCTCAAACTCCACCCGCTGGCTTTCGATCTGCCGCCCGCCCTCCAGCACGGCGCTGGCCCAGGCCTGGTGCTGCCCCGGGGCCAGCGTCCACCAGCCCTGGAAGGGCGACTCGCCCGCCTCTTTATCCAGGTCGAAAACCGCCACCTGCTCCCCATCCACCCACAGGCTGACCTGGCGCAGCCCCGTTAAGCGGTTGAGCCCGGTCAGGGCCTGCAGGTGCAGCCGCTGCGCCCGGGCAGGCACATTGACCGATTGGCGGTACACTGCCCCCTGCGCCGGGCTGGCCAGGTGCAGCTCAGCTCCCCCTCCGGCCTGTTCAGCCCCAGCAGAGCTGCTGGAGGCGAGGCGGGCGCGCAGGTCACTGAGCAGCTGCAAGCCGTGCGCCCGCGCCCAGGGCTGCGCCTGGGGCGGCAGATCCAATACGACCCGGCTTTCCAGCCCCCGGTTCTCCTGCCCGCCCTGGTCAGCCTCGCCCGGGAGCAGGGCGCCGGTGAGCGGGTCGATGGAAACGATTTTATAGAACGTGTCATATCCCTTGGGCTGCGTGCCCTGCAGGAACCATTCCTCCCGCCGGTAGGGGCAGGCGCTGGTGGGCAGCAGCCCGGAGAGCTGGCACACTTCCACCTGGACCAATCCAGGCGGGCGGGTGAACCCCTTTTCTGGCCGTCCTGTAAGCACGGCGCGCATAAACTGGGCCCAGATGGGGGCCGCCCCGGTCAGCCCGTTGACCTGGCGCATCGGCTCGTAGTTGGTGTTGCCCACCCACACCCCGGTCACCAGGTCTGGCGTATAGCCGATGGTCCAATTATCGTGAAAGTTGGTGGTGGTGCCGGTCTTGACCGCTGCCGGGCGGTCCAGGCGCAGGATGGTGTGCTCGCCGAAGCCCAGGCGCCGGGCGTCATTATCACTGAGAATATCCGAGATCAGCCAGGCGACGCGCTCATCCAGCACCCGCTGGGCCGCTTGCGACAAGGCGGGCGCCGGCGGCTGGTAAAGTATATTCCCCTGGAAATCGCCCACCTCCAGGATGGCATTCGGCGCCACCCGCATCCCGCCGTTGGCAAAAGCGCCGTAGGCGGCGGTCAGCTCGATCAGGCGCACCTCGCCCCCGCCCAACGCCAGCGACAGATCGTAGCGGTCCGGGTCCACCAGGGTAGTGATCCCCAGCCGCCCGGCCAGCTCAAACAGGTCCTTCATCCCGATGTGCTGCAGCGCCAGCACTGCCGGGATGTTGAGCGAGGAGGCCAGCGCATCCCGCGCCAGCACCGGGCCGTGCTCCTTCAAGTCATAGTTGGCCGGGACATAGGCCTGGCCCTCGTGGGTGACAAAGGAGGTGCGCACATCCAGCAGCATGGTCGCCGCCGTCCACGGGTCGGGACGCTCCGAGTCAAAAGCCGCGGCATAGACGAGCGGCTTGAGCGTCGAGCCGGGCTGGCGCGGTGAGATCGCCATGTTGATGGCGCCGGCGTTCTGCTGGTCGAAGTAATCCGGGCTGCCGACCATAGCCAGGATCTCGCCGCTGTGCGGGTCGAGGGCGACCAGGGCGGCGTTTTTAACGTTGTGACCCTGGCCGTCATCACTGCGCTGCAGGGCTTTCAACTGGCGCTGGATGGCTTGCAGTGCGTGCTCCTGCCAGTCCAGGTCGAGCGTGGTGCGCACCACCACCCCGCCGCGCTGGTAGATCTCCTCAGGTGACAGCAGCTCGTCCAATTGGGAGCGCACCAGCATCACAAAATGCGGGGCCAGGATCGGGTACGGGTCGCGGGCAAAGACCAGCGGCTCGCGCTCCGCCTGCTGCCTCTGCTCGGCAGAAATATAACCTGCCTGCTCCATCAATCCCAGTACGACCTTCTGGCGTCCTTTTGCCGCCTCCAGGTCGGTGAAGGGATTGTAGCGCGCCGGGGACTGTGGCAGCCCAGCCAGCAGCGCCGCCTCCGCCAGGTCAAGCTGCGCGGCCGGTTTGCTGAAATAGGTCTGGGCGGCCGCCTCCACCCCGTAAGCCAGCCCGCCGTAATACATTTGGTTGAGGTACAACGCCAGGATCTCGTCCTTGGTGTAGCGCTGCGTCAGGCGGTAAGCCAGCAGCACCTCGCGCAGCTTGCGCACCACGCTGCGCCGGGAGCGCTCCTCCTGGCTGAGCAGCAGGTTGCGCGCCACCTGCTGAGTGATGGTGCTGCCGCCGGCCAGCGTCTCGCCGCCGCGCAGGTTGATCCACACCGCCCGCAGGATGCCCCCCAGGTCCACCCCGGGGTTGCGGTAGAAGCTGCGGTCCTCGGTCGCCACCGTGGCCTGCTGCAGGCTGAGGGGGATGGCCGAGAGCGGGACGGCGGCATGGCGCCCGCCCTGCTCGGGCAGCGCCTCGTACAGGATGCGCCCCTGGCGGTCGGTGATGCGCACGCTGGGGGTGTTGAGATGCTCCTGCAGCGCCGTTGGGTCCGGCAGTCCGGCCAGGACCTGCTGGGCAGCCCAGGCGCACAGGACTGCCAGCCCGGCAAGAAGAAACAGGGTGGTAGATAAAAGGATAATACGCCAGGAGAAATGGGAGAGATTCATATGCTAAGGACGCACAGAGATGACAAAAGGGTCCCTTGACAGTTTGCACCAGCTAAGACTCAATCTTTGCTCTTTTCTCCTCCAGGATCTGCCTGATCTCGGCGATGGTGCGCCGCTCCTGCACCTGCAGCCGGCGGATCTCGGCCGCCACCTGCGCCATGTGCGGGTGGTAGAGCTGGTAACCGCCCGGCGTTGTCCCGGCCGTGGTGAGCAGGGTCTCCCTGGTCCAATAGCGCAGGGTGGGGACAGTCTCTCCCGTCAGGCGCGCCAACTGCCCAATTTTCAACAATTGTTCGTCATCCGCCGCCGGTGCTGCCGGCGCCCGGTCTTCCAGGGCAGTGCCCAGGGCAGCGAGATAAATATCCAGGGACCGGTCAACCGCCTCAAAAACCAGGGAATCATAAGCATCCAACGCCCCGCCCAACTGGCCGGCTTCAAGGCTGTTGATGTAGCGCAGGCCATCCTCCTTGCGCAGGATGGCAGGCGGGTAGCCCGACTGCATCAGGAGCAGGTTCATCAAAAGGCGCGCCGTGCGCCCATTGCCGTCCACGAAGGGATGGATGCTGACCAGCCGGTAATGCGCTTCGGCGGCGATAGCCAGGGGGTTCCCAGCTGCCTGCTGCAGCCATTCAATGAGCTCAGACATCAGCTGCGGCACCTTCTGGGCGCTGGGCAGGACAACCATCGAGCCGGCAATGCGCACCGCGACCGAACGGTAGCGTCCGGCGTTGGCGTCATCGATGCGCTGCAGGATCAGGGCATGCAGGTCCAATATCGTGCGCTCAGAGATGGCCTGGCGCGGCTGGCCCACCAGCTTTGCCAGCCCTTCCAGCGCCGCGGCATGATTGACTGCCTCCAGGTGTTCGCGCAGCGTCTTTCCATTGACCATCAGGCCTTTTTCCACCACCAACGCAGTTTCGGCGCGCGAGAGCGTGTTCCCCTCGAGCGCATTCGAAGTGTAGGTCAGCTCGATCTTGAACCATTCATCCAGGCTGCGCACCAGGTCGGGCGGCAGCGGCCGGAAGCTGTCCAATCTTTTTTTTCTTTTCTTCCAGGGCGGCAAGAACTTCATCCATACGATAAAGTATAACGTGACACTTCATACTCGTCAATTAACGATAAAACCCTTCTTGATCTAGGGAATCAGATGCAGGTAATTATGCCGGTCAACCCATTCCACCTCAGTGTTCTCCGTTGCTCCGTGGTTAACCATCTTCGCCCGGGCTGAAATTGAACCACGGAGCGCACCAAGAACACCGAGAAGAAGGGCACCGAGAAGAGGAGGAGCAGGAGAGGGTCTTTGAAGAAGAATCTGCCACAGAGCGCACCGAGAGCACCGAGAAGAAGATGAGCGGGAGAAGTCTCCAGGCTGTACTTTCCAGACCCTCTGTGTCTCTTTGTCTCTGTGAACTCGGTGGCAAAGCTCTTGGAAGAAGATTCTGCCACGGAGCACAAAGTTCACGGAGAAGAGACTGAACCACGACGCCAGGAACGACAGAATAAGAAAATCCTGCAGATGGCAGCGAAATTTCTTGACACTCCGGCAAACCCGGTGATAAAATTAACTGCCTGCATTCGCAGACCCATTTTCTCGGTGAAAGGAGGCATACATGCTAACCCAATCCATCATGCAATCCTCATGCAGCATATCCTCGCGCGCCTCCTGGCCGGTGAGCAGGGCCTGATACAGGCCTTCTAACCTCCCCTGGTTTTTATTCACTCAGGACCACAGGCGCTCCAGTCCCTGTGGCTTTTTGATTCGCCTCGCTGCGCCGCCGCAGGGATCTCCCCCGGCCGGCGGTTCTGCCATTCCAGGCTCGCCAGGCCGGCCCTCAACCAACCCAGGCGGCTCCCGCCGCGCACAGAGAAGGCTTTAGGTTTACACACAATGCATAGGAATACTGTTATCGATGACCTGGACGAGCTGCAGGGTGCAGCGCGCCTGCCGCGCGTTAAGAACATCTCGCACCAGGAACAGCGCCTGGCCCACAGCCAGGCGAAACGCAGCCCGCACCCGGGCCACAAGCCCAAGGTTAAAGCCGTCGAGGTGCAGGCGGAGATCGCCGCCCAGGCGGATGACCAGGGACGTTTTGAATTCACCTACACCGCCTCGCGCTACGAGGGGGTCTGGCTGCTCGAGTCGCTGGGCGGCATGGTTGAAGAACGTTGGATTGCCGATGTGCTGCGCATGATCAAAGGCGGCAAGGAGGCCTCGGTTTACCAGTGCCGCGGCGGCCCGGCAACCGGGCTGGAGTGGATCGCCGCCAAGGTCTACCGCCCGCGGCGCTTCCGCCAATTGAAGAACGACCACATTTACAAGGAAGGCCGTGACCGGCTGGACATCGGCGGGCATGTGATCAATGACGACCGCATGCACCATGCCATGAACAAACGCACCGGCTACGGGCTGGAGCTGCTGCACACTTCGTGGATCGCCCACGAATTCAAGACCCTGCAAGATCTGCACGCCGCCGGGGCGGACGTGCCCGAGCCGTACGCCAGCGGGCACAACGCTATCCTGATGGAGTACATCGGAGACGAGGACACCCCTGCCCCCACGCTGAACAGCCTGGAACTGGATAGGGGCGAGGCGCGCCGCCTGTTCGAGCGCGTGCTGCACAACCTGGAGCTGATGCTGGCCCACGGGCGGGTGCACGCCGACCTGTCGGCCTACAATATCCTGTACTGGCAGGGCGAGATCTGGCTGATCGACTTTCCCCAGGCTTTTCCCCCCGAGGCAAACAAGAACGGCTTCCAGATCTTCCGCCGCGATGTGACCCGCATTTGCGAGTACTTTATCAGCCAGGGAGTGCGCTGCAAGCCGCAAAAGATTGCTGAAGGACTGTGGACCGCCAACGGGTTCCGGCTGGCGCCGGAAATCCAGCCGCAGTACCTGGACGACCAGAGCGAACAGGACCGCGCCCTGTGGCGCAAGGCTCAGACAGCGTCGAAATCGGCGTCCAGGTAGGCGATCACCACCCGGGCTGCCCCGGGACCGAAGCGGGACTCCAACTCCTGCAGCCCGTCCCGGGCGGCCCGCAGGCCGGCCTCACCCAGCTCCTGGTTGAGCACTGTACATAGGGCAGCATACAGGTGCCCGGTGTGGTACCCCCAGGGCTGTACGGTCGTATGATGCGGTCGGGGCAGAGGGGAGAGCGCCCCGCCGCGAAAGAGAAAGTCACATGGCAGGCCGTCGTTAGACAGGGTGCTGCGCACCTCCAGGCTGAGAGCCGGGTTGAAGCCGCGCAGCAGGGCGCGGTCGATCTCGCGGCAGTACAGCCGTCCATAAACGCCCAGGCCATCCTGGTTCCAGGCCTCGTTCCACGGGCAGCGCAGGACCACCAGGCGCGCGTCCTGCCCGGGCTGCGAAAGCTCCTGCTGGCCCAGCCCGGTTGCGGAGCGCCACTCGCCGTAAGCCAGGAAGGCGGGCATGCCCAGGTCCATGCCGTCCCGCCGGGCGCGCTGGGCCATGCGCCGGCCGCGCTGCTCTCCATAGCGGCGGACCGCCAGGCGCAGCACGCCTTCGCCGCGCTGCGGGCCAGCCTGCTGGATCACAGCCCGCGCTATCCAGGCAAACAGCAGGGCATGGGTTGTTTCGGTAAACAGGCTGGTAGGATTTTGTCCCATCGCTTCCTCCACATCAGGGCCGTTAAAGGCGAACGACCGGGTGAGGGGGGCACCCGGCCGTTCGCGTTTTTATAATATCACATTTCCCAGAAATTGCAAGGATTTTCAGAAAAAACATTCCTAATTTTAAGAAATTGAAGGTGGGCGCTTCCCCTTACGCCCACCTTCACTAGATGTTGTATTGATTGCTCACCCTCTAAAGATGTTTAATTTATAATCTTTTTTGCAGGAATTTGCAATAGACATCAATACCCCCGGCATAGACAAATGTACTGTTTTGTCTATGCATTTGCCCGTCTCAAGCCAGGATCAGGCGCAACCCCATGATCACCAGCAGCACCAGCACGATCTTGCGAAAGACCTGTGGATTGATCACCCGGTCCAGGCCGACCCCGGCCAGGACGCCCAGCAGGATCGCCGGCAGCGACCACAGGTAGCCGCGCCACACTGCCGGGTTCAGGTTTCCACCCAGCCCGTGCCCGAGCACCACCAGCAGGCTGTTGATGATGAAAAAACCCTGCAGGTTGCTCTTGAACTCACGGGGCGGCCAGCGCCGGCAGTTGGCATAGATTACCACCGGCGGGCCCGAGGTATTAAACGCCCCGCCCAGCACGCCTCCCAGGAACCCGGCCAGGTAGGCCCACAGCGGGTGGATCAACTCAGGCAGCTTAAAATTCAACAGCCCGTAAATGGCATAGCCCGCCAGGATCACCCCCAGCACGGCAGTGAAGACCTGCTCGTCCACCCCGCTCAGTGCCCAGATGCCCAGGGGGATGCCGACAATTGAGGCCAGCAGCACCCGCCAGATCGCATTCACATTGACCGAGTCCCGGTAATAAATCAGCAGCAGGATATCCACCGTCAGGCCAACCACCGCTACCAACGGCGCGGCCTGGTGGATATCCACCAGCCCCGGCAGCAGGGCCATGGCCACCAGCGCCACGCCAAAACCAGCCAGCCCCTGGGTGAAGGCGGATAAGAAAATAATAATTGTTATGATTAACTGCTGCATTTTGCCTCTATAATTGAAGTATGCTGACTCCAAGTGAAATTGTACTGTTGAATGGCGAGCGTTTCGCTCCCCGGGCCGGGCTGACCCATAAATTTCACCTGCTGCACATGGAACAGGATGTATCGCTCACCCACCTGGCGCAGAGCATGGCCGTGGCAGCCATCCTGGCAAACGAGCAGGTCGGAACGCTGCGGCTGGACCCCTGTGAGCGGAAAACCCTGTTTGGGCTGGCCAAAACCACCGTCCTGCTGGTGCACCCGCTGCGTCCCCTGGCCTGGCCTGAGCCCAGCCTGGAAGGCGACCTTGCCAGGCTGGCGGCGCAGGTGTCCGCCGAGAAGGATGGCGGCGAGGTGTGGCGGCTGCTGGATGCCTGGCTGGCGCAGGACTGCCCCGATCCGTATGCCCGGCTGGTCGAAAGGGTGGAGGCCAACCTGGCGCAGCGCGGGCTGCTGCACGCAGAAACTCGCACGAAAATGAAGATTTTTAGCACCACCGCCTACAGCCTGCCAGAGAGCACCCGCCTGATGGGACTGCGGTCGCTGTCATCGGCAGAGGCGCTGCTGCACAGCGCACAACAACAGCCAGAAAGATGGCGGCCGTTGAACGAACAGGTGGTCAAGGGCATCGCCGGGCGCACCGAGCACAGCGACATTGGCGCCGACCTGGACTAACACCCTCCCGGGCATGCTGAGCCTGCCGAAGCATGAAGCCTGCCGAAGCATGAAGCCTGTCGAGGCGCCTCCAGGAGCAGGGAGCGTGCAGG
>CAIQIV010000325.1 GCA_903871905.1 uncultured Chloroflexota bacterium | reverse complement strand
GGCATACTGGCGGTTATCAAAAGCAGACCAGGTCGGCTTGACCAGATCAACTGTGCCCTGGTAAAACAGGTTCATCAGGTTGCCAATCCCTTCAAACAGCCAGTAGGCTGAATCGGGTTTATAAACGCTTTTATCGCCTGCATCGCCAATCTGGTAAGGCCGGGGGGTGCGCTTGTTATGCGCATAGAAGGGCATGTGAGGAGATGCTGCGGTAGCTGCCAGGCCTGCCCACAGCACGCCGCCAATCGCATCCGGCAGCCAGCTGCGGCACTGCGTGACCCAGGAAGTGATGGTCTGCGGGCAGCCGATGATGCGCGACTTGCACCAGGCCGGTGAATAGCGGTAATGGCCCGTTGGTCCATCCACCAGGGTCGGGTACTGCTCATCCAGCGTGCCGTATTCGTCCAGCTCTGTGCCCTGGTAGTAATCCTTCAGAACATTGATCATATCCGCCGGGGTGAGTTTTTTGGCGGGCTTAGTGAACAGCGGGTACTCTTTGCTGGGCTCGTACGGGTCCAGGTTGAGGGTTGGATTGAGCAACATCATGCCGCGCCAGATGCGGTGCAGGCTGTAGTAGGGCTGTTCCATCTTACCGCGCGGGCGGTTGCGGTCATTGGTGGCGTATGCGCGCGAGGCGTGGAAGGGCTTGCCGCCCTTGGGATCCCAGAGACCATGCTTGACAGCAAAAGGAATCAGGTCCGGGTCGCACATATAATTTTCGGGGTCATCCGGGTTGATTTCTGCCAGGCGGAAAGAGTTAGCCTCCACCACGAAGCAGTCATCCGGGACGCGCGACGCGGCCCAGTGATACCCATGATACTGCTCGAACAACCAGACTTCATTGGGGTCAGCCAGGATATAGTTGTCAATCCGGGCGCCGTATTTCTCGGTCATATCGCCCAACCAGCGGATGCCTTCCCGCGCCGTCTTGCAGCGCTCCAGCACCAGCGTCATCAGGTAGTCGCCAATCACCGTGTCAGGCCAGGGCGTCAGGTCGGCCACTTCTTTTTTCACCCAGCCGCCGGTTGATGCCCCTGCGCTGAGCTGGAACTCATTGATGCCCCCCGCCACCATGCCAATATCCTCACCCTCGATCATCCGGATGATGGCTGTGTAGGCGTAAGTCTCATCCACCTGGGGAATAACCACGTTCTTGGAATCGGGGATACGAATAACCTCACCGGGCTGGTGTTTTTTACGCGGCACCGAAACGATGCGCTGCGCTTCGGTCGAATTCGAGTCGCAGTTTCGCGCAACCAGGGTGGAACCATCGGCGGTGGCTTTTTTACCGGCAGCCAGCATGTAGCACATAATTTACCCTCCCAAATCTATTTCTTAAGTCCAGCAACCCACTCGCGCATACGCCGGGCAGCCACATGGATGCGCTCCGTCGGCGAAAGGAGTGAGATGCGCACAAAGCGGTTGGTCGGATCCAGGAAAAGCTGGCCCGGGAAGATCATCACCTGGGCTTCTTGCAGCAGCCGCAGGCAGAACTCGTCCGGGGTCAGACCCAGGCTGGTCACATCAGCAAAGATATAGAAACCACCGCGCGGTTGGACATACTTGATTCCCATCGCGTCCAGTTCTTTCATCATAAAGAGCCGGCGCTCATCATAAATCTGGTGCATTTCTTCCACACTGTCCTGGGGACCGGTATACGCAGCCAGGGCTGCCGCCTGGGTTACTGCCGGGCAGCAAATGGCAATGGTATGAGC
>CAIQIV010000324.1 GCA_903871905.1 uncultured Chloroflexota bacterium | reverse complement strand
GGCCCTGGATCCCATCAACAACTATGAAAATGGGAGCTTTTCCGTCATCTGGAGCGAGAGCCCCAGCCGCCTGGCCGACGAGTACCTCCTGCAGCAGGCCGCCGACCCGGATTTCTCCACCCAGCTCCAAACTGCCTGCACCACCACCAGCCAGTCCTGCCACCTGGGGCCCATCCCGGCGGGCACCTATTACTACCGTCTCAAAGGGCACAACCCGTGGGGGGACAGCGCCTGGAGCACGGCCCGCTCGGTCACCATCCTGCTGCCCGAGACCCCAGCCCTGCAGCCCATCGACAACCCCAACGGCCTGGGCAGCTACACCGTATCCTGGAGCAGCGCGGCGCGAGCCATGGAGTACGTGCTGCAGGAGGCCGCCAGCGCTGACTTTGCCAGCCCGCAGACCGTCTATACCGGCCCGCAGACCTCCTTTTTCTTCTCCGGGAAAACCGCCGCCACGTACTACTACCGCGTGCTGGCCACGGGGAATACCGGCAGCAGCAGTTGGAGCAGCAGCGCCTCCACCCAGGTCTTTCCGCCGCAGTCCCCTGAGCTGAATTACATCGAAAACCCCCTGGCCTATGGGAGCTACGGCCTCTCCTGGAGCAGCGTCGATAATGCAGCCAGCTACACTCTGCAAGAAAGCACCAGCGCAGTATTTTCCACCACCATGACCATTTACACCGGGCTGGACACATCCTTCATGGTCACCGGCCGCCTGGCAGGAACCTATTATTACCGCGTGCGCAGCGAGGGCGCCACCGGCCCCAGCGCCTGGAGCGCCGCCCGCTACACCGCCGTGCTCCCACCGGATGCCCCGCTGCTGGAAACCATCCAGAACGTGACCATGGAAAATCACTACACCATTGTCTGGAAGCCCGGCTTCCGCACCGTTTCGTTTATCCTGCAGCAGAGCACCACACCCGGTTTTGAGTTTCCCACCCTCCTCTACCAGGGTACGGACACCGAATACCAGGTAGTGAACCAACCCGCTGGCGCCTATTACTACCGCGTGGCGGCCGTTGGCAGCACCGGCCAAAGCCTGTGGAGCCTCACCCAGTCTGCCTACGTAAGGCCGTAGTAAACCCGCAGACCTGCCGCCCGCTGCCCCATACACAGCGGGCGCGGCCTGCGACGGCCTGCGACAAGCTCAGGCTGCCTGAAGAGCGTGCGCTCAGGCTGCCTGGGGAGAGAACGCAGGCGCGCTGAGCCTGTCGAAGCGCACCGGCCCCGGCAAAACACTACTGCAGATCCCCGGCAGGGAAACCTGCTCCGGGGATCTTTTTTATTCCAGGCCAAATCTCCATAACTTTTACAGCACATCTTCACCAGTTCTTCACAACCTGCAGGTACCATAAACAAGTAGACAAAAGGTAGAACACGGTGTTTTACCCCAAACGATCTCAAGAAAGAAAGGCAAAATGTCAGCACAGGCTGTCTCCAAGCAAACACAAAACAACTGGTGGATCGATGCCGCCCTGTTCATCAGCGCGGTGATCGCCGCCATTTCGGGTATCTACTTTCTCTTCCTGCCCTCGGGCGGCTACCAGGGCGGGCGCAACCCCTGGTACAACGTGCAGATCCTGTTCACCCGCCAGACCTGGGATGACCTGCACACCTGGGGCGGCGTTGCCATGATCGCCGCCGCTGCCATCCACCTGGCAATCCACTGGTCCTGGGTGACCAGCATGGCGCGGCGCACCTGGAACGCGTGGATCACAGGCGGCGGGAACATGAGCAGCCGCGGGCGCTGGAACCTGGCCTTGAACGCCCTGGTGGCTGCCAGCTTCCTCTTCACCGCTGCCAGCGGCATCTACTTCCTGTTTGTGCCCGGCGGGCGATGGACGGCCGACCCCATGTTCCTGTTCAGCCGCACCACCTGGGACCTGATCCACACCTGGGCCGGCGTCATCCTGATCGCCGCCGCCGTCACCCACCTCACCATCCACTGGAAATGGGCAGTTAAGGTCACCGCCCGTATGGCCGGGATGCTTGCCCCGTCTCGCCAGGCGCCGTCCGGCCTGTCATAACCTCGTCCAACCTGTTTCATCCATAAGGAGAAAAACCATGCTCAAAAAAATCATCACCATCAGCGCATTAATCCTGCTGACCGCAGTACTGATCTTCGGCGCCATCAACCGCACCCTGGCCAAGACCAGCAGCGAAACCGGGCGCACGGCCCAGGGCGGGCAGGGACACAGCCGCGCCATCCTGCCTGCTGGCCAGGCAAACCCCGACCTGCAGGCCGTCAGCCTGCCCACCGGCCCGGATGTTGGGCTGGGCGCCGGCGCTGCCAACCTGGCGGACCTGCCCCTGGCCGCTACCCCCACCGCGCTCAGCGCCGACGAGGCCGCCGGGCTGATCTTCATGCGCGAAGAAGAAAAACTGGCCTATGATGTGTATTCAGCCCTGTCTGCCCGCTGGAACCTGCGCGTTTTCCAGAATATCGGCCGCAGCGAGCAAACCCACACCGCAGCAGTGAAAAACCTGCTCGACCGCTATGGGGTGAAGGACCCGGCCTCCAGCAGCGCCGGTGTCTTCACCAACCCGGACCTGCAGAAGCTTTACACCGATCTGTCTGCCCGCGGCAGCCAATCCGTGGCCGAGGCGCTCAGGGTCGGCGCAGCCATCGAGGAAATTGACATCCTCGACCTGCAAAAGCGCCTGGCCCAGACCAGCAACCCCGAGATCCAGCAAGTCTACAACAACCTGCTCAACGGCTCCTACAACCACCTGCGCGCCTTCACCAACCAGCTCAACGCCCAGACCGGCGTGACCTACCAACCGCAATACCTCACCCCGGAAGCCTACCAGGCGATCCTCAGCGCCACACGGGGCAGCGGGCAGGGCGGGGGGGGCGGTCGCAGGAACGGTGGGCAGGGCGGCTGGAACAACACCCAGCCCTGATCCATCCCTTTTAAGCAGGCATTACGCCAGGCACAGGCGCAGCATTCTCCTCACCGCAGGGGAGGCGTGTGGCAGCACCCTCCCCTGCTCGCGTCTCTCTGGAAAATGCACCACCGACATTAATATTTCATCACGAGGTTGAATCTTTTCTTTACATCCGTTACAATGATAAATGACATTCGATCTAGTCATCACGACCATTTTAGAAAGGAGATGCTATGGCAGAACCTCAAGGATGCGCCCGCGTGACGGGCACTGTAGCGGGCAGCGAGCCCCAATCCATCCCAACCTCTATCCCCACCGAACAAAAGGAGAAAAAAATGACTGCACGCGTCGGACAAAAAGCCCCCGATTTCACCGCTCCGGCTTATTACAAAGGCGGATTCACCAACGTAAAGCTATCCGATTTTGCCGGCAAATGGGTGCTGGTATGTTTCTACCCTGGCGATTTCACCTTTGTCTGAGCGACGGAAGTGTCGGCGGTCGCCGACAAATACCCCGTGCTGCAGCAGTTGGGAGTTGAGGTTATTTCCATCAGCGTAGACAGCCACTTCGTGCACAAAATGTGGAACGACCACGAGTTGACCAAAATGGTCGAAGGCGGCGTACCTTTCCACATGGCCTCGGATCAGGCCGGGAACGTTGGCCGCGCCTACGGCGTGTGGGACGAAAACCAGGGCATCGAGCTGCGCGGGCGTTTCATCATCGACCCGGATGGCGTGATCCAGGGCATGGAAGTGCTGACCCCGCCGGTCGGGCGCCGCTTTGCCGAAACCGTGCGCCAGATCCAGGCCTTCCAGCACGTGCGCGCCTCGGGCGGTAAAGAGGCCACCCCTGCCGGCTGGGAGCCGGGCAAGCTGACCCTCAAACCTGGCCCCGACCTGGTGGGCAAGGTTTGGGAAGTCTGGAAACCCGACATGGAATAGATCAAACATTATCCCGGCTTTCAGAGTCCCCGGCTGCCTGAGAGACAGCCGGGGCTTTTCGGACACACCCTGGGCGCCGCACTCACGCTAACAACGCCGCCAGGCTGAAGCGCACCTGCGGGCGGGAAAGCACCTGCAGCCCGGCGCCTGAAGCAATCTCCAGTGTGTGCTCAAAATCCCCGCGCTGCACTTCCAGCAGCGGCTCCACCAGCAGCAGGCGCCCCCCGGGACGCAGCGCATCTCGCACCTGGCGCAGCAGCCCCAGCTTATCCGGCACCTCGTGCACCATCCAGAAAGCCAGGGCAAAGTCGGCGCAGCCTGGCTCCAGCCCCAACCCGCCCGGCGAGGCCTGCTGAAAGCGGATGCGCGGCAGCAGCCCTGCCTGCTCCGCCCGCCGCCGCGCCTGCTCCAGCATCTGCTGCTGCAGGTCCACGGCGATCACCAGCCCCTGCTCCCCCACCAGCCCGGCCAGCGGCAGGGTGAAATACCCCGGCCCGCAGCCAATGTCCAGCGCGGTTTGCCCCAGGCGCACATATGGCTCCAGGATGGCCTGCGGCTTATGCAGCCAGCGGCGCAGCGGGTTATCCAGTACTCCCGAAAACCACCACGGGCAGACCCGGTCCCTTGACACTGTCTTGTTTTCTTGCATGATCATCCTCCTGGTTAGTTTGATTGAACTAACCTTCTTGTTAAAAAATTACTCTTTGAGGCGCTCAACCACCTTTTGCAGCAGGCGCTGCAGCTGCACCACCTCAGCCTCGTCCAGCCCGGCGGTCAGCGCCTGCGCCAGCTCCTGATGCATCCGGTCGTGCGCCTGGATGAAACCCTGCGCCTTTTCCGTCAGGTGCAGGTGGTAGGAGCGCCGGTCCTCGTCAGAGCTCACCTTGCCGACATACCCCAACCGGGCCAGCTTCTCCACCGCGCTGGTCACCGATGGCTTGCTCACCCCCAGCGCCTGGGCCAGCTCGGTCGGGCTGGGATTGTCCAGCCGGGCGATGGTGTCCAGGTAGTAGATCTGGCGCAGCGACAGGTCAGAAAAGCCGCCGGAACGCTCTGCCGTGGACTGCATCTCCGCCGCCTTGCGGGTCAGCAGGGCCACAATTTCGACCAGGGGATCAGAAACAGGCATCGTTCAGGCTCCATTTAGTTAGTTATATCTAACTAACTAAATGATATCATGATGTACTGCACCTGTCAAGGCCAGGTTAAATGTTATACTCAAAGAAAATGAAACCGGCACCAAGACCTGTTCTCACCTGCCTGTTGGCCTGCCTGCTGTGCGCCAGCGTTCTCCTGGCCCCGGTGCAGGCGCGGCCCGCCGCCCCAGCCCATCCTGCCGCGCCTTTCACCCTGGACTTTCCCCGCCTGGGCATGTGGTGGCCGGACACTTCCACCCAGCCGCTCAACGCCATTGCCCGCTACGACTGGGTGATCTTTGGCAGCTGGGACCTGCCGCGCCTGCCGGCGGTCAAGGCCCTCAACCCACAGCTGCTGGCGCTCAACTCAACCAATGCCTGCGAGCTGGGCTTCAATCCCGACCCGGACGCCGAGCCGTGGGACAATGCCGATGTGCTGGACAT
>CAIQIV010000323.1 GCA_903871905.1 uncultured Chloroflexota bacterium | reverse complement strand
GGGGCGCTGGCGAGCTATGCCTTCCGAAACATCACCGCCAGCCACACCATCAGCGCCTCCTTTGCGATCGATACCTATGTCATCACCCCCACGGCCGGAGTCCACGGCAGTCTCACGCCAGGTACGCCGCAAACGGTGAACCATGGCAGCTCCCTGACCTTTACCGTGACGCCGGACGCAGGCTATCACGTGGCGCAGGTGGCGGTGGACGGCGTCTCCCAGGGGGCGCTGGCGAGCTATGCCTTCCGAAACATCACCGCCAGCCACACCATCAGCGCCACTTTCGCCCAGGACCTGTCCGGCGATGCCAGCCTGAGCGGGCTGGCGATCAGCCGGGGGACGCTGGCCCCTGCCTTTAGCCCGGCGGTGCTGAGCTACACGGCCCAGGTTTCTAACAGTGTGAGCAGCGTGTCGGTCACACCGACTGCCAACGAGGCGCACGCCGTGATCCAGGTGCGGGTAAACGGGGGCAGCTGGGAGACTGTAACTTCGGGCAGCCCATCTTCCCCCCTGGATCTGGTGGAGGGTCCCAACCTGATCGAGATCCAGGTCACGGCGCAGGACGGCGCGCAGCAGGTGTACACGATCACCGTGACGCGAGCCGGCTCCACCCGGCTGTATGTCCCGGCGATCTACCGCCAGGAACCGCCGGTGAGGTAAACACGGCGCCAACTGTAGGCGGCAGCCCACCGTAGCGCCCCACGACCTTTCAGACTTCCGAAGTCTTCTTTGACTTCGGAAGTCTTTGCTTTGGACCCTCACCCCGGCCCTCTTCCTCCAGGGAGAGGGGGAGCTGCCCGCAGCTGAGACCCGCCCCTTCCTTTGCTTGGATGCCAATATTAATCCTCATTGCACATGGGATTTGGTATACTCAAATTCTGAAAGACATCCTTTGCCTTTCACCCCGGAGGTATTTTGAGCGAAATTGAGCAGCTTCGCCAGCAGATGGAAGAACTGCAGGCCGGGTTAGCCGCCAGCCAGGCCGAGGCTGCGCGCCTGAGGCAGGAAATCCAGGCGCAGCAGCTGGTTTTCTCCGGCAGCCCGGAGGCTTTGCTGCTCACCGATTTACGGGGGAGGATCCTGCAGGCCAGCCAGGCCGCCAGCGACCTGACCGGCTATCCGCTGGCGGATCTGGCCGGGATGGACCTGCGCCGGCTCGACCTGGAATTGACCGAAGAGGAAATGTCCGACCTGGGGGCGAAGGCGATCCTGGAGGGGCAGGCGTGTTTCGAAACCCTGCACCGCCGGCAGGATGGCCGGCTGATCCCGGTCGAGGTGCGGGTCAGCTACCTGCCCCTGGCCGGCGGCCGGTTTGCCGCCTCCCTGCGCGATGTGCAGGAACAGCACCGCCTGGACCAGGCTCTGCAAAACGAACTTAACCGCTTCCGGGCGATGGTCAACAGCGCCATGGATGGTTTCTGCATATGGGATAACCAGGGACGGATGCTGGAGGTCAGCCCGGTGCTGAGCCAGATGACCGGCTTCAGCCAGGAAGAGCTGCTGGGGATGGGCCTGCGCCAGCTGGACGCCAGCCTGGATGACCACACCCTGGACCACCACCTGCAGGCGGCCCGTATCTCCGGGACGGCGCGCTATGAGACCCTGCTGCACACCCACTCGGGCGAATTGCGGCAGGTGGAGGCCAGCGTCCATTATCTGCCGGTGCAGGGAGGCATGTATTTTACCTTTCTGCGTGAAATCACCCAGGGGGGACGGGCGCTGCGGGCGCTGCGCGAGAGCGAGGAGAAGTTCCGCGTCCTGGCCGAGCAGTCCATGGTAGGCATCGCCATCTTGCAGGGCGGGCGGTTGGTGTATGCCAACCCGGGGTTGAGCCGCATTACCGGGTATCTCGCCCAGGAGATGCAGGGCTGGACCCGGGAGCAGTATAACCGGCTGGTACTGGCGGAAGACCGGCCGCTTGCCCTGGAGCAGCAGCGCCATAACCTGGAACGGGAAGAAGAAGTCGATGCCCGCTATGCCTACCGCATCCGCGGCAAGGACGGCCGGGCCAGGTGGGTGGAGCAGTTTTCCCGCCGCTTCCAATATGAAGGCCGGCCGGCTACCCTGCTGGTATTCGTGGATGTCGACCAACAGAAGCGGGCCAGCGAACAGCTTGAGCTGCTGGTGAAGGAAAAACAGGCCATCCTGGACTCCTTGAGCGCCGGCGTGTGCCTGGCGCGCCAGCGCCAGGTGGTGTGGTCGAACGCCGCCTACGCCCGTGTGATTGCCGCTCCAGCCGGCAGCGTGCTGCAGGGACTGGACGTCGCTGATCTGTACCTGCACCCGGAGGATTATGAGGTGAACGGCCGGCAGGCCTATCTCCAGATGGCGCGGGGCGAGACCTTCAACGGGGAGTATGAGGTCAGGCGCCTGGATGGGCAGGTGATCTGGGCCAGCCTGAGCGGGCGCCTGCTGGACCCGGCGCAGCCCGATCTGGGCTCGATCTGGGTGGTGGGGGACGTCAGCCAGCGGCGACAGGCGGAGGCCGAGATGCGCCGGGCGCTGGAGGAAAAGGATGCCCTGCTGCGCGAGCTGTACCACCGCACCAACAACAACATGCAGGTGATCATCGCCCTGCTGGATATGCAGGCCAGCGCCAGCTCCAGCCCGGAGCTGTGGCAGGCTTACCAGGAGATGAAAAACCGCATCTATTCCATGGCCCTGGTGCATGAAAGGCTGTACCAGTCGCAGAACCTGCACCGGCTGGAGCTGGGCTCGTTCCTGGAGCAGATTGCCGGCGAGCTGGTGGACGCCGCCGGCCCGGGGCACGACCGGGTGACCCTGGGCGGGGAGCGCCAGGAAGTCTGGGCGCCGGTCGAGGCTGCCATGCCCTGCGGTCTGCTGGTCAACGAGCTGGTTACCAACAGCCTGAAGCATGCCTTTCCCGGCGGCCGGGCCGGGGAGATCCGGGTCAGCCTGCGGCAGGCAGCGGATGGGGAGGTGGAGCTGCAGGTTACCGATAACGGGATCGGGATGCCAACCGATGCGGCGCCGCGCAGCAGCATGCGCATGGGGCTGTCCATCGTCTCCACCCTGGCGCAGCAGCTGCAGGGCAGGGTGGAGTTTGAGACGGACGGCGGGATGACCTGCCGGGTGCTGTTCCCCTTGAAGTAGCGGGAGGCAGCGCCTTGCCAGTTTGCCGCGGCGCACCCGGAGCAGGAGCATTTTAACGCTGCCGGGTTTCAACAATGTAAATAAAAATGGTAAAATCTACGTAATAACTCTGTTTGAG
>CAIQIV010000322.1 GCA_903871905.1 uncultured Chloroflexota bacterium | reverse complement strand
TGCGGCGCCTTGACCTGGCCCGGGCGCTGGCCAGCAGCCCCAGCCTGCTGCTGCTGGACGAGGCCGCCGCAGGCCTGACGCTGGTGGAGCTGGCCGAGCTGCAAACGCTGATCTACAAAATCCGCGACCAGGGAGTGACGGTGATCATTGTGGAGCACCTGATGCGTTTGATCATGGAATTGTGCGACCGGATTGCCGTGTTGTACTATGGTGAAAAACTGGCGGAAGGCACCCCGGGGCAGATTGCGGTGGACGAGAACGTGACCAACGCATACCTGGGGGAGAAATACCTGCTGGCCTGAGAGCTGCCTGGGCATGGTTGGGAAGGAGTCTGGTTTCGTGAGGAGAGCAGCGTGCTGGAAGTAAAGAATCTTGCCACGGGGTATGGCTGCCTGCAGGTGCTGTGGGAGGTGTCGCTGGCGGTTTCCGAGGGGGAGTTTGTTGCCCTGATCGGTGGGAATGGGGCGGGCAAGACCACCACCCTGCGGGCGATAGCCGGTCTGCTCAGCCCGTGGAGCGGCGAGGTCAATTTCCTGGGGGCAAGCATCGCCGGGATGCCGCCGCACCTGATCAGCCGGGGCGGCTTGAGCTTTGTGACCGAAGACCTCAACCTGTTTGAGGCAATGACTGTGCGTGAGAACCTGATGCTGGGGGCCTACTCGCGCCGGGATGGCAGGCAGACCCGGGCAACACTGGCCTATGTGTTCCGGCTGTTTCCCATCCTGGAGGAGCGGCAGAAGCAGCTGGCCGGGACGCTGAGCGGCGGGGAGCGGCGCATGCTGGCCATCGCCCGCGGCCTGATGTCCTCTCCCAGGCTGCTGCTGGTGGATGAGCCGTCATTGGGACTGGCGCCAAAGATGGTGATGGCGGTGTTTGAGGCGCTCAAGGAGCTGCACGCTCGCGGCGTCACCCTGCTGCTGGTGGAGCAGAATGTCAACCACACCCTGCAGCTGGCGGATAAAGCCTACGTCCTGGAGCACGGGCGCATTGTGCTGCATGGGAGCAGCACCGAACTGCTGGTGAACACCCAGTTGAAAGATACCTACCTGGGAAAGCGGTGAAAAGGAATTTGTGATGGACATCGCTACCGCTCAAAACTTGCTGGTTGCAGGCCTGCTGCGCGGCGGGCTGTATTCCCTGATGGCGATAGGGCTGGCGCTGGTGTTCGGCGTGATGAACATCTGCCACTTTGCCCACGGTGAGTACTATGTCATTGGAGCATATGCGGCTTACTTTGCCTATGAGCTGTTGGGGCTGCCACCGGTGCTGGCGATCCTGGCTGCTTCGGCTATCGGATTTGCAGCCGGGGTGATCACCGAGAAGCTGTTGTTCTATCCGCTGCGCAAGCGTTCCAAGGGAGAGTGGGTAATGAACGCTTTCCTGCTCACCGCCGGGCTTTCGGTGGTGCTGCAGAATACCTTCCGCCTGGTCTTTGGGATGAGATACCGGGGGATCACCCACTATTGGGACGCTACGTTTACCATATTTGGGATGACCATCTCGGCCGACCGGTTGGTGGCGTTTGGCATCGCCCTCGGCACGATTGGACTGATGTGGCTGTTCTTGCACAAGACGCGCACCGGCTGGGCGATCCGCGCCGTCTCTCAGGATGAAAAGGGTGCAATGCTGGCCGGGATCGACCTGAACTCTATCCATACCTTGACCTTTGCCATCGGCAGCATGCTGGCTGCACTTGGGGGGGCCAGCCTGCTCTCCATGAGCCCGGCGTATCCCTATGCCGGGAACAAACCGCTGATCGCCTCCTGGTTTGTGGTGACCATCGCCGGCCTGGGGAACGTGGAAGGGGCGGTGGTAGCTGGATTTATTGTAGGCATGTTTGAGAGCGTGTCCTATTTCTTCCTGGGCCAGGGCTGGCAGGATGTAGCCAGCCTCAGCCTGTTGATCCTGCTGCTGCTGATCAAGCCCAGCGGCCTGTTCGGCTCTGGCCTAAAGAGCGTGTGGGAGTAGCCGGTCATGTCTGCAACGCAGCCTCTCTCCGACACTGCCTCCCGCACCGGGATCTCGCTGAAAGGGCGCCTGGAGGCGCTGGGGCTTTCCCTGCCGCTGCTGGCCTGCGTGGTGGTCCTGGCGCTGGCGCCGTTGGTGGTGAAGAACGAATATATCCTGCGCCTTTTGGTGATCAGCCTGTATTTTGGCATCCTGGCCATGGCGTTTGATTT
>CAIQIV010000321.1 GCA_903871905.1 uncultured Chloroflexota bacterium | reverse complement strand
GGTGTCCCACTGGATAGCGACCGTGTGAAAATATTCTTCGCCGCAGTCAGGCAGCCAGCGGTAACCTGGCTCAACCACCTTGCCGATCGCCAGAACTTTGCTGATCCCCTGGTTGGCGACAACGATATCGCCTGGCTCAAGCTCCACCAACGTCCACAGCTCATTGGCCTTGCGGCTGAGCGTCGCTGTGTGGGCTTTATATTCCTCGGCATAGAGCTCGGCAAAGCGAGCTTTAAAAGCGCTCTTATCCTCATACTCACGCAGATCGCCGGTCTTATCCCAGCCCACCCGGACATAACCCTTTTCCAGGCAGTCGGGCCACAAGCGGGCATCCTCGCCTGGAGCAATCTTGACCACCCGGTGCGTTGGATTGGGATCTGCCCAGGCATACAATAACTGTCCCAATTCATCGGTGGTCCAGTCTTTCAGCGCGGGGATTTCGTGTAAAGCCCGCAGCAGGCTGCGGTTGAGATGCACCACATCCCAACGCGCCATATCTTCGGTCCAAACCTCCAGGCGTTTCAGGTAGTGCTGGAGGTGATCAAAGGACGTAATCGGCAGGGTATCGGCCGGAAAATAGACGTTCAATGTTTTCATCCGCAGTACCCGGGCGCCCACCAACGGCGCCAGCCCGTCAATCTGGTCCCATTCCTGGGCTTTTGCCAGATCAAAGGCCCTGACAAAAGCAGCCCGAACGGCCTGCCAGGCTGCCTGTTCATCGCGGTAATGGGATGGAAAATACCAGCCGGGCTTGTTTTTATGCTTGTAAACCAGGTGTTTCGAGGAGGAGCCGCCGCGCATACTGCCCAGGTGCGACGAGCCAAATTCCAGCAGCCAGCAGTAGGTATTGGTCGAATCAGCCTGGCCAAGGGCGTAACGCTCCAGGGGCAGGTCCGGCCAGGCGCCGATTGGAAAACGCTGTACGATTTTCTGACGTTCCTGCTCGCCCGCTTCGATACGCGCGCGGACAGCCTGCCGGTCAAATTTTGCAATGGCCTGTGGTAGGCCGGTCTGGGATTTTGCCATGTGTATCCTCTTCTGGCTTCAATTTCTTGTTGTTTAGCGCTCGCGTCACATTCTCCGTTTCCACCCCCCGGCAGTTGCCACCCGCGCCGCCGTGCTGGCGCCGCCCAGGTAGCAGGCCACTGCCAGCACTTCAACTAGCCAGCGGCCTGCGGCGCGCACCACATGGGCCCAGGTGACGGCCGGGCGCGGCACCACCAGGAAACCGGCGCCCACCATCCGGCCGTCAGCGTTCAGGATTCTCAGCGTGCTGGCGTCCAGGTTTTGCGGCACCGGGCCTCCCCCGCAGCAAAGAAAAATCGAACCTGACGAAAGTTTAGTACAAAAAGCAGCAGGAGTCAACTGCTGAACGCCGCGCAGCATCGCTCATTCCCCTGCCGTGGACAACCCGCGCCCGCATCTCACCCCAGGAAGCCTGGGCTATGCTTGCACGTCCAGCTATCCGAAACAATACCTATACAATATATTGACATTCTCTCGACTTTATGCTAAGATATCTTTCACAAGGTTAATGGCAGTGGTTCAAAATGAGGTATACGATGATCTGGCGAGCGATGGTGAGTGTGACGGTGATCGGTCTGATATCAATGCTGGGCTGGCGGATTGCGGTAGGCCGCAGCCGGCTGGTGGTGGACCCGCAGGGCGGGCGTTTCCCGACGGTTTCGGGCTTCAACCTGGAGCGCAAGGAGCTGGAGTTCCCGCGTGATTTCGGCGGCGAGCTGAACCTGCTGTTCGTGCCCTTCCTGCAGCGCCAGCAGCTGACGGTTAATACCTGGCTGCCCTTCGCCCAGGAGTTGGAGCAAATCGTCCCCGGGCTGGTTTACTACGAGCTGCCGACCATCGACGAGATGTCCGCACTGTCGCGCACCTTTATCAACGAGGGGATGCGCGCCGGGATCCCCGACCCCAAGGCGCGCCAGCGCACCGTGACGCTGTACATCGATACCGAGAGCTTCCGCCGGTCGCTGGATATTCCCGGCAAGGACCAGGTGCACATCCTGCTGGTGGACCGGGCAGGGAACATCCTGTGGCGCACAACCGGCGATTTCGACCTGGACAAAGGCCAGGCGCTGGTGGATGCGATCAAGGCTGAGGTGGGGGCGCCTGATCCGGTAAGCCGGTAACGCCGGGGAGCAGGAGTCAAAACCTGTCAGGTCTTGCCAATTCTCGACGCAGGCTGGAAAATCGAGAGACCTGACAGGTTTTTTCGCGCCCGCGGTCAAAAACCT
>CAIQIV010000320.1 GCA_903871905.1 uncultured Chloroflexota bacterium | reverse complement strand
GCCTATGATAGAACTTCTTCTCCCTCCAGTATTGATCCTGCTGGTCACCGGGCCGGGGGCGGCGGTGTTGTATATCTCGCGGGTGAGGAAGAAAGACAGGAGAGGCCTGGCGCTGGTGCTGGCGGGGTTGGGGGCGGCGGCGGTCGGGTTGGGGGTGTGGATGACTTACAGCTTTGGCAACTTCTTCCCCGGGGCGGGGTTCTTCACCTGCCTGTTCACGCCGGTGGCGGCGCTGGCGACGCTGCTGGTCTTCCGCTTTGAAGCGAAACATGTCTATCCGGAGATCGGCGAAGGGCAGACGTGGCGGCGCTGGTACCTGGCGGGCACTTTTCTGCTGCCCCTGCTGCAGCTGGCGGCGCCGCTGGTCGGATTTTTTTACGGGCAGGCATGCGACGGGCTGAGCCGCCAGGCGGCGGTCCCGCTGATCACCGCCCTGGAAGCTTATAAGGCAGACCACGGCAGCTACTTCCCGGGGGAGGGCGCTGGCAGCGCCTCACCCGGCGGGTTGGAACACCTGGTTCCGGGTTACCTGGCGGGCCTGCCGCGCCCTGGCTGCCAGGCGCCGTCCCTGGCTGGTGAGGAGGACAAGCAGGAGGATTGGAGCCTGTACGTGTGCGGCATGCGCATGACGCGTGACCCGCTGCAGTACGAGGACAAGCAGGAGGGTTGGAGCCTGTACGTGTGCGGCAGCTCACCGGGGAAGGAGGTGCTGCTGCTGGTTCCGATCATCGGCAGCGATTCGAAACAGGTGTACAACCTGGGCACGGGGAACTGGGGGCGCGGCAACGAATTTGACGGGTATTGCAATTACCTGCGCTGATCGGCGGGCTCCCGCCAGGATGGACAGGAACAGCAGCAGGGATCAGCGGCGGAACTGCTCTGCCCAGCGAATGGTGGGGAGAACCCAGGCATCCAGCGGCTGGTAGACGAGGCCGTGACTGGCGCCAAGCTTGAGGAGGATCTCTTCGGACTGCGCCAGCCCTTTCCCTTGAGAAAGATCAAATAATTCCTGGCAGGACCCGGCGTAAGGGTCTTTGTCGTCGTAGATGGACAGTACGTTTCCGGCGAGGACGACCTGCTCCTGCTTGAAGGCGGCGACTGCCTCCGGGCTGCAGATGGCGAGGAGGACGAAGTTAGCGTGAGGGTTGTGGAGCAGGTGGGAGACGAGCACGGCGATCCAGGCGCCCTTGGAGGCGCCAACGATGGTGATGTTCTGCGGGGGGACGCCGGCTTTCAGCAGGCTGGTGACCTGATCGATGACCCTCTGCGCATAGGCATGAACTTCGGTGTCTTTGGGCCGTGTCTCGCTGACCACGGCGAAGCCGAAGGAGGCCAGCTTCTCCAGGATTTCCGGGTATTGGTATTCCCCGAAGTCGGGGCTGACGGCGGGCAGCCCCTGGTCTTCGAGCACTTTCCCGTGGAGGTAGAACAGGTAGGGCCGGGTTTTATTGATGGAGGCGGGGAAGGCGTATTGGGCGAGGTCGGGGGCGGAAGCCGGCGGGGGAGAGGTGGAGGTGGGAAGCGAGGCGGTGGGGGTTGGCAGGATGGCGGCGGGGGGCGCAGGCTGCCCTCCACAGGCGGCGACCAGGGGCAGGAGGAGAACATAGTGAGTGAGGGGGAGGCGCATCGG
>CAIQIV010000319.1 GCA_903871905.1 uncultured Chloroflexota bacterium | reverse complement strand
TCGTCATGCATATCGATCTCCAGCACCTGGTTCATTTCTTTCAACAAACCCAGGGTTTTGTAAACGGTAGCCTGCGACATGGTGGGAAACATGAGCTTGATTTTTGAGTACAGCTGGCCTGCGCTGGGATGACCTTCGCTGGCGGCAATCAAGCGCACCAGTTCAATGCGCTGGGGTGTCAGCCTGAAATCGCGCTCTTTCAAAGCTGCAATCATTTGGTGGAAACGGAGATCAGGATCGGACATTAGTTCTCTTTCAGGAATTATTCTTTATCAATAATCATTATCCGTAATGATACCCTGGATGGCGAAAAATTGCAACACCCGCCAGGGCTTTTGCGATGAGAAATCCGTGAGAAATTCCTGTGCGCAAAGAAGATTCGCTGTCAGCCGGGTGATATCTCAGCCGGGCACAAAGCAGGCCATTTTGCAGGTCTAAAGGCGAGATATAATAGGGCTCTATCATTCCATACTTTTATTACCCAAGGAGAACCCATGGCACGCAAACCTGTATCCAGCCCCAACGCCCCCAAGGCAATTGGACCCTATTCACAAGCCATCTGGACAGGGAATTTATTGTATTGTTCAGGCCAGACCCCCATCGATCCGGCGACCGGGAAACTGGTAGACGGCGGGATCGGCGATCAAACCCAGCAGGCGTTCAACAACCTGGAAGCCGTGCTGGCTGCCGCCGGGCTGACCATGGACCAGGTAATCAAGGTAAACGTGTACCTGACCAGCATGGCCAACTTTGCCGGGATGAACCAGGTCTACCAGGAGCGCTTTTCAGCCCCATACCCTGCCCGCACCACGGTGGCGGTCGCCGAGCTGCCGCTCAATGCACAGGTGGAGATTGAGCTGGTGGCGGAAAAGAGCCAGTAATATTCCCTGGCGCCAGGAAATTCTCTCCCAGTATTCTGCATCGTAAGGAAACGCCATGTTTCGCGGAATGAGAAGAAAAAAACAGTTACTCTCGCAAGCAGAAACTATCGATATCTTGAAATCCTGCACGTCCGGTGTCCTGGCGGTCACCGGAGACGATGGTTATCCGTATGCCGTTCCCCTGAGCTACGTTTACACAGACGGCAGGCTGTTCTTTCACCTGGCCAGGGAAGGGCATAAGGTTGACGCCCTGGCCAAAAATGACAAAGTCTCTTTTTGTGTAATTGAAAAAGATGAGGTGATCCAGGAGACGGTCACCACCCATTTTCGCAGCGCCATCGTGTTTGGCCGGGCCCGTTTTGTGGTGGAGGATGACGTGAAGCGATATGCACTGGAGTGCCTGGTCGAAAAATACTCTCCGGATTTCCAGGAAGTAGGCCAGCAGGAAATTACGCGCAGTTGGAAAACAGTGTGCGTCTTAGAGGTCATCATTGAACATATGACCGGAAAAGCGGCGATTGAATTGGTCAACAGCCAGATAGATTAACCCAGGAGGTTATGATGAAACCAGCCCTGCTTGTCATTGACGTCCAGAAAGCCTTTTTTGACGAAAGCCCTGCCACCGCCGAGTCGCTCAACCAGGCCATCCCCTATATCAACGCCGCCATCGCCCTGTTCCGGGAGCACCAGCTGCCGGTGGTGTGCGTCCAGCACATGGAGCCTGAGAACGGCCTGGTCCCCGGCGCACCGGGCTATGACCTGCCCGAGAGCCTGAAGATCCTGCCCGGCGACCTGCACATCCACAAGACCTATGGCAACTCCTTCAACAAGACCCCGCTGGAGGGAGAGCTGCAAAAACTGGGGATTGACACGCTGATCCTCAGCGGCTACTGCGCCGAATACTGCGTGCTGTCCACCTACCGCGGCGCCGAGAACCTGGACCTGTCCCCCATCCTGCTGCGCGGCGCCCTGGCCAGTGACCACCCTGAGCGCATCCGCTTTGTGGAGGACATCAGCAGCCTGGTCTCGCTGGGAGCGCTGAGGAAGAGCCTGGAATAAATATGCTATAATCATTCCCGACCCGGGTATGTCCCAAAAATCACAAACGGAATAGGAGCGCTTCATCATGTTGCATGAACCAGCATCATCTTCAGGAAAAGACCTTGCCGGACCCTACAAGATGCAGCTTGGGGTAAAGATGTTTTTCCTCTACCTGCTCTTTTATACAGGCTTTGTGGCCATCAACCTCATTGCCCCCCAGGCGATGGGCGCCATCCTTTTCGCAGGATTAAACCTGGCAACGGTCTATGGGTTTTCCCTGATCATTGTAGCTTTGATTTTAGCGCTGGTTTATGATGCACTTTGCCGGCGAAAAGAAAACCAACTCTCTAAAAACGAGAAGTAGGGATATCCATCATGGCTATCATCGTTTTCCTTATTTTCGTCGTGTTTGTCATCGGCCTGTCATTCTACCTGGGGAATAGAGCCAAAACATCCTCAGGTTATTATGCCGCTGGGGGCCAGATTAACTGGGGGGTGAACGGGGTCGCTTTTGCCGGGGATTATCTATCAGCGGCGTCATTTCTTGGCATTTGCGGAATGATCGCCACGGTTGGCTATGATGGTTTCTTGTACTCGATTGGCTACCTGGCGGGTTGGATCGTGGCCTTATTTGTGGTGGCAGAGCCCTTAAAAAGGCTGGGCAAGTATACCTTCACTGATGCGGTCGATGCCAAGTAT
>CAIQIV010000318.1 GCA_903871905.1 uncultured Chloroflexota bacterium | reverse complement strand
CATGTCTACTCCTACAGCCATGCCGATTTCATGGCGCGCTATTTTCGCATGCGCGGCCGGGCGGTGTTTTACCCCATGGGCTACGATGACAACGGCCTGCCCACCGAGCGCCTGGTGGAAAAGCGCCTGGGGGTCACGGCCGCCAGCCTGGGGCGCAGTGCCTTCATTCGGAAGTGCCTGGAAGAGAGCGAGCAAGCCGAGGCGGAGTACCAGGCGCTGTGGCAGCGGCTGGGCCTCTCCATCGACTGGCGTTATACCTACCGCACCATCGACGAGAGCTCCCGCCGCGCCTCGCAGCTTTCTTTCATTGACCTGGTCCGCCGGGGCCTGGCTTACCGCCGGGAGGCGCCCGCCATCTGGTGCCCGGAGTGCCGCACCTCCATCGCCCAGGCCGAGCTGAATGACCTGCCCCGCTCCACCACCTTCTACACCCTGGGCTTCCGCTTGCCGGGCGGGGAGCTGCTGCCCATCGCCACCACCCGCCCCGAGCTGCTGCCGGCCTGCGTGGCTGCCTTCATCCACCCGGATGACCCGCGGCGAGCGCGGCTGGAGGGCGCGGTGCTGACCGTGCCGCTTTTTGGCCGGCAGGTGAGGCTGCTGGTGGACCCGGCGGCTGACCCGGCGAAGGGCACCGGGGTGGTGATGTGCTGCACTTTCGGCGACCAGGCTGACCTGGCCTGGCAGCAGGCTCACCATCTGCCGGTGGTGGAAGCCATCGACCGGGAGGGACGCATGACCCCGGCAGCCGGGCGTTTTGCCGGGCTGCCCGCCGCCGAAGCGCGCCACCAGGTGATTCAGGCCCTGGAGCAGGCCGGGCTGCTGCTCGGCAGCCAGCCGCTGGAGCAGTCGGTGCGCGTCCACGAGCGCTGTGACACCCCGGTGGAGTACATCCTGGCCCGCCAGTGGTTCGTGCGCCTGCTGGACCACAAGCAGGAGCTGCTGCGCCTGGGCGAGCAGGTGGCCTGGCATCCGGAGCATATGCAGCGGCGCTACCAGTCCTGGGTGGAAAACCTGGCCTGGGATTGGTGTCTCTCCCGCCAGCGTTTCTATGGCGTGCCCTTTCCGGCCTGGACCTGCACTGCCTGCGGGGAGGTGATGCTGGCGGACGAAGCCGACCTGCCGGTCGATCCGCTGGAGCGCGGGCCGCGGCGCCCGTGCGCCTGCGGCAGCACGGACTTTGAGCCGGACCCGGATGTGATGGACACCTGGGCCACCTCCTCCCTCTCCCCCCAGATTGCCGGACAGCGGCTGGCTTCACAGGATGCGCCGGGCGGCGGGCTGTACGCCCGCGTGTCTCCCTTCAGCCTGCGCGCCCAGGCGCACGAGATCATCCGCACCTGGGCTTTCTACACCCTGGTCAAGTCCTGGTATCACTTCGGCAGCCTGCCCTGGAAGGAGGTGCTGATCTCCGGCTGGGGACTGGCCGGGGAAGGGATGGGCAAGATCAGCAAGAGCCGCGGTGGCGGGCCCATGCCGCCGCGCGAGATGATCGAGCAGTACTCGGCGGACGCCGTGCGCTACTGGGCTGCCTCCACCGGCGCCGGGCGGGATGCGGTGATCAGCGAGGAAAAGATCCAGAATGGGGCGCGCCTGGTCACCAAGCTGTGGAACGTGGCGCGCTTCACCGCCCCCTTTCTCGATGAGACCCTGCCTTCGCAGGACGCCGGGCTGGATTACACCCTGGCTGACCGCTGGCTGCTGGCCCGCTTGCAGCAGGTGATTGACCAGGCTACCCGCGCCTTTGAGGCTTATGATTACGCTGCGGCGCGGCTGGAGAGCGAGAATTTCTTCTGGCATGACCTGGCGGACAACTACATTGAAATGGCCAAGCAGCGTTTGTACGGGGAGGCGGGTCCGGGCCGCGACGCGGCGCGCTGCACCCTGCGCCAGGCGCTGCGGGCTGTGCTGCTGT
>CAIQIV010000317.1 GCA_903871905.1 uncultured Chloroflexota bacterium | reverse complement strand
TACGAATTGGATAGACCGTGGCAAACACTTCATTGACGAAAGCGTCCACCTTGCCGGTTGAAACAGCCATCACCCCGTCTTCCACAGTCGGGTATGGGACCAGGTCCAGGCCTGGATACTTCCTTGCCAGGTACTCACTGGAGGCGTACCCTTCCACCACCCCAACCTGCTTCCCATTGAATTCATCCAGGCCCAGAACCAGCGGATGATCATCCCGCGTGACAATGACCAATTGGTAATCAAAGAATGGCTGGGTAAAGAGGGTGAACTCCCTGCGTTCTTGCGTGGGCGTCAGCATCAGCACCAAATCCAGGTCCTTGCTCTTCAACCGGTCGCGCACCATGGCAAAACTGGGATACTGCTCAACCTGGATATCGATACCCAGCCTCTTCTCAAGCAGCTCACGGTAATCAGCCGAAATGCCGGCAAAATTTCCGGCGTTGTCCAGGAACTCATAGGGTGGGAAGTTCGACTCGCTGCCCATGCGAACCACCGGATGCTGTGCCAGCCAGGCCTTTTCCTGGGGGGTGAAGCTGAGCTGGATATCCTTGGCCGCCGGGATATTGGGGGTTGGGTTCCTGGGCTGTAAGGAATCAGTTGGGAATAGAGTCGCACAACCTGCCAGGCCAGCCAGCCCCAGTAGGAGCAAAAGCAGCATACGCATCCCAATCAAACAAACGTGACGCATGGATCTGCTCCTCATCTTCCACGCTTTGCAGTGTAACAGCAAACGATCACAACCCTGATCATACCATGAGAAGGCAGAATGTCTTTTTTCTTCTTTCGGTGAAAGGTTTACAAGGCAGATTCTCGGATACAATATCCAGCAGATCTGATGGATGGAGTAGATGACATGAAGGATGCACCAATCAACCAGCCGCGGCGTAAGGACCGGGAGGTCAAAGATCCAGCCTGGATCCAGGCGCTGCTGCAGCGGGCCCCGGTCGGCGTGCTGGCCACCAGCGACCAGGACCAGCCTTTTATCCATATCAACCTGTTCGTCTACGAGGGCGCAGCCAACGTGATTTATTTTCACAGCGCCAAAGTGGGACGCACCCCCACCAATCTTCAATCCAACCCCAAGGTGAGTTTCGGGGTGAGCGAGATGGGGCGCCTGCTGCCCGCCGATACCGC
Source organism: uncultured Chloroflexota bacterium (assembly GCA_903871905.1). Classification (GTDB taxonomy): domain Bacteria; phylum Chloroflexota; class Anaerolineae; order Anaerolineales; family UBA4823; genus CAIQIV01. The sequence goes on along the minus strand of CAIQIV010000317.1, from coordinate 856 downwards.
CCTGGAGTTCAGCGTGGAGTTCTCCAGCGTGATCGTATTCGGGCTGGTCAAGCTGGTCGAAGACAGGGCAGAGGCCGAACGCGGCCTGCAGCTGCTGCTGGATAAATACTTCCCGCACCTGCAGCCAGGCAGGGATTACCGCCCGATCCAGGAAAAGGAGCTGGCCCGGACCGCAGTCTACCGCCTGGAGATTGATAGCTGGAGCGGGAAGCGAAAGAAAGTGGACGAAGATTTTCCCGGCGCCTTCCTGTATCCTTATCGGGAAACGCAATGAGCCTGGAGGAGGCGTTCTACACCGCCTTTGGCCAGGCTGCCGGGTACTGCGCCTCGGCCCCGGGGCGGGTCAACCTGCTGGGCGAACACGTGGACTACAATGACGGCCTCGTCCTACCCGCGGCCATCGACCGCCGGGTCACGCTGCTCGCGCAGCCTGACCCGAGTAGCACGGTCACCCTGCAGGCGTTGGACCTTGGCGAAACATCAAGGTTCAGCCTGGATAACCTGGAGGCAAAAAGAGACCTGGACGGCCGACCGCTGCCCCATTGGTGCCTGTACCCGGCGGGGGTCGCCTGGGCGCTGAGGCAGGCAGGATACTCTGCCAGCGGCCTGCAGGGGGTCTTCAATTCCACCATCCCGGTCGGCTCAGGGTTGAGCTCGTCGGCGGCGATCCAGGTGGTCTTTGCCGTGCTGTGGCGGGAGCTGGGCGGCTGGCAGATCGGGCCGATGGAGCTGGCTCAGATCTGCCTGAGGGCAGAGCGCGAGTATGTCGGGCTGTCCTGCGGGCTGATGGACCAGTTTGCCAGCCTGTGCGGGGTGGAGGGGCATGCCCTGTACTTTGACACGCGCAGCCTGGCCT
>CAIQIV010000316.1 GCA_903871905.1 uncultured Chloroflexota bacterium | reverse complement strand
TGGCGAACAACTTTACAGCGGGCAATGTGGATATAATTCTCTGCCAACGATAAGGCAGACTCGCACGCCCAGGCCAATCCCGGTTCCGACAGCATCACCCGCCACGCAAACATGTCTGGCGTGTCTCCATCAACTGTCAGATCCATTAACTCATCTGCGTTCGGATCCCTATTAAGAAGCAAATTATAAATTTGTTTCTTGCTCGTAATTGACAAAGGTTCCTGCAAAATGCCCGCTTCCTAACATCCAGATTTACAGCAAGGTTTCTTTCGATCTTCCAGAGATGTCAAGATATAGATTATTATTGAAGCAACAAGAATTATACTCATCATTCGCTGAAAATTCTGGCCAAATCGCGAATTTCCTGGTAATCCCAGGGAATGGACACCGAAGTTACGATAACGACAGAACGAATTGACGACTTTCCGCTGTTGCTCGAGATGATGATCCGAACGGGACTGCCCGAAATTATAGACCGGCACCTTGGGCGGCATGGCCTGCACCAAGGACTGAGCTGGGGCTGGATTGCCAGCATCTGGTTGGCGCATCTTTTGACGCAAAGTGACCATCGAAAGCGGCCGGTGCAGGCCTGGGCGAGACAGGCAAAAGAGACCATCGAGCGGATCAGCGGACAGCAGGTGCGAGAATTGGACTTCACAGATGATCGGCTGACGTTGATGTTGCGGCGGTTGAGTAAGCCAGGTACATGGAGTGCGATCGAAGAAGAGTTGGGGCGCAGCTTGCTGCGGGTGTATGACTTGAAGGCTGAGCGAGTGCGGCTGGATACGACAACCGTGTCGGGTTATCATGCAGGCGGAGAGGAGAGCCTGTTTCAATATGGGTACAGCAAGGATGATCCCAGCCTGCGGCAGATCAAACTGATGGTGGCGGCGCTCGATCCATTGGGAATGCTGTTGGTGACACAAGTGCTGGCGGGTAACCTGGCTGATGACAAGCTTTACACGCCGGCGATCGATCTGGATTTGCAGAAGATCGACCGAAAGGGATTGTTGTTTGTGGGAGACAGCAAGATGAGCGCACTGGCGACGCGTGCTCACACTCATCGTTTGGGACAGCATTACCTGTGTCCGCTGGCGCAAACGGGAGAAACGGCGCAAGAGATGAAGCAGTGGGTGGCCATGGCTGGTGACGATGAGCACCCATTGCAGGCGATCACGATTGAGCAGGCAAAGGGGGAACGCAAACTGCTGGCCGAGGGTTACGTACTGGAGCGTCCAGTTGGTGTTCAGGCCGTGATGGCTCAGCAGGATGGCTTTCAGTCGCTCCAGTGGACCGAGCGGGTGATGGTAGTCCGCTCCGAAGGGTATCGCAAAGCGCAGTTGGAGATCCTGGAAAACCACCTGCAACGAGCCGCTGAACGCCTGCAGGCGCTCACACCGCTTCCTGGACGCGGCAAACGGCAAATCCAGGACGAAAACGAACTGATCACCGCCGCCAACGCCATCCTGAATGCCTACGAGGTCGAAGGACTGCTCGATTTCAACTTTGAGCGCCAGGAGAAGCGTCAAACCAAGTATATCGGACGGGGACGCGGCAACCCCAGTCGCCCCAAACAGGAGATCGTCACCGTTCGCTATCAAATCACGGCTGTCAGCAGACAGGCTGAAGCTATCAACGCCTACCGCAAAACACTCGGCTGGCGCGTATTTGCCACCAACGCTCCCGCTGAACAACTCAGCCTGGAGCAGGCTGTCCTCACCTATCGCGACGAATGGCTCATCGAACGCAATTTTCATCGTTTGAAAGGCGTCCCCCTGTCTTTAGACCCGCTCTTCGTCAAACGCGATGACCAGGTGGCAGGATTGACCAATCTGTTATGCATTGCGGTGCGATTTCTGACCCTGATCGAATTCATCGTTCGGCGCAACTTGAAGCAGAACCAGGAGCTTTTGACCGGCCTGATCGAGAATAACCCCAAGAAGGGCATCGACAACCCAACCACAGAGCGATTACTCAAAGAATTCGATGAAGTCACGCTGACCATTGTTCACTTGCCCAACCAGATTATTCGTCACGTCACGCCGCTTACAAACTTGCAGACCCGTATTCTGGAGTTACTCGGCTTTTCTGCCAGCATTTATACTCGCCTGGCAGATAATTGATCAAAGTCGTTTTCATTTCAGCGAATGGACAGCGATAACGGTACAAAAATTGACATGGTTGAGCTTGCCAATCAAGCTGAGCCGGAATTGGGAATGGTTGCCGGC
>CAIQIV010000315.1 GCA_903871905.1 uncultured Chloroflexota bacterium | reverse complement strand
CGCTGCACCACCATTTTGAGCTGTCCGGCTGGAGCGAGACGCAAATTGTGCAGCGTTTTTGGCTGATTGGCCTGGTTGGAGCCATGATGGGCATCGGCCTGGCGCTGTGGAGGGGCGGATGAGCACCTGGCAGGGGCGGCGTGTGCTGGTGATTGGTGCAGCCCGCCAGGGCAGGGCGCTGGCTGCTTACCTGGCTGCTCATGGGGCCGTGGTGGTGCTCAATGATCGCCTGCCGCTGAGCGAGCTTGAGGACGTTTGCCGTGAGCTGGAACCCCTTTCCGTGCGCATTGTGGCGGGCGGTCACCCATTGGAACTGTTGGAACAGGCTGACCTGGTATGCATCTCCGGCGGTGTGCCGTTGAACAACCCGCTGGTGGCTGGCGCTTTGGAGCGTGGGCTGCCGCTCTCCAATGATTCGCAGGTCTTCCTTGAGCTGGCCCCCTGCCCGGTGATTGGTATCACGGGCTCGGCAGGAAAGACCACCACCACCACCCTGGTGCACCGCATGGGGCAGGCGGCTGCACTGCAGGGTGCATTTCGCCGGGCGTGGCTGGGGGGGAATATCGGCACCCCATTGATCGGCGTGGTGGACCAGATGATCGCGGATGATTTTTGCGTGGTCGAATTTTCCAGCTTCCAGCTGGAGCAGATGACCATTTCCCCACACGTGGCCGCGGTGCTCAATATCACTCCCAACCACCTCGACCGGCACGGCACCATGGAAGCCTATACTGCAGCCAAGGGGCGTCTGCTGCAGTTTGAGCCCGGCACGGGTGTGGCATGCACGGCGCTGCGGGAAGGCTGTGCAGCAGTGCTGGGGCGGGATGACCCTGGCGCCTGGGGTTTGGTCTCCCTGGTTAGGAACCGCCGCTTGTTCTCCTTCGGGCTGAGTGCTCTGCCTGAGGGGCAGGAAGGGACATATACGGATGGCGAATGGGTGATGCTGCGCATGGTTGATCCTGCCTTGGGAAGCCTGGAAAATTACCGCCTGATGCCCACCCGGGTGGTGGTGCTGCGCGGCGAGCACAATCTATTGAATGTTCTGGCAGCCTGTGCCATCGCCGCGGCAGCGGGCTTTCCCCGGGCGGTCATGCAGGCCGGGGTGGAGGGCTTCACCGGTGTGGCGCACCGCTTGCAGTTTGTGCGCAGCTGGGGAGGGGCGGATTGGTACAACGACTCGATCGCCACTGCTCCTGAGCGGACCCTGGCTGCAATCCGCTCATTCGATGAGCCATTGGTGCTGCTACTGGGTGGGAGAGACAAAAACCTGCCCTGGGGAGAGCTGGCCCAGGTGGTTCACCAGCGGGTGGATCATGTGGTTCTCTTTGGCGAGGCGGAAGAAAAGATCTTCCAGGCGCTGCAGCAGGTGATGCCTTCCCAGGCTGGAAGTCCTCTCACTATAACCCGTTGTTCCGGCCTGCGGCAGGCAGTCCAATCAGCGGCGGCAATCGTCCAGCCTGGGGATGTCGTCTTATTATCCCCGGGCGGTACCAGTTTTGACGAGTTCCATGATTTTGAGGAGCGTGGTTTATGTTTCAGCGAATGGGTCAATCAGTTGGTTTAAATCATGTTTCGGCTGGTGCCCCAGAGCGCGTCGCCCAACGCCGTATCACCCATGTGGGTTTCGATATCGGCCTGATCCTGATCGTCGCCTTCCTGCTGGTTCTGGGTATCCTGATGGTCTATTCTGCCAGCTACGATTTTTCTTTGCGCTGGATGGGGAATCCGCTGTATATGTTTAACCGCCAGCTGCTGTGGATTGGCCTGGGCCTGGCTTGTGCAGTATTTCTGGCCTTTTTTGATTATCACCACTTGAAATACCTTTCTGTATTAGGCCTGGTCGTGACCGTTGGGCTCCTGGTTGTGGTTTTGGTGATCCATGAGGATGTGAACAATGCCACGCGCACCTTGAGCGGCGGCTCTTACCAGCCTTCGGAGCTGGCCAAGCTGATTACGGTCTTGTACCTGTCAGCATGGATTACCTCCCGGCAGGACGTGCTGACCAACCGTTTGCTGACCTGGATCCCCCTGGCCCTGGTTGTCAGCGTGCTGGCGACGCTGATCGTCTTCCAACCAGACGTAAGCGCTACCCTCACCGTAGTCTTCCTGGGCGGCCTGCTGTTCTTCCTGGGAGGGGGGCGGGTACTTGAGATGTTTATTGTGGTGTTTTTTATCGTCTTTGGCAGCATCATGATCGTTGTGTTTAACCCGACCGGCAGTTCGCGGGTTGAATCTTTTCGCGGCAGCATCTTTGATCCACTGAAAGCATCGGACCATGTGCAGTGGGCGCTGGAGGCTTTTGTCAATGGGAAATGGTTTGGCACGGGCATCGGGCATTCGCAGACCAAGTTGGCCGGCTTGCCTTATCCTTCCACGGACAGCATCTTTGCCGTGTTTGGGGAAGAATTTGGCACCGTGGGCGCCATTGTCCTGGTGCTTGCCTTTGCATTCCTGCTGTATCGCGGTTTGGTGATTGCCCACCGCGCCCCCGATGCCTTTGGCGCGCTGTTGGCCTCTGGCCTGGCAATCTGGATCACCATTGAGGCGATGATCAACATGGGTGTGATGGTCAGTGTCATCCCATTTGCCGGGAATAACCTGCCTTTTATCAGTTCGGGCGGGTCGAATATGTTAGTCACCATGGTTGCTGTGGGAATTCTGTTAAATATTTCACGCCAGGCAGCCAGGGCAAGGGAAGAGGAAGGAAGGTCCTTTGAGACGCTTGTTGATCTGCGCCGGAGGGACGGGAGGCGGGGTGTATCCCGCAGTCGCCGTGCTTCAGGCGCTGGCGGAACGGAATGATACGGCGGATGTCCTGTGGGTCGGCGGAGCCGGTGGGATGGAAGCAGACCTGGTGAAGCGGGCTGGCATCCCATTTGAGACCATTTCCGCCGGCCAGGTGCACGGCGTCAGCATCGCCAGCCTGCCGCGCAGCCTGGTGCGCCTGTCACGCGGGTACTTTGAGTCCCGGCGCATCCTGGGCCGCTACCAGCCGGATGTTCTGTTCTTCACGGGTGGTTTCGTGGCGGTGCCCATGGCGCTTGCCGGACGCAGCCTGCCTTCTGTTCTGTATGTGCCGGATATCGAGCCGGGGTTAGCGTTGAAATTCCTGGCACCTTTTGCCCGGCGCATCGCTGTCACTGCTGAAGATTCGCGCAGCTATTTTCCGCGGCATAAAGGAGTTGTGGTGACCGGCTATCCCACACGGCCAGAACTGAAGCACTGGGAGCCTGGAACTGCGCGGCGCTCATTGGGTTTGGCGCCAGACGGGCCGGTGCTGCTTGTCTTTGGCGGCAGCAAGGGGGCACGCTCAATCAACCAGGCTTTAGCCCCGGTGCTGCCGGAACTGCTGCGCCTGTGCCAGGTTGTTCATATCAGCGGAAGCGCAAATTGGGATGACGTTCAGGCTGCTCGCCAGTCCCTGCCGGCAGAATTATCCTCCCGCTATCTTGCATTCCCCTACCTTCACGACGAGATGGGTGCAGCCCTGGCAGCGGCAGACGTCGTGGTGGCGCGCGCCGGGGCATCGACGCTGGGCGAGTTCCCGCTCTTCGGTTTACCATCTGTGCTGGTACCCTATCCGCACGCCTGGCGGTACCAGAAAGTCAATGCAGACTATCTGCAGCAGCGCGGCGCTGCCATCATGGTAGCGGATGAGGACCTGCCAGTTCGGCTGCTGCCGGTGGTGCGTGAGTTGTTGGCAGGGCCCGCCAGGCTGATGGAGATGCGCCAGGCGGCAGCGAAACTGGCCCAGCCGCAGGCAGCGGCGGCGATTGTGGAACAGTTTTACGACCTGGTCCCTGGAGGCGCAGGCGGATGATCCCTCTGCTGGTGGCGTTCTGGATCCTGGTGGTCTTTTTTGGAGTGATTGGCTCGATGCGCGGCTGGGCGCGCGAGATCATGGTGACCTTTAGCGCCATTGTTGGCATTTTCTTGATCGTGGTCCTGGAGAACTATGTGCCGGCAGTGCGCGATACGCTGGTGCCCGGGGGGGGCAAGCCCTTGTTCTGGGAGCGGGCGTCCATCATGGTCTTCCTGATCTTTTTTGGCTATCAGACCCCCAATCTGAAGGGGTGGGGGGCGCCGCGCGTCCGCCGTGAAAAACTGCAGGAATCCCTGCTGGGGTTCTTCATGGGCTGTGTCAATGGGTTTATTATTTTTGGCAGCTTATGGTACTACATGTGGGAAAGTGCCTACCCATTTGAGCAGATCACTCCGCCAGATATTGCCACCCAGATTGGTCAGGCAGCCTCGCGTTTGTTGGAAGCCTTCCCACCGGCATGGCTGACTGTCCCCTGGATATTTTATGCCGTTGGCCTGTCGTTTTTATTTGTG
>CAIQIV010000314.1 GCA_903871905.1 uncultured Chloroflexota bacterium | reverse complement strand
TTCTTGGGGTTCTTTAATAAATATAAAGACCAGTAGAGCCGCGAGGATCACTAACACCGATCCCATCCAGAAGGGATAAGCGGGGTTAGCTTCATAAAGTGAGGCGCCCACCAGGAATGATATGATTGCGCCCACACCGCCCATGAAGTTTATGATACCGTTGGCTTGAGAACGAAAGCGGGATGGGGTAATATCGGGCATCAGGGCAACAACTGGTGTTCGCCAGACAGCCATGCTGAGGATCAGTGTGGTTGTGCCAGCAACAAATAGCGGCAGGACAGAGGCCAGTGGAATCCAACCAAACGCAGCCGCGCTAATCGGCGCTCCAACTAATATAAATGGGATCCGCCGGCCAAAACGGGTCCGGATCCGGTCGGAGTATGCCCCAATCGGCGGCTGGATAAACAATGCGGCAATATTATCGAGGGTCATGAAAAAGCCAATCCAGCCCGGAGAGAGCTGGAATTTATTGGCGAGGAAGACAGGAACAAAGGCGTTATACACACCCCAAATGATGCTGACGCCGAAAAAACCAAACCCGAGCAGGAAGGTCTTGCCGTAGTTTAATTTTTGCATTGTGTTTCCTTTTTGAGAGATCAGGCTTATTCAGAACCAGATGAGGCAGGTTCATGGTCCACTTGTGCAAGGAATTTTCGATCTGAAGCAGATAGTTCGGCAGAGGCCAGTAGATCGGGACGGCGTCGGAGAGTGTGCAAGAGCGACTGCTCACGACGCCAACGGTTGATTTGGGCATGATTGCCAGATAGAAGGACTTCCGGTACTGCCCACTCGCGGAAGACGGGTGGGCGGGTGTAATGGGGATATTCGAGCAAGCCGGAGGCGTGCGAATCATCCTGGGCTCCGTCCGGGTCACCCAGCGCTCCAGGAATGAGGCGAGTGACAGCGTCGATGATGGCTAGAGCTGGCAGTTCTCCGCCAGTCAGGACATAATCGCCAATCGAAATTTCGTCCGTTACCAGATGCCGCCGGATGCGTTCGTCGATGCCTTCATAGCGCCCGCATAACAATGCCAGATGGGGGAGGTTGGATAATTCCTGGGCAACTTTTTGGGTGAAAGTCCGGCCTTGAGGTGTCATCAGGATGACCTGGCAGGAAGGGGGTACGCCGAGGACCGACTCGACTGCCGCAAATACTGGTTCAGGTTTCATGACCATACCGCCGCCCCCGCCATAAGGAGCATCATCGGTAATGTGGTGTTTATCATAGGTCCAGGCTCGAATATCATGAATGCGGACTTCGATTAAATTGTTAGACGCAGCGCGCTGGAGGATGCTGGAGGATAAATAAGGTTGAAAAACCTCTGGCAGCAAGGTGAAAAGGTCAAAACGCATGGGGATATTTTCTCACAGATGTTGCGATTGCGCAATTTTGATGAATATCATCAAGGAAGAGTAACATAAGAAATTGTTCGATCTTTGCTTCATGGATCGATCGGTATTCATTTTTCTATATGGAAGATATATCCTGGCGGTTGTCAATCATCCATAAGATGATGTCCAGTGTAGGGAGTGGGTAGCCAAGATTGGTCAAAACGATTGATAACTCACCACGGTGATGGACAGAGTGAATGATAGCCTGTGTCAGCAACTCGCAGGTTTTGAGCTGATGATGGACGCCTTTTAGCTGAAATGGGAGCCTGTGTTCAACCAATAGATCGGATTCCTGGCAGGTGGAGAGGTAATCCTCATATTCTTGCCCAATCTTCTGCCAGTATTCGGATATTTGAGAGATATTGTTTAACTGAGGTGGTTCACCGACCGGGATTTCCCGGCAGATATCCAGAAACATTTTTTCGCAGGCAAGCATGTGGGTGAGCAGTCCCGAAACAAACGGCCCCGTGGATTGCCCGGCGTAGGCGGCCGCAGAGAGAAAACCGAGAGCCCTTCCCCTTTCC
>CAIQIV010000313.1 GCA_903871905.1 uncultured Chloroflexota bacterium | reverse complement strand
TGCATCGCCAGTTTGCGCACGGTGGAAGCCAAAGCCAGGGCGAAACAACAACAGGTCGGCTTTCAGATCGCGCCGCAGGATCTGCAGCTTCTCACCGATGCCCGCCATGTCCAGCAGATACTGGACAAGCTGCTGGATAACGCAGTGAAATTTACCCCGGCTGGGGGACGCATTGCGCTGCAGGTCGCCGCCCTGGCGGATGAAAAGAAAGTGCGGATGGTCGTGTCCGACACGGGCATTGGCATCCGCCCGGAGGACCTGGCGAAGATTTTCCAGGCTTTCGTTCAACTGGATACCCGGCTGGAGCGCGACTATGAAGGCGCCGGGCTGGGCCTGGCGCTGGTCAAAGCCCTGGTCGAGCTGCTAGGCGGTGAAATCACGGTCAGCAGTGTTTTCGGGCAGGGGAGCGTCTTCAGCGTGACGCTGCCCTGGCGGAATGCTTAGCGCCGGGGGGATGGGCCGAGCTTGACCAGGGAATACTCCCATCAGTCTTTGCACATCCTGCTGGCTGTCCTGGTCCTGGCCGCCAGCGCCTGGCTGTGGGAACCGCCTCCCCCGCTGCCGAACCCGCTTCTGCGCTCCCTGCGGCCTGGAGCGCGGCCTGCGGCCTGGTTGATCATTGCCTCGGCTATCCCGTTTCTGCCTGGAGCGGTACCCGTGACGCTGCCGGACCCGGCGGCCTGGGGCGAGCTGCAAGGTGCGGTGAGCGGGTTGGGCTACTGCGACCACAGCCCGGCGCCCCTGGAGTCGGCTGAGGTGGTGATCCGCGGCCGCGCCGGGACCTATACCACGACCACGGGCGCCGGGGGGCTGTACCAATACTGGCTGCCCCAGGAAGAAAGCCCCCTGTCCATTGAAGTCACGGCAGCCAACCACCTGGCAGGGGGCGCCGCGGGGGTCATGATCACCGCGGGCCAGGCGACGGTGCAGGATTTTGGACTGCGCCTGCTGCAGCCCTGCCTGGAAACCGCGCCGCCCGCGCTGGAGGTGAACCTGCGGCCAGGGGCCAATACGACGCTGCCCTTCACCCTGACCAATACCGGCGCTGCCTCGGCGGCGTTTGTGCTGCGCGAGATGCAGGGCGGCGCTGCACTTCGCCTGCTGGACGGTCTGGCTTTTCCGGCCGCGCTCAATGCGCATGTTGCCATGCCGCCGGCGGGCGAACCGCCTTACCCGAGCCTGGACCTGCCTGCCGGGGGGGCTGGCCCGGGGGAGAAGATTGATCCGGATCTGCTGGCGGAGCTGGAGCAAGGAGGCAGCCAGGAGTTCTTTGTGACCATGAGACGGCGGGCGGATCTTCAGGCTGCCAGGCGCCTGCCCGATAAGCAGGCGAAAGGCCGCTATACCTATTCTGCACTGCGCTGGGTGGCAGAGACCAGCCAGCAGGACCTGCTCCGCACGTTGAGCCAGCGCGGCCTGGCTTTCCGCTCCTTCCTGATCACCAACCAGGTTTTCCTCAAAGGCGACCTGGCATTAGCCAGGGAACTGGCCGGGCGGGCGGACGTGGCTCAGCTCAGCGCCAACCACCGGTACCAGCTTCCTCAGGAGCCGGGAAGGCTGGTAAATGGGCAGGCGCGGGGGGTGGAGTGGAACGTGGCGCACATCGGCGCAGACCGGGTGTGGGGCGCGCTGGGCGTGAACGGCAGCGGCATCGTGGTGGCGGACGCCGACACCGGTGTGGATTGGACCCACAGCGCCTTGCAAAGCCACTACCGCGGCTGGGACGGGGTCACCGCCAGCCATGACTATAACTGGCACGACACTACCGGCACTTATCCCGATGCCCCTGGCGACGGCAGCGGGCACGGCACGCATACCACGGGCACCATGGTGGGAGATGACGGTGCAGGGAACCAGATCGGGGTGGCGCCCGGTGCGAAGTGGATCGCCTGTAAGAACATGGCCGACGATGGCAGTTCGAGTGACCTGACCCTGATCGGCTGCTTTGAGTGGCTGCTGGCGCCGACCGACCTGGCGGGGGAAAATCCTGACCCGAGCCAGGCGCCGGATGTGATCAACAACTCATGGGGGTTGGGAGGCGGCCTGCATACCCAGTTCCGTACGGCCATCGATCATCTGCAGGCTGCGGGCATCCTGGTGGAAGTCTCTACCGGGCACGAAGGGCCGGCTTGTGGGACGCTGCGCTCGCCGGGTGATTATGCCAGTGTGCTCACCACCGGCGCCGCCGATGCCATGGATCACCTGGCCGCTTTCTCCAGCCGCGGGCCGTCTATACTCGACCCGGAAGACGCCTTCCCGGACATTGTTGCCCCGGGCGTCAATATCCGCTCCAGCCTGCCCGCAGGCCTGTATGCGGCATTTGATGGTACGTCGATGGCTGGCCCGCACACCGTTGGCCTGGTGGCGCTGATGTGGTCGGCGAACCCGGCCCTGCGCGGCGATATCGCCTGGACCACCCAGATAATTCAACGGACCGCCGCGCCCCTGGTTGACCAG
>CAIQIV010000312.1 GCA_903871905.1 uncultured Chloroflexota bacterium | reverse complement strand
GCCACATGGTCAGGATCGATCATCTCCAGCAGGCAGATGATATTGTCTGCCACGCTCTCCAACGTGGGCATGGCAACAAAAGTTACAGCCGCAACACCATTCATCTGTACCAGGGCCTCCAGGTGGGGACGATCCAGGGTGGGGACAAAGGAAGCACTTTCCTGTGCCAACGCACCGCGAAAACGCTGGAAAGCAAAGGGATGCAGGTGGGAAATGATCGGGCGTGATGTGGTCAACTCAAGCGCTTCATAGTAACAGGCCTCATTGGTATGGACCAGGTCGAGCACAATGCCGAGCTCGTTCATCCGTTTCACAGCTTGCCTGCCCAGCGCGCTGAGACCGCCTGTGCGGTGGCCCGGCTGCGGGCCGTCGCCGAACATGTTGCGGCGGTTGTGCGTGATGCTGGCCATGCGCAGGCCAAGCCGGTAGAAGAGGTCCAGGAAACGCAGCTCGGCGCCGAGGGGCTCGAGGCCTTCAAATGCCAGGATGGCACCGCATTTGCCTTCCGCCTTTAGCCGCACAATATCTTCCGCAAGGGTTACTAGCTCGAACCCGGGATTCTCCTCAATTTCTTTGTGCAGCCACCAGGTCATTTCCAAGGCACGCTGCAAGGCGCGGTCGAGCTGCTTGTCTTCCAGGTAGATGGCACAGGTCTGGATCGTGATGCCTCCCCGGATGAATTGCGGGATGCTGAATTGACCGGAAGTGCCAAAGTAGGTGATATGCCGGTCTCCTCCCAGGGCAATAGCAATTGAGTCCAGGGGAGAACCCTCATAGCGGAAAGGGGGGACCCAGGTTTGGGGGTCCGGGATGGACACTTCCTGGCCAAGGCGCACCAGACCGTCTGCCACAGCCATGAGGATGTCTGAATGCCCATCGATGACCACGGCACGTGAATGCAGCGCAACCGCTTCCCCGCTAATAGACCTCATAGTTTTTTCCATTAATTTACTCCATCAAAATCCTTCAAAATTGTGTGGATCATCAGGGTAGAGAAAAGATAATGATCCAGGTTGTGCAAGTCTGCAAGGGGATGCCCGCGCCCCTGGCCCATGTTGAGTTCCTGGGTGCGTTCCCAGCGGCATCCCCACTCATCCAGTGTTTCAGCCCTTGAATGGTAACCTGTGCCGAAATAATTCCAGCGGATGCTGGCTATATCACTGATCCCGAGCGATTCAAAACAATTGGGTAGATGGTCCAGCCCTTTGATTTCAACAGCCCGGGATACCAGCTCGCAGGAGGATTGCGTCATGCCGTTTTCTTTGGAAGCGGGATGACCACCAGCGCGCTGACAAGAAAGAACAGGGTTGCCAGGCCGAAGAGCAGCAGGTATCCGGATGATGTGGACCCAAGGGCATTGTTGATGGGGTCGATCAATACGCCTCCCAGTAGGCGCGCCAGCCCGGAACCGATACAGGTGGCAATGTTGGCGATCCCCAGGTAACGCGCAGCTTCTTCCTTTGGAACAATATCGGTTGCAAGCGCCCAGGAGGCGGAAAGGAAGGTGCCTACGCCCATTCCCACGATCCCTCCGGCGATGGTGATCATGGT
>CAIQIV010000311.1 GCA_903871905.1 uncultured Chloroflexota bacterium | reverse complement strand
CTGCTGCACGGCACGTCAAACCCGGCGCGCATCCGCACCTGGTATGGCGGGGTAGCGCGCAACGTGGCGGAGAACCTGGCGCGCCTGGGCCAGCCGGTGAAGCTGGTGGCGGCAGTGGGGACGGATTGGATCGGCGACCAGCTGCTGGCGCCGCTGGAGCAGGCGGGCGGGGATGTGCAGCACGTGCTGCGCAGCACCACCCACCGCACGGGCTCCTACCTGGCAGTCACCGACGCCCGGGGGGACCAGCTCTTCGCCCTGGATGATATGACCGCCACCCTGGAGCTGTCCCCGGCCTACTTGCGCAGGCACTCCAGGCTGTTCAAAGAGGCCTCACTGATCTTCATGGACGCCAACCTCTCGAAGGACTCGCTGAAGACAGCCATCTCCCTGGCGCGCAAATGGGGCAAGATGATCTGCGCCGACCCGACCTCGGCCTTCCTGGCCAACCGCTTTGCGCCGTTCCTGGGTGACCTGTACCTGATCGCCCCCAACTGCCTGGAGGCTGGCATCCTGGTGGCGTGCGAGGTGGATGCCTCGGACAACCGCCAGGTGATGGATGCAGCCAAGAAACTGGTGACCCGGGGGGTACAGACGGCGATCATCACCCAGGCGGAGTTCGGGGTGTGTTATGCCACCCCATACACCAGCGGGCAGATCTCGGCGATCCACACGGAGATCATCGACACCACCGGCGCCGGGGATGCCCTGACGGCGGCGGTGATCTTCAGCCTGATTAACCAGATCCCCATCGATGAAGCGGTGCGGCTGGGGGTATCGGCGGCGACCATGACCCTCAAGCACGCCGGAGCGGTGTATCCCGGCCTGTCGCTTGAGAAACTCTATGATAACTGGTGAGCACAATATGAGCCTTGAATTTCCCCGTATCCAGATTTCCGCCGAAACGGAGCGCGCCATCCAGGCTGGATGGCCGGTCCTGGCATTTGAATCTACGGTAATCACCCACGGGCTGCCTCACCCGCAGAACCTGAAACTGGCCCAGGATATGGAACAGGTGGCGCGGCAGCACGAGGTCACCCCGGCCACCATCGCCGTGCTGGAAGGTACCATCCGCGTCGGGCTGCCGGCTGACGAGCTGGACCGCCTGTCGCGCATGGACAAGGTGCACAAGATCAGCGTGCGCGACCTGGGGCCGGCCATGGCGCGCGGCTGGAGCGGCGGCACCACGGTGGCGGCGACCATGGTGGCGGCCCAGCAGGCCGGGATCGGCGTGTTCGCCACCGGCGGGATCGGAGGTGTGCACCGCGGGGCGCCCTTTGATGTCTCGGCTGACCTGCTGCAGCTGGCGCGCACCCCAATCATCGTGGTCTGCGCCGGCGCCAAGGCGATCCTGGACCTGCCCGCCACGCTCGAGTACCTGGAGACCCAGTCGGTCCCGGTGGTGGGCTACCAGACGGAGAATTTCCCGGCCTTTTACTCGCTGAGCAGCGGCTTGAAGGCCAGCGTGAAAGCCGATTCGGCGCAGGAGGTGGTGGACATTGCCCGGGCGCACTGGAGCCTGGGGAACCAGGGGGCGGTGCTGGTGGTCAACCCCCCGCCAAAAGAGCTGGCGCTGCCCAATGCCGCGGTCGAAGACGCAGTCCAGCAGGCGCTGGGCGAGTGTGAGAGGCTGGGGATCCGCGGGCAGGGGGTCACGCCCTTCCTGCTCAACCGGGTCAGCGAGCTGACGCGCGGGGGAAGCATGGAGGCGAACCTGGGGCTGCTGGTTGACAACGCCCGGGTCGGCTGCGAGATCGCCCGCGCCCTGAGCGGCGGCTAAGGGTTAGCCACCGGGGTGCGGGTGCGGGTCGGGATGGTGGTGATGGTCGGCGGGGGGGCGGTGATCGTCACCCTGGGGAAGGGAGTGCGGGAGCGGGTCGGCGTCGAGGTCATGTAGGGGGGACGCGACGCCGTGCTGGTGGGGGCAGTGGAGGGGGTGGCGCTTGGCCGGCGGGTCGCCGAGGGGCTGGGGGTCAGGCTTGGCCTGGGCTGGCGGGTCGGCGGCGGGGTGAGGGTGGGCCGCGGAGTGCGGCTGAGCACCGGCGTGGCGGTAGGGCGGGGGGTGCGCGTGGGGGTGATGGTCGGGGGAAGCGTGGCGGTGCGCGTGGGCACGGGCGTGCGGGAATAAACCGGGGTTGGGGTGGGCCGCGGGGTACGGGTGGAGGTGGCAGTGCGCGTGGGGGTGGCCGTTTTGGTGGGGGTGGCGGTCGGTGCCGGGGTGGGTGGCTCGCCCTCGATGGTAAAACTGCCGCCGCGCTTGAAGATGGTGCCCACGAAGATATCCACGTGATATTCCCCGGGCAGGTATTCGTCGGGCCGGGCCGGCCAGTCGGTGTAGCCGAAGCCGCCCGAGCCGCCGTCCCAAGGCTGGGTTTCAAAGTGGATGAGCTGGTCGCCCCGGAACCATAAGGCGGTCCACTGCGACCCGGGGACCATGCCGTCATAGGTAAAGACCGCGTACATGTGCCCCACCGGGTTCTGGAAGGTCTGCCCCGGCTTGAGCGGGCGATATTCGGCATCCAGCCCATCGGTGAAGATCAGCGGGCTGAAGACGGCGTCCGGGTTGGGGGTCACCGTGCTGGAAAACTTCATCTCCACCGACAGCGGGACGTGAGGCGTGGGGGTCACGGTGGGGGTGTTGCTGACCGCCGGGGTGGGGGTAATGGATGGGGTGAGGGTGATGGTAGGGGTCAGCGAGATCGTCGGGGTGAGGGTAATGGTGGGCGTTAGCGTAAAGGTGGCGGTGGGGGGAAAGAAGCTGTAGATGACCCGTTCAGCCTGGAAATTGAGCAGGGCAGCCAGGGCTGCCAGCACCACGGACCAGGCGATCAGACGCCAGCCGCGCACCATGCGCTCGCGGCGCATGCGAAAGAAAGGCAGGCGCCGCGCGTTACTGATCGCCCGATAACCACCCCACAGGCTGAGCGCCATCCCCAGGATGGCAAGCACCAGGGCAGTTTGGACGGCGGTGTGAATGTCCAGGTTCATCGCAGGAGGCGCAGCCGCTGCGCAGCAACCGGGTCAGAAAATGCGTGGGTGATGGTCGTTCCTCTAGTGAACCGGCTCCGTGCGGACAATATTGCTGATCGATCCCAGGCCTTCGACCGCCACCTCGACGATATCGCCTTCTTTCAGCACACCCACCCCAGCCGGCGTGCCGGTAAAGATGCAGTCGCCCGGCTCGAGGGTCATGACGGAGGAGATATAGGCGATGAGCTGGCGCACACCAAACACCATGTCGCGGGTAGAGGCCATCTGGCGCATCTCGCCGTTGACGCTGCAGGTGATCAGCGCATCCGAGGCATCAAAGCTGGTCTCAATCCACGGGCCGATGGGACAGAAGGTGTCGAAGCCCTTGGCGCGCGTCCACTGCCCGTCCCGCCGCTGCAGGTCGCGGGCGGTGACATCGTTGCCGACCGTGTACCCGAACACATATCCCAGCGCCTCTTCCGCCGGGATCCAGCGGCCGCGCCTGCCGATCACCACCACCAGCTCGCCTTCATGCTCGACCTGCTGGGATTGGGGCGGGAGAAAGACGGTATCCCCGGGGCCAATGACCGATGAGGGGGGCTTCATAAAGAGCAAAGGCACATCCGGGACCTCGGCCTGGTGCTCTTTGGCATGGGCGGCATAGTTGCGGCCGATGCAGATGATCTTCCCTGGCAGCACCGGGGACAGCAGGCGCACCGCTTCGAGCGGGGTATCTAACTCCAGGCGGCGAAAACCGGAGAAAAAGTCGCCTTCGATCGGGCCGACAGCATTCTCATGCACCCAGCCCTGGCGGGGCGGGTCGTTTTTGGTTTGGTAGCGGATAAAGCGCATGGTCCTCTAATCGATGGGTTGTTGAATGTGGGAGGAGATGATGTTGATCGCCTGCTCGGTGCCGGCAAAGCGGTCGGTGAAGCGCCAGCGCAGCACGGAGGCCAGGGCATGGACGATGGCGTCCAGCGAGACGATGCCGACGCCGATCGAGAGCTGCGCCTGGGCAGACAGGACGGTATCGGAGAAACGGGCGGAAGCCAGGGAGGCGGCGCCCACGATGGCGGCGGTGGGGATGCCGCGGGCCTGGGCTTCTCCCAGGGCGCGGGCGATATACGGCGCCTGGCCGGCAACCTCGATGGCCAGCAGCAGGTCCTGGTTGGTGGCGGTGTTGACCGTGCGCGCCAGGTCGGCGATGCCCGAGCGGGCGATATAAACGGGGAAGCTGCCCTGCTCCAGGAACATGACCAGGGAGTAAGCGGTGGGCTGCGCCGGGCCTTCGGCCAGGACGATGATGCGGCGCGCCTGGCCCAGCTTATCCACCAGGCGCCCCAGGGCTTCGGTATCCAGGGAAATGCGGGTTTGCTCGATGGCCAGGGCGACATCTTCCATGGCCCGGGCGGCGACGCCGGTGACCGAGCTGGGGTCTTCAGCGTCCTTGGGGCGGATGAGCAGGTCATGCTTGACGCGCTGGCGGATCTCACGCTGCAGCTTGGGGAAGCCTGAATACCCCAGGTGCTGGGAAAAGCGCACGACCGTAGCGGCGTCTAAATCCAACGTATGAGCCAGCTCACTGGCGGTGAGGAAGGCTGCTTCAACATATGAGTCCAAAAGGAAATCTGCCAACCTGGCAAAGCTCTTGGACATATCGGAACGCTCGCGCCTGATCCGTTCTTCGTAGTTCATCTCGTCCTCCTGGAATAACCCTGCTTAGCATTGAAACTTCGGATAGAGTGTATCATAGATGGTCAAATGATGCAATCCATTGTGTAGAGATAATCGGGGTATTCACAAGAATGTGTGATCGAAGAAGGAGGGAGAGACGGGGCGGGAAGCGGAAAATGAGAATCGAGGCGGAGGGGGAAAACTTTGGTATAATGCGACGTGCCGGGCGGATAGCTCAGTTGGTTAGAGCGTCTCTCTTACACAGAGAAGGCCGGGGGTTCGAGTCCCTTTCCGCCCACCAAAAACCCCCATCCCTGGGGGTTTCTTTGTTGTTGGCTCCACATATACCGGGTCTTTCCTGTCGTCACAGATATCTATCCGTTAAATAGCGAATATAGGGTTCGTGATTTGCCCGCCAATGGCTTGCCATCCGTACGATCAACTCCTGATACGTCGATGAATGAAACAGGATCCCGTCCTTTCTGGCGACCTCGCTGAACACAGCCACCTCATCTCGGTGACATTTGCCCTCCTCACCAAGTACGTCGTACCACAAATAAAGCAGCCGGAAACCTTTCGGACCAACCTGGCGTTTCAAACCGAGGATATGTTTTATCAACTGCGCAGGATGAACCTAATTCTCCACCATCCCCTGCGGCAAAGGACGCCCGCACATCCGGCAGCAGCGGTTGGAAAAGATAGTCCTCAAGCTTGGCCGTATAAAGCGGCCGGCCTCGCTCACCCTTGCTTCCACCCAGGCTGTCAACGACAATTAGATTTACCCATGGCGACAATTAGAAATGCCCATGATGGATATGTAAGCCTGCTTCCGCCGGAGCCGTCCCGCTGCGCAAAGTAAGCAGCGTAGACGAGCACTGTCAAGGGGAGATGCTCTTCCTCCCCTTGACAGAGCGCAGTCGGAGCTGCAAACTGCGCAGTGCGGGGCGGCGGAGGCGAGGAGCAGGCGGCCTGCTTCTGCTGGTGAGTCTTGCCCCAGCCAAGCCCAAAATACCTCACGAGGTTTCTTGTTGACGTCGGGCGGCTTCAGTTGCTCTATGGCTATGCAACTCCTTTCCAAATTCGACGATAATACTGTGGTGAACGACGCGATCAATTGCGGCTGCGGTGGTCATAGGGTCTTTGAAAATTAAATCCCATTGTGAAAAGACAAGATTAGAAGTAATGACCACGCTGCGACGTTCATAACGTTCAGCCAGTAGGGTAAATAGTACCTCCATTTCATCACGAGACTGTTGAACATAACCGATATCATCCAGGATGAGCACTTCAAAACGATCAAGGATCCGCAATTCCTGTTCAAGAAGCAGGTTGCGTTTGGCGCGTAACAAGCTGTCCACCAGGCGGTAGGTTGGGGTGAAGAACACACTGTGGCCAATGTTAACCAGTTCGTGCCCCACGGCAGCAGCAAAATGAGTTTTCCCACGGCCAGGCAAACCGAATACCAACAAATTCTCGGCCCGGTCGACAAATTCACCGGTACATAACTGAGGCAGTAGACGACGGATGCGCAGCGGCAGATGTTCCTGCTCGAAATTAGCCAGCGTTTTTCCGATTGGCAGGTGAGCTGCCTTCTGTAGGCGTTCAATGCGCCGCTGTCCCCGACCTTCCATTTCCTGTTCCAAGAGTTCCGCTAGAAAAACTTCTAATGTCCAGTCCTCGCGCAGTCCCGTGGCAAGTAGTTCTTCGATGCTTTGAGCTACCGTAGGCATGTGCAAAGTATGCAGGTGTTTACGGATGACCTCAATCTGAGACATGGCAATCTTCCTGGCAAAGCAGTTGGTCATAAATGCTCAAATTAATGGTCTGTGGCTGCAAATCGGGGATGCTGGTAGGGATGGGTTGTACCATTTCGGCAACGTGATGGTCACTCCATTGGTCTCCAGAAGACAGCAGGATCTCCAATGCCATAGCCACATCCGTTTCAAATCCTTCAGCCGCCATTTTTAGGATGCGCAAGTAGGTGAGGTCAGCTTTACGAGGGGAATTGACGCGGTTCAACGCTTCCCAGGCGCGTCGAAAGACTTCGCTGGGAAACAGGTCTTCCCGATAGCGGTAGTTGCGGAAACCGCCCGGTTTACGCACCAAACTGTCGATGACATGCCGGTAATTGATCTGGTAGCGGCGGATCCCAGTCATCCGTGACAAAGTCTCCACCCGCTGATTGGCATACCAGACTTCGATATACCATTCATACACCTTCACCTTGACACGTTTCCCTTTTAGCCCGCTTGGGACAGTATATCCATTATTCAGCACCCGCAGAATGCCGGTGCTGCCCACACGCACCGTCAGTTCGCGCATCTCTGGCCAGGGCTCCACCGCAAGGGGTCGCATCTGATCCACTTCCTCAGCCAACTTGGCCTGGCGTGCTGCGTTTCGTTTGTCCATGACCCCCCATAAAAACATCTCGTATTCTTCCAGGCTCTCAAAATCTCGGCTGCCTCGCAGCAGCAGATGCTGGTTCACCGCCCGCTTGAAAGCACCATTCCCTGATTCCACATCCCCATTCTCGTTTGGACTGCCTATATGTATGGTTCGTGGCTCCATTCCGTAATGCCCCATCAATTGTAGATATTCCTCGTTATACCCTCGCTCTTCCAACGACCGCGCCTGTGACTGCCGCCCCAAGTTGTGAGTTGCAGCTGTAGTGTTGTCCGTTTGGTGGATCTTGGGCACATACCCTAATCTCACCAATGCACTTTGCAGCCCTAACCGTATCGCCAGCAACGACTCCGATTGTACTACCCGTCCCCATTCCCAATTGGAATAGGGTAACACACTATGAATCAGCAAATGTTCAAAAGTTGTCCCTTGTATGGTAATCCCCAGAGCATTCATCGATGTCCCGTCCGTTTGCAGCACTTCTCCGGGTTGGTGAATCTGGTCCAGGGTCAACAGTTTCTTTTCATTCAATGCTCGCCAGTTGCTTACCCGGCGCTGCAATGTGCGTATTTGCCCTTCCTGGTATTTCCCCGGCCGGCGCTCATTCAGCCACTCAAATAGCGTTTTGGCCTCCAGCTCTGGTGCATCTCTTAACATCTGCTCCAGCTCGCTCCATTCATCCTCAAACGGGTCCGGACGTGTGCGATATGTACGCTCCTGCTTCAACTCGCTGGGTAACAATCCGGCTTGTTCATACTTGCTGACTGTCTTCCGGCTGCGCAAGTTGGCTTTGACTGCTGCCTGTTCTTGCGTTCGTCCCTTACTTCGTTCTTTCATGATTAGCCTCACTTGGGCATCTGTTGCTGTCATCCTCTCTCCCGATTGGTTGGTTTTCGGGTTGAGAGTGTAACGGCTTTCCTGCCCTGTTGGTGGGCATTTCTAATTGTCACTGTGGGGTAATTCTAATTGTCGTTAACCGCGGAACCGCTCACCGGATCAATGGCATTGTTGCTGATGAGCAGGTTATAGTTCGCCCCCTCTGAACTGAAGGGATCATAAGCAGGCGCGCCAATTTCCGGGCTGGCCTGCCACCAACCATGCTGGCCACAAGCGACATTCGGATGTAATGTCTCATTCAGCCTGGCGCGCGCTCGGACGCTGCCTTCGGGTGTCTCTACCCGCACCCAATCGCCCGGTCGAATGCCTCGTTCAGCCGCTGCCGTAGGATGCAGCTCGACTTCCGGGTCCATCGCCTGCCGGCGCAGGCTGGGCAGAGCGCGGTGTTGGGTCTCGCAAAACAGGCTGTTCTTCGTGCAGGTGAGGATCAGCGGGTAGCGTTCCGCCAGATCGGGCCGTGAAACAGGACTGACCAACGGTTCCTGGTATTCCGGAAGTGGCGGGTAGCCATGATCCAGCATGGTTTCCGAGTAAAGCTCAATTTTATGGGTCGGCGTCCTGAAACCGCGCGCCACACTGTTTTCCAGCTCCGCATATTTGCGGTATCGAGTTTGCAGCGGCATCCGAAAACCGCCGGGCTGCGCACGCAGGGTCACCAGTGATATTCCAGACGGGCCAAGCTGGTAGCGATAGGCCGCCTCGATATCGCCATCCCAAAAATGAGCGCCAAAACCCAAACGGCAGGCCAGGCCAAAAACAAATTCCGTATCGGAGCGGCATTCACCCCGCGGCGTAACCATCCGCTGGCGGAGCTGCACATGTGACATCGATTCCTGGTTCAATTCAAAGCCAACCTTAAGCGCCTCGCGCTCAAACGCGCTGGCAGCCGGCAGAACAATATCAGCCATCTCGGCCGTCGGGTTCATGAAAAGATCGATGTGGACATAGAAATCGAGCTTTGCCAGGGCTTCCCGGCCGCGGAGCGCATCCGCGTGCGCGAGCAGCAGGTTGGCGCCAAAGCCGACTAACCCATGCACACCGTACGGGCGCTGCTCCAGAATGCCCCGATAGATCTCATCGCTGGTGACAAACCCCCAACGGGATGGGCCTAAGGGTCGATCCGGCAGCCCAAGAGCCTTGGCCTGCTGTCCGGGCGGTATCAGCTCAAACCCCATTACATTCGCGGCTGGAACGGCCGAAAACAGCACATTGCCGCCCGGGGCATCGAAGCTGCCCGTCAGCACCGAGAGTTGGGCAATTGCCCGGGCGATCTGGGTGGAGTTGGTCTGCATCTCCACCCCGCTCCAGGCATAATACGCAACCGGGCGCGCTTCCCAGAGCATTTGAGCAGCCG
>CAIQIV010000310.1 GCA_903871905.1 uncultured Chloroflexota bacterium | reverse complement strand
TTGATGAAACGAAAATTCTGCTGGACTGCATCTGCTGTGCCCAGGTACCAGTCCGAGTTCCCCCGGGCCTTATAAGGGGTAAAGATGCGGATGCCGCCGGTAAAATCACGGTTCAGGTCCCAGGGACCACCAGCACCCAGGTGTTCGATCAAGGAATGTGGGCGATATTGGGCCATGATCATCACATCAAAGATGCCTGAATTCACACAGTTGGAAAGGGCAAAATCGATGATGCGATATTTACCTGCAAATGGCACCGCAGGCTTGGTTCGCTTGGCAGTCAGCGTCCCTAACCTAGATCCCTCTCCGCCTGCTAAAATCACTGCACGTGTTTTCATAACAGCCTCCATCCCTTTAGAAGTAAATTTTGAA
Organism: uncultured Chloroflexota bacterium; assembly: GCA_903871905.1. Taxonomy (GTDB): domain Bacteria; phylum Chloroflexota; class Anaerolineae; order Anaerolineales; family UBA4823; genus CAIQIV01. The sequence continues at coordinate 4,971 of CAIQIV010000310.1, read as the reverse complement.
TTGGGTTAAGCGAACATCGACTCATGATGAACTCTGATGAGCAGAGATAAGCTTCATCCGGTCAGACACTAATTTCTGGTACAGCGCCAGGTAACGCCGGGCGGAACGCTCCCAGGTGAAGTCTACCGCCATCCCCCGCAGTTGAATCGCCCGCCATTCATCGCCATCTGCAAACAACTGCAGTGCGCGGCGCATGGTTCCAGCCAAAGCTGTAGGAGTATCCCAGGCAAACAGGAACCCGGTGCTCTCAGCCGAGGCGCTGAAATCGCGGATGGTGTCCTTCAATCCACCGGTTGCCCGGGCGATAGGGACACAACCATAACGAATGGCAATCATTTGGACCAGGCTGCCGGGATCATAGCGCGAAGGGATCAATATCGCATCCGCGCCAGCATACAGCCGCCGGCTGAGAACGCTGTCGTAGCGGATCACCACGCGCACCCGACCAGGGAACTCAGCCGCAAGCCGGGCTGCAGCTTCCTCCAAACGAGGGTCCCCGGTTCCCAGAATGATTGCCTGCCAGCGGCGATTGGCATTCTGGCGCAGCGCTTCCAGGGCGATATCGATCCCCTTTTGCCGGTCCATGCGCCCGACCATGGTAAACAAGGGAATGTCTGCGCCAACCTCCAGGCCAAAACTCTCCTGCAAGGCCAGCTTATTCACCTGGCGTTCCTCCAGGTTGTCTGGCCCAAAATTTCGCACCAACGCCGGATCGTTTTGCGGATCCCACCTGCTGACATCCAGTCCATTCAGAATACCCGATATCGATCCTGCCCGCCCCTTCAGGAAATCCTCCAGTCCGCAGCCAAATTCCCTGGTAAGTATCTCTTGGGCATACGTCGGAGAAACGGCCACAATGTGATCGGCAGTAAGCAGCCCCAGCGGCAGCGGCATCGTTCGCGCCCAGGCGGGCAGGCTGGATGATGTATCCGGCGGAAGCTTGAAAGCGGTTAATCCCGGTCCTGCATGCTCTCCCATATATGGCAGGTTGTGCAAACCGAGCAAGGTTGATGTCTCATGGAAGAAAGTATTCGTCTGGCGATCCAACCCCAGGCTGTAGATCGCCGGTGCAGTATGCCAATCATTGGCATGCACCACATCCGGTTTCCAATCCAGCCGTTTGACCAGCTCTAAAGCCGCCAGGGAGAAGAATGTATACTTTAAGCCGTCCTCCGCAGAATCCAGGGAATAAACGGGTGAATCTACCGGTATCAAGGGGCCGCCGATAAAATAAACAGGTACTCCATCCAATTCCAACGTCAGGACCTCTACCTGGGTAGAACCGCGGCCGTAAGGTATTTGGAAATTCTGAAGGCTGCGCAGGGGATAATCCTTGTGTTGGATAGCCCCATGCAGCGGAATGACCAGCCGGATATCCACCTCCACAGATGGTGTTCCGCCATTTGTTCCCGGTATTTGCTCACTGCCAGGTGAAGGCGCCTGGCCTAAACGGCGCAAGGCCGCAGGCAGCGAACCGGCAACGTCGCCCAGCCCGCCAATCTTGATAAAGGGGTCGGCTTCAGCGCTTAGGAACAACACCCGCAGGATTGGCTTCACTCATTACTCTCCCTGGGAAAAATGATCGTCCAAAATCAGAAACTCATTTCATTTTACCCGATTCTATCCCAGTTCTTCCGCGAATCAAGGATCATTGTCACTTGCGCTGGCAGGCACTTTGTGAGAAACTCGGACGTGCTGCGAGAGACAGCCTTATGGATCTGCGTTCCCTGTGTATTCACGCACATTTCTACCAACCCCCACGGGAAGACCCGCTGACCGGATCAATTCCATACGAGGCAGGTGCTTCACCTTTCCCAAATTGGAATGAGCGCATCCATGCCGAGTGTTACCGGCCTAACGCTGCCCAGCGAAATTTTGAAAATATCAGCTTTAATATCGGCCCGACGTTGTTTAACTGGATGGCGGGATACGATGCGACGACTGTCCAGAAAATTATCGACCAGGACCGCGCCAACGTGCGCCGCTTTGGTATCGGCAATGCCATCGCCCAGGCGTACAACCACACCATCCTGCCTCTGGCATCATTTCGCGACAAAGTCATCCAGGTGCGCTGGGGGATCGCTGAGTTTGAGTATCGATTTGGCCGCAAGCCCCAGGGGATGTGGCTGCCAGAAACAGCAGCGGACCGCGAGACGCTCCAGGTCCTGGCAAATGAGGGCATCCAGTTCACTATCCTGGCTCCCTGGCAGTCGGTAGACGAGGAGATTGACCCGGGCCATCCTTATCGTGTTCCTTTGGCCGGTGGGCGTTACATCGACGTTTTCTTCTACCATGGCGAGCTGAGCTCCAAGATTAGTTTCGATTCTGGCGCCACGATAAATGCGGACAGCTTTGCGGAACATGTGATCCAGCCCTACTTCGACCTCAATAAGCAGGAAGATGGCGAGCCCCAGCTGATTTTGATCGCATCCGATGGAGAGCTCTATGGGCACCACCAATACCTGCGCGATCTTTTCCTGGCGCGCCTGGTGGACGGCGCCATCTCCCGCCTGGGGATCTACCCCACGTTTCCCGCCCTATGGCTGAAAAAGCATCCCCCAAAACAGGATATCCAGATCCGTGATGCCACTTCCTGGAGCTGCCATCATGGGGTGATGCGCTGGACCGGGTCTTGCCCGTGCACGCCTGGCGATGGCAGCTGGAAGCTGCACCTGCGTAATGCCTTCGAGCGCCTGGCCGGTGCGCTGGATGGACTGTATCTAGAATCAGTACGCCCCCTGGTTTCAGATCCTTGGGAGCTGCGCGAGCGGTATATTCACGTGTTCTTAGGTCAGATGACCATCTCTGAGCTGCTGGGCGAAATGACCACCCGCGTGCTGACCAGCGACGAGGTTCGCCGTGTTCACTTGATGTTGGAAGCGCAGCGCGAGCGCCAGCGCATGTTTACCTCCTGCGGCTGGTTCTTTGAAGATTTTGACCGCATCGAACCCAGGAATAACGTCGCTTACGCTGCCCAGGCCGTCCGCCTGGCGCGCCTGGCAACCGACGTCGACCTGGAGCAGTATGCAGTGTCTGATCTGCGCAGCGTGGTCAGCCAGTATACCGGGGAACGCGCCGACCGTGTCTTCCAGAACCACCTGCGCCGCGCCGAGGGGGTCTCCAGCGTGCGCATCGGCTTTGCCGATTAGTCCTGGCCTCCAGTAACTGCGAGATTATCCTTCCCTGCCTCTTTGAGCTGCCGGGCAGATTTTAGCAGCAGCTCCACCTGGTACTCCGAAGCCTTTTGAGCCGCCAACAGCTCCTTTACCACCGCGTAGATGCGCAGCAGGTGCCGGCGGGCGTTTTCTTCGCCCGAGGACAGATCCGCCAATATCTCCACACTGCGCACCGCATACATGTACCACACCAGGTCTTCAAAAGACTCACTGTTGAACCACAAAATGCCTTTATGGCGGTTAACCTGGATAAATGCCTGGATCTCGATCTCGCTGAGCCAACTCTGGAGCAGCAGGGAGGTGGATGTAGACGAATCTTCGCGAAAATCGAAGCGGGCCAGGTGGGCGCATAACAGCTTGACCAACGCCAGGGAGCGTCCCGCCGTACCGTCGTCTGCCCCCAGGTCTTTCATCGCTGCGCCCAGGACCTTTCCCAACAGCCACTCGTCGATCCAGGTGCGGCTGTGCTCGGAATAATTCGCCTCTTCCACACCCAGGACCCGTCCCAGGCGGTGGGTGCATAACCAGCCCAGCAGCGTCCCCCACACCATCGCATCCCTGCCGGCCAGAGGCACACCGCGCGGGCCGACCAGTAAGTAATCAAAGGCTTCTTGGAGCTCCGGGGTTTCTGGATCGGCCAACCTGGCAGCCGCCCCAGGCAGGGTGAGCAGGGCTTCCAGCTCGCCGCGGATTTCAGCAGCGATTACATCTTCCTCGCCGTTTCCACCCGCCATTTCCTTGACCCGCCCCAACAAGAGCATATTCTTCTGCTGCACCTCATCCAATGCCTGCTCGAACTGCGGCAGGGGCGCTTCCCCGGCAGCCGCTCGATTCTGCAGCAGCCAATTCCACAGTCCCACATTCACCAGTTCGCGGTAGGCCGCCAGCAGCGGCTGCAGGAATATTTCTCGCAGCGCCTCCTCCAGGCTGGGAACCCCGCGCCCCTCCAGGTAATCCGCCAGGTCAGCATAATGGTGCTCATCATCCTGTACCTGGTGGAAATCCAGGAAAACACACGTCTGGTAAGCCCTGAGAGCAAAGTGAAGCCCTTTCTCATGAATTTCCTGGCAGCTCCGCAGGTATTCTAATTTGCTGATCTGGTCGCGGAAGATTACATACATGTTGGGCTCATTCTTCAACCCCAGCCCCTGGGCCAACCGCCTCTGCTCCAGGGAGCGTTCCTCGCCACTCCCGGATTTGACCATGTAGGCCGCCGATTGGTCGATCCACCCGTGCGCCTCGCCAAAGCGGTTGTTGTAGAGCACCAACGCAGCCTCTTTGTTTGTGCGATTCGAATACGCAAACACATCTTCGTTTACCCCACCCTGGGTAAAGAAATCATAGAGCAGGAAGTTTTCCACACCCGCGAACAGGCGCCGCCGGCGCAGCAGTGGGAATACTTCCCGCTCGTGCCGGTCTACCAGGTAGCCATCCGGATGTTCGTCCCAATAGGCGCGGTGATACTCCATGCCATACTTCTCGGTAAAACCTTCAACCTGCCCATGTCCAAACATCGGCAGCCCCGGCATGGTCGCCATCACGATGCAAATCCCGAAGTATTTGTCTCCTTTACCAAATTGGTCAACCGCGGTGCGCTCATCGGGATTGTTCATAAAGTTCACATAGCGCTTGAGGATCTCCGGGTCAAATTCGATGGTGTTTTTGATCACCAGCCGGTATTCCTGGTTCTTCTCGTCGCGCATCATGTTCATGAAAGCGCTGTTATACACCCGGTGCATCCCCAGGGTTCGCACAAAATAACCTTCCATCAGCCAGAAGGCCTCCGCCAGGAGCA
>CAIQIV010000309.1 GCA_903871905.1 uncultured Chloroflexota bacterium | reverse complement strand
GAGGCTTACGGGCGCATCCGCATGCTGGAACTGTGGGTGCCGGATGTCTGGGCAAAACCGGACAGCCAGGTGGTGGTACCGGTCAACATCCGCAACGCCAATCACCTGCGCATCGCAGCCAGTGATATCTGGATGGATTTTGACACCTCTGTGCTCAACCTGACCTCTGTTTCCCCCACTCCACTGACCGAGAATACCACCTGGGTCACCTCCACCACAGACACCGGGGTGAAGATCTCGCTGGTTTCCTCGCCTTCATCTGAGATGTTTGGGGATGGCTCACTCTTCTGGCTGACCTTCCAGGTGCAGGCGCAGGAGGGGATCACCACGCCTTTGAACCTGAAAGAGTTTATCGAGGGCTTGGGCGGCTGTACGGTGTACACACCGGCTGATCCTTACCATCCCGTGCCGATGGGCCTGGAGGATGGGGTGCTGTATGTGACTAATGAACAGGCTTCGGTGATGGGTGATCTGAACGGCAACGGAGTGGTGGAAGCGATCGATGCTTACCTGGCACTGCATATTGCCAGCGGTGTGCTCACCCCTACCCCCCAGCAGATGGTGGCGGGGGATGTGAATGGGAATGGCCAGGTTGAAGCAGCCGATGCTACCATGATCTTGTATTATGCGGTCCACAGCCAATGGCCCGAGGTGCAGGGTTCAGCGGTGCGCTCGCTGCAGGCCCCTGCTGCCCCGGTGCAGCTCAGCCTGGACAGCTTTAACGCCGAAGCAGGTGGAACAGCGCTGACTGTGCTGCGGGCCAGCAGCCTGGCCGGCCTGGCCGGCGGACAGTTTACCCTGGTGTATGACACCAACCTGATTGCAGAGGTGACGGGCGTGCGCACCGTGGGGCTGGCCAGTGGTTTCACCCTGCGCTATAACGATGACCAATCCGGCATGCTGACCATCGCCCTGGCGAAGGACGCCCCGGTCAGCGGGTCTGGCGCATTGGTAGAGATCAGCCTGCGCATGGCCGGCGGCGCCCGGCCTGGCTCAGTTACCCAACTGGCGCTGGCAGATGCTCAACTGAATGATGTCAGCGGGCGCGACTTTGCCACCTCGTCACTGCAGACGACTCTTGAGCGACAGAGCGCCACGGTCACTTTCAGCGGCTTCCAGATGTTCCTTCCGTCTATCTTGATGGGAACCGAGAGATAAGGATGGCGCATCCACATATGCCGGGTTTACTCTCCTGACCTGGCACGATGACCGCCTCGCCCCCTGGTGCGTGAAAAGGGCGAGGCGTGTCGCGTTTTAAGGACCAGATGCATTCGGGGTGAGCTTACAGCGAGGGCTTGACCGCAGCAAACAGGTCGCTTTCTTTTTCTCCAGGTTTGGGCGGCGGAATAGCGCGCATGTAGGTCTCCTTGGCCCCACCCAGCCGGCGCAGCCACCCCATGACCCCGCCGGACATCATCGGGCCTCCCTGGCTGGCGTGACAGGCGGATGCCTGCAGCTTCAGGTGCGCCACGCTGGAGTAATCGATGACCGCATGGACCGGAAAATCATCTGCTGCTAGCTGCGTCAGATCAATGTCCTGGTTACGGCCCCATTTGCTCGGGTCTTTGCCCGTGAGGGGCAGCAGGCGCACTGCCAGGCGCAGGAAGCGGCGCGGGATGGTGAAAAAATACAGGCGCTCGGGCTGGTAGGGCGGCAGGGCCTCCAGGATGATGTCCGGGTCGCTGGCCATGTTGAAGGCCAGCACGCAGGCACGGTGGATGGCGATATGGTCCGGGTGGCGGTAGCCGCCGATGGGGTCAAATGTGATCACCACCTGCGGGCGGACCTGGCGTATCCAGCAGGCGATACGCCGGGCGACCTCCTCCTGCGGGGCGTTCACCAGGGCCTGCGGGTGTTGGTTATCGGCCGACCCGGGCATTCCCGAGTCGCGGTAATTCAGAAAGTGCACTCCCGCCAGGGAAAGAATGTTCGCCGCACACAGCAGCTCCTGCTCGCGCAGCCCGGCCACCGAATCATGGCCTTCCAGGTGGTGGGGTTCCACCTCGCCGGCCTCGCCGCGGGTAGCGCACACCAGGTGAACCTCCACCCCGCGCTGCGCATAGAGCGCCAGTGTTCCACCCGGACCGAAGGATTCATCATCTGGATGGGCTAAGACAGCCAGCAGCCTGCGGCTGGATAGTGACTCGTTCATAAAAATCCATTCTTTCCTGGAAATTGGCAGGTCCCGCAACTCTGTTGGCTCAGATCACCCGCACGCTGCTGCCGCGTTCCGTTTTCTCGACCTCGATGCGGTTGGGGAACTGGTCTTTCAGTTCATCGATGTGGGTGATGACCAGGATCTTGGCAAAGTCGCTGCTGATCTCGCTGATCGCCTGGATCAGGCGCTGGCGGCCGGATGCGTCCTGGCTGCCAAAACCCTCGTCGATGACCAGGGTTTGCAGCCGTGCCCCTGCGCGCTGCGCCAGCACTTCAGAGAGCGCCAGGCGGATGGCAAAATTGACACGGAAGGCCTCTCCCCCGGAATACATCTCGTAATCGCGTACGCCATATGGGTCGCTGATCTGGATCTCCAGGGTTTCCCGCAGGTCCTCGCGCCGGCGGTCCTTGTAGGCTGCCTGGGTGATAAAGCGTACGGTCATGGATCCATTGGTCAGGCGCGCAAGCAGCTCATTGGCTTTGCTCTCAATCTGGGGCAGGGACTGCTCTATGAGCAGCGCCGGAACCCCATCCTTACCAAAGGCGCGCTCCAGTTGTTTATACTGCCCGATCTGCAGCGCCAGGCTTTCGCGCTGGTTTTCCAGGTTCTTGCGCCGGTTTTTGAGATCTTCCAGCACCAGCACCTTTTGCCGGGCCGCACCTACCTCCAGGCGCATGCGGTTTTCCTGCTCCTGCAGATGGTAGAGCTGGCTCTCGGCGTCATACAGGTCCGGGGCGTCCTGCCGCGCTTTGTGGAGAGAGGCAGCATGCTGCTGGTATTCACCCTGTTGGGCATAGACTTCCAGGCGGCGGGCTTCGAGCTCGGCCTGCTGTTCCTGGATCACGCTGTCGAGAGGCGCCAGGGCAGCTTGCGCCCGCGCCAGGGCATTCAGCTCATCCTGGCTGGAGCGGGTGTCGGCTTCCCTGCGCCGGGTGACATCGTGTGCTGCAGCATCATAGCCAATCGCCTTGAGCTCGCTGTCAATTTGTGCCAGGAGCAGGCGCTCTTCCTGGGCGTAAGCCTCGCGCTGCAGGAGCTCTTCAATTTCTTGCATGCGGCGCAGCCCGTTGGCCTGCCAGGTGCTGACCTGGGAGGCCAGCAGCTCTGCCCGGCTGGTGAGCTGTGCCAGGGCCTGGGTGCTGCGGCGCAGCTCGGCATCCACCTTGGGACGGCTGGCGATCCGCTTTTCCACCTCGCTGATGCGGGTCTCGGCGGCGCGCATCTCGGCCTGGTTGAGGCGGTACTGGTCCCCCATGCGCCGGCCTTCGCCCTCCATGTCCTCCAGCAGATGGCCGCGGTCATCTGCACTCAGCGGCTGGCCGCACAGGGGGCAGGCGGCGCCCCCGGTTTTGGAGAGCTGTTCAATGCGTCTTTTCAGGCCGTCCATTTCATCCCACAGGCGCTTGTTATCTGCCTTCCGGTCTGCCTGGGACTGGCGTTCGATCTGCAGCCCGGTATCGAGGTGGTTGATCTGCTCCAGCTCGCGCTCCCATTGGTCATGGAGCGGTCGGGCAGCGTCGATCTGCGGCTGAAGGCGCTGGCGCTCAAGATCGGCTGCCTGCGCCTGCGCAGCCTGCTCGCCCAGCATTTTCAATTCCTGTTCCAACCGGGCGCGGGCCGAGTTGATCGCCTGCAGCGGTTCCTGGCGGCGGAGGCTGTGTTGGTGAAATTGGCTTGCCACCAGCGCCCAGCGTTCCAATTCAGCTCGAGCGCTCATCCAGGCTGCATGGGCCGCCTCGATCTGCGGGGTGCGCGCAATGATCGCAGCATGCGCCTGGCGCTCAGCCTGGCGCTCGGAAAGGCGCTGTGCCAGCTCGGCCAGGCGCTGCTCGGCCGTGTGGAGCTGGCGTTCCAGGTTGTCGACCAGCTTTTGCTGCTCATTCAAGGTGGCTGTCATGCGGCGCACACTCTCCAGGGCGGCCTCCTGGGACTGGCGCTGCAGGTTCAAGCTT
>CAIQIV010000308.1 GCA_903871905.1 uncultured Chloroflexota bacterium | reverse complement strand
CGGTTTTTTTCCTGCATGTGCTCAAAGACTCTTCCCATCCCAGCCTCAAGATGCAAGCCGGAATAGAAGATGATGTCTGCTTCAGCCAGGGCGATCACGCTGCGCTCACTTGGCTTGTATAGGTGGGGATCGACACCAGCTCCCATCAGAGTGGTTAATTGGATGCGATCACCGCCGATGTTTTTTACCACATCTGAGACCATTCCCGTTGTGGCAACGGCGCGGATTGGGCGCTGATCTGAAATGGAACCAGTTTGCACTGGAGTCTTTGCGCAGGCAGAGAGCAGCATCATGCAGCAGAGGAGGATTAGGGAACGATAGGAGTTCTTCAGCATAGGGCAACCATAAATTTAGGAGTACCTAAATTATAATTTAGGAATTTAATGTGTCAAGGGTATGGGATGAAATTGGTGGGATTTGTCTTGAGATCAAAGGATTTTAACCGGAAAATGGAAACCGGCCGCCAGGGCGGCGGCCGGGAAATGAGCAGGCATAGTGGAACAGGGGACCGGTTTTAACGGGATGGTCAGCGCTCCATCCAGATGGTCACCGGGCCATCATTATTAATTTCGACCAGCATATTTGCCCCAAATTCTCCGGTCTGGGTGGGCACGCCCTGTTCGGATAGGAGCCGGGAGAAGCGATCTACCAGGGGACGGGCAATTTCCGGCAGTGCTGCATCGGTAAACGACGGCCGGCGCCCTTTGCGCGTATCTGCATACAGGGTGAACTGGGAAACCACGATGGCTTCCCCGCCAACATCCAGTAGAGATCGGTTCATCTTCCCCTGCTCATCTTCGAATATGCGCAGGTTGGCGATCTTTTCCACCAGGTATTGAGCCTGTTCTTCGCTGTCAGACGGGCTGATGCCAAGCAGGATCATCAAGCCGCGGCCAATGGCGGCCACCGGTTGCCCGGCGATCGAGACTTTGCCGCGGCTGACACGCTGGAGAACGACCCTCATGGCAAACCGATGGCGTCCTTGACCTCGCGGATGGTCTGGGCCGCGACCTTCTGCGCCCGCACTTGCCCATCTTTTAAAACTTCCCAGACATAGGATGGGTCACGAGCGAACTCAGCCCGCCGGGAGCGGAAAGGCTCCAGGCTGTGGTTCATGTTTTCTGCCAGGAGCTGCTTGCACTGCACACAGCCAATACCTGCCCTGCGGCATTCGGCGTTAATCGAATCAACCTGTTCTGCGGATGAGAAGACTTTATGTAGTGAGAATACGTTGCACACGTCAGGGTTACCCGGATCGCTGCGGCGCATGCGCTGGGGATCGGTGACCATCTGCATTACCCGCGCCTTCGTTTCCTCAGGCGTGCCGGCAATTTCGATGTGATTGTTCAGGCTTTTGCCCATTTTTTGCTGGCCATCGATGCCGATCACTTTGGGGTATTCTGTGGCCTTCATTTCCGGTTCCACCAAAACTTTTGTGTTGTAACGATAATTAAAGGAGCGCACCACCTCGCGGGTAAACTCAACATGGGGAGCCTGGTCAATACCCACTGGCACAATGGTCGCCTTGTAAAGCGCAATATCCGCAGACATTAAGACCGGGTAACCTACCAGTCCGTAATTCACGTTGTGCGGCTGTTCACGAGCTTTTTCCTTGAATGTAGGCAGGTCGGTCAGTTTTCCCAGGGGTGTGACCATCGAGAAGAACAGGTGCAGCTCGGCAACTTCAGGGACCTGTGACTGAATGAAGACAACTGTCTCGTCCGGGCGGATTCCAGCGGCCAGCCAGTCGAGAGCCATCTCATAGGTGTTCTGGCGCAGGTTTTCCGTCGTTTCAACGGTGGTCAGGGCATGGATATCAACGATGCAATAAAAACAATCGTAATCATCCTGCAAGGCGACATAATTCTTGACTGCTCCCAGGTAATTCCCCAGGTGCTGCCGTCCGGTAGGCCGTGCTCCGGAAAATACACGTCCTTTCTTAGGGCTCATTTTCTCTCCTGATAAAATTTACGAACCAACCCTTTTACTTCACCAGGCTCGGCATGGCGGTGTGTTTGCAGCTTGGAATAGATGGATTGGCCGTTAATCAACACTTCAAACCGGCCACCATCGGAGGGAATCAGCCGGATTGCCTCAATTTCTGGTTCGAACTCCTTTAACAATTCGCTCGCCAAACTGGCGGCTCTGTCGGTGTAATGTCAAACTGCACAATACGTGATGTCAATACTCATCAACATGTTCATCGACCTCCACACAGGTTACCAGACATGGCATCTCTTTTCCTGGAGAGATCCCAGTCGGTTGAGAACAGAATCGGGTTTACCGGCTGTATTTGCCCATGAGCTGTCCCTGGCCCAGGATATGGCCTTTCATTGCCTTTTCCAGGTCTGCTTTGCCGGCGCCGGGATTCAATTGTAAAACAGAATCCAGCGCATAGACCTTAAAGAAATAGCGATGGGGTTTACCCCGTGGAGGGCAGGGACCTCCGTAACCGGTCTTGCGAAAATCATTGTTCCCCTGCACTCCTACGCCGGGCACAGTAGCGGTTTTGGCTACCCCCTCAGGCAGTCCGCGCAGGCTGACCGGGATATTGAATAGGACCCAATGGACCCATGTGCCAGCTGGCGCATCCGGATCATCGGCAATCAACGCCAGGCTCTTTGCTCCAGCAGGCAGATCTGTCCATGACAGGGATGGAGAGACATCCTGACCATCGCAAGTATACTTTTTGGGGATGGCTTCGCCTTCTTTGAATGCAGTACTGGTTAATTGGATAGACATTTCCGGCACTCCTTCCTGGGCAGACTGGGGATTTTTTCCCTGGCAGGCTGCTCCTAAAAGAACCAGTAAAACCAGCCAACAGGCTAATGGAAAGGCGCTCATTCCGCAGTGGAGGGTGGCCTTGCCTTACACACCAATCAGGATCGTGCGAGCTGGTGCGCCATCGGCGCCAGCTAATTTGAGCGGCAGGCAGTACAGAGTATATCTTCCCTGGGATACTTCGGACAGATCCAATCCCTCCAGGGCGATTACCCCGGCGCGCAGCAAGATCTCATGAGTCGGTGCACTCTGGTGGAACGGGGCAACCGACAGGTAGTCCACACCCACTAGCTTGATGCCTCGATCGACCAAATGTTGAGCGCCATCAGGGCTCAGGGCTACAAACCCTTCCTGGAATTCTTTAACCCGCCGCGCCCAATACCCTGAATTTCGCGTGCGGAACAGCAGGCGCCGTGTGCGCGGTGGAACGTCTACTTTCTGCAGAACGGCTGCCGTGATTTCGTTCACGTCATCGGGCAGGTGAAGTACATAGGCTCGCCCGGTGAGCATCTTGAGGGATAATTTTTCAGCGGTATTAAAACCGTCTCCCAGGAAGTGATAAGGGGCATCGACATGCGTTCCGACATGAACGCTGGTTTCCAGCTTGGTGATATTTGATTCATCACCAGCTTCGATGCGTGAAATCCGCTCAAGTGAAACAGGGGTGTCCCCAGGCCATACCGGCAGGCCTGAGGAGATGGTCAGGGTAATGTCATATATACGCATAAAGGGTACCTCCTAATGTGTTACAAAATTATATCTAAAGGAGGCTATAAAGGCAATATCAATTGCTATGAATTCTGGCCAGACTAAGAACTTTTTAACACAGTTTTGTTTACCGTTGCCCGTTCCAGGGCTGCAAAATCGATGTTTACACCCAGTCCGGCGCTGGTTGGAACATCGATGGTGCTGTCCGGGTTGAGGACAAAGCGCTCATGGGTGATATCCTCAAAATAATAGCGCTCGGTGGCGGAAATATCACCCGGCAGGGTGAAGCCGTTCAGAGTTGCCAGCGCCAGGTTTGAGGCGCGTCCAACGCCGGTCTCCAGCATTCCCCCACACCATACCGGAACACAACGGGCGTGGCATAGGTCGTGGATGGCAAGTGCCTCCGACAGTCCCCCCACGCGCCCGGCTTTAATATTGATGACCTTGCAGGCTCCCATTTCCAATGCCTGGCGGGCATGGCGCGCCGATAAAATACTTTCGTCCAGGCAAATGGCTGTCTTGAACTGGGGCTGCAGTTTGCTGTGATCCCAAATATCGTCCTCGTAAAGCGGCTGTTCAATCAGGAGCAGATCCTGGTTGTCCAGGGCTTTGAGCACCTCAGCCGTTTTCAGGGTGTAGGCTGAGTTGGCGTCTACCTGGAGTAAGATCTCTGGAAAGGCCTGGCGTACCGCCAGCGTATCTTCCACATCGCGCCCGGGTTTGATTTTGATCTTGATCCGCCCGTATCCCTGGGATAAATATCTCTCCACTACTTTAACCAGGGACGTTGGCGATTCCTGCAGCCCCACTGAAACACCGACTTCAACGCGCGAACGTCGCCCGCCCAGCATATCTCGCAGCGAAAGGCCTTTCGACTTGCCCTGAATATCCCAAAGCGCCATTTCCACTCCGGCTTTCGCCATCTGGTGACCCCGGACAAAATCCAACTGCGCGCTCAGTGCTTTGGCTTCGGGGATTTCATTCCCTAGCAAGGATGGCAGGATAAACTCGGTCAGGATGTGCCAGGCTGTGCCGCAGGTCTCGTATGAGTATCCTGGATCGCGATCAGCGACACATTCCCCATAGCCGACCACTTCATTATCCCCCTCGCCGGCAAACACTTCCAGCAGGATGCAGTCACGGCTGTCAATCCTCCCGAAGGATGTTTCGAAAGGTGAGCGCAAGGCCATGCGCACATGATACAGGTTGACTCGATTCATTTTCATGGTTTTTTTCTCCGATGTTATAACTGTGCCTCTCCAAAACTGAGGACGTAGAAGCTGCGTGCCCGGTGGGAGGCAGGACCAGGCGGCTCATTTTGGGGTGCAGGTTGGTGGATGAAATCGGTGACCAGGTATCCCTGTTCAAATAATGCTTCAAATACCAGGCGTCCATGCATGCGCCATTCATATGCCAGCCCAGGTTTGGCGCGGCGCAGGTCCTGGAAATCCGCAGGAATTTCCAGGAGCAGCATGTCTCCAGCCTGTGCCAGATTATCCAGGGGAAAGCTCGGTTGACCGGGCCGCGGCCAGCCATCCTCCTGGATTACGGCTTCGCTGAGGATGGGAATGTTTGCCTCCAGGTAATGGGTTAGATGAAGCGGGCGGCGTGCCTGGCGGCTCATGCGGTGACGGACACGCTGGCTGTTGACCCACCAGTCTACTTGAAAACGGTCAGTGGGCAGCCCGGTGTTCAGGCTGTCACGCAGCTCACCGTATTCATTTCTCCGGTATGTGCTGCATACTGCTCCCAGGTGGGCAATATTCAGCCGGGCGTTGCGGCTCAACAAGGGATCATACGTCCAGTTGATCAAATCGATCCCCTGGTGACGCACCACCTGCCATTGAGCACGTTTCAAGGCAAACCCAATCCCCTGGTTGCGAACTGCCGGGTTGACGCCTAGCAAGTGAGAATAATGTTTTAACCGTGGGCCGTCCGGGGTATGGTAAAAACCTGGAAAGCCAAAGACAATGCCCAATAAATTCGACGTCTGCGGCCCAGAACTGCCTGGTTCATCCTCGGAATCCATAAATTCTTCGCCAGATCCGGCATAAGCGCCGATCAGCACCCCGCCGTTGTGCACGGCGGCCAGCAGCATATGCGCCGGTATCACTTCCGTATTGCCCTGCGATGACCAGACCAACGCCTGGAGTTCTTCAACCTGGGTCATGTCTTCTGGTTGGTCAATCAACTTAAGTATAAAATCTGCTGGCATGCTCACCTCCGTTTGAAAATTGTCTGCCACAGTGCAAAGCGCCAGTTGAGGCCACGCAGGTAAGCCAGGCGCTGCGACATGCGGGAGGGGATTAGATTAAAGACGCGCGGGATGGTATCCAGGGCGCAGGTACGGTTCACTGCCAGGTAATCCAGCCAGAATACCGAGATTGGTAGACGGGGAAAGATCGATTCCAGGAATACGGTGAGCCCGCGCAGGTAAGGCGGCCCGACCACCACCGGGATCCGTTGGGCCCGGGTGGTTTCCATAACTAATTCGACGATCTGCCGAAACGACAGGTATTCAGGCCCGCCGATTTCTACTGTGCGGTTGTGGAGTTGGGGATCGTCCAATGCCCAGACCAGGCAGGTTGCCAGGTCCTCCACCCACAGCGGCTGGAGCAGGGTGCGTCCATCGCCTGGAGACAGGTAGACGAAGGGAAGAGCCTGCATCAGGCGGGCCAACCCGGTGGTCAAGCCGTCATTTGGACCGTAGACAATTGCCGAACGGATAATGGTATGGTTCAACCCGCTCTTGCGAATGAAGTCTTCGGCGATTCCCTTGGCTTTAAGTACAGGATATGCTGAGCCGCGATCGGCGCCAAGGTGAGAAATATAAAAGATGCGCCGCACGCCTGCATCACTGGCGGCTTCTATTACCGCTTTTGCGCCCTGGATGTCAGTTTGCATTAAGTCCGCCTGCGCTCCTCGCCATTCGCCGCCGGCCAGGTGGTAGACTACATCAACGCCCACCATGGCGGCGCGCAGGCCGCGGGCGTCTCCCAGGGAGCTCAGGGCAACCTCAACCGGCACTCCCCGCGGCAGGTCTGGCGAACGCCTGGATGGCCGGATCAACGTGCGCACCGGGTAGCCATTTTCCACCAGGTGCCGGATAAGAGCTTTCCCAATAAAACCCGTACCTCCAGTAACCAGGATCATCGCCTGACATTATACCCTGCAAGGCAAGTATAATTGTGCCTGTGTCCATGCCGTGATCAAGATTTGGAATTGCCGATCAGATGTTAGAAGAACAGGAGAGAAGAAGAATGAGTGGAGAGGCGCACGGTGCAGGCTATTTCCGTTTTCCGACTATCCATGACGAGACAGTGGTGTTTGTATGTGAAGATGACCTGTGGACGGTCCCGGCTGGAGGCGGTGTTGCCCGGCGATTGACCTCCAACCTGGGAGAAGCGACGCGCCCGGCGCTCTCACCAGACGGCAGCCTGCTCGCTTTTGTCGGGCGCGAGGATGGCCAGCCTGAGATATATTTAATGCCAGCCCAGGGTGGGGCTGCGCGGCGCCTGACCTACCAGGGGGCAAGCCTGTGCGTCACAGCTGGTTGGACTGGGGAGGGGAAGATCCTGTATGCCTCGAATGCGGGGCACTGGTATTTGCGTTACTCCCATCTCTACCAGCTGGCTCCGCAGGGAGGTGAGCCGCAGCGGTTGAACCTGGGCCAGGCTCGCGCCATTGCTTATGGTCCGGCAGGAGGGATAGTGGTCGGGCGCTTCACGGATGACCCGGCGCGCTGGAAGCGCTATCGTGGCGGCACGGTTGGGCAGTTGTGGGTTGACGAAACGGGGGAGGGTGAATTTCGTCTCCTGCTGCGCCAGGCATGGAACCTGGCCTCACCGATGTGGCTGGCGGAGCCTGGCTTGCCCCAGGGTCGAATCTATTTTATATCGGATCATGAAGGGACTGGCAATCTGTACTCTTGCCTGCCCTCAGGGGAAGATATTCAAAGGCACACTGATCACGCAGATTTCTACGTCCGCAATGCCAGCACTGACGGCCAGCGCATCGTCTATCATTGTGGGGCTGACCTGTTCTTATACACGCCGGGGAGCGGGATGTCGCAGCGGATTGACGTCGATTTCTACTCACCCCAGACCCAGCGCAGCCGGAAGTTTGTCAGCGCGGCACGCTATCTTCAGGATTGGGATCTGCATCCGCGCGGCCATTCCGTTGCTCTCACTGCCCGGGGAGCATTGGCCACGTTTTCGAACTGGGAGGGAGCAGTGCTCCAGCACGGTGAATCCCTGGAAGCCCCCGGTGTCGATCAGCAGCAGACAGCGGTGCGCTGCCGCCTGCCGCGCTGGCTAAAGGATGGGAAAAGAGTGGTCGCGGTGACTGATGCAGGCGGCGAGGAGGCGTTCGCCATTTTTTCGGCGGATGGCAGCGCAGAGCCGCGGGTGCTCTCTGGTCTGGATATTGGCCGGCCAGCGGCGGTGGCGGTCAGTCCTACCCGGGATCAGATTATATTCAGCAACCACCGGTATGAACTGATGTGCCTGGACCTGGAGAGCCAGGAACTGCGCATGATAGACCGAGGGGTAGCCAGCGGGATCCAGGGTTTTAACTGGTCCCCGGATGGGGAGTGGGTGGCTTACAGCATATCCATCTCCATGCAGCTGGTAGGTTTGAAATTGTGGAAGGCGGCCTCGAACGAGGTATTCCCGCTGACACGGCCAGTACTGCGCGATGTCTCACCTTCGTTCGATCCGCGCGGGCGTTTCATTTACTTTCTCTCCTACCGTACCTTTGACCCGGTCTATGATCAACTGCACTTTGACCTGGGTTTCCCGTTGGGAATGAAACCTTATCTGATCACCCTGCAAAAAGACCTGCCTTCTCCCTTTATCCCACGCCCGAAAGAGGAAGAGCCAAAAGAAGAGGAAAAGTGTGAGGAGAAACCGGAAGGTGAGGGGGAAGATGGAGAATCTGAAGAAAACCAGACTGAGGATGAAAGCGAGCCTGATAAAGCTGTCCAAAAGCCGGAAGAGGGGGAGAAGAAAGAAGCTGTCAAGCCGCTGCAAATTGATCTGGAGGGGATTGAGCAGCGGGTGGTAGCTTTCCCGGTGTCGGAAGGTATTTTGGGCAGCATTCTCGGGACCCATGATGGCAAGGTGCTCTATTCCCGTTTTCCCTTGGAAGGATCACTGGATCACCTGAGCCTGGAAGAAGATAAATCGGCAAAAGGTATGCTTCAGGTTTACAACTTCGATGACCAGAAGGAGGAAACCCTGGTCTATGGAGTGTCAGATTTTGATCTGTCAGCCGATAACCGCTGGGTGATCTATCGCGGCGAAGGCCGGCTGCGTGTGCTCAAGGCTGGTGAAAAACCAGGACTGCAAAGCGAAGGCTCAACCCGCAAGAGCGGTTGGATGGACCTGAACCGGGTGCGCGTGGCGGTTCGTCCCGGCGCCGAATGGCGGCAGATGTTTCGTGAGGCCTGGCGCCTGCAGCGGGATCAGTTCTGGACCCCGGACATGAGTCAAATAGACTGGGTTGGCATCCATGACCACTATTTGTCCCTGGTGGACCGGATCAGCACCCGCTCGGAATTTTCTGACCTGATGTGGGAGATGCAGGGTGAGCTGGGAACTTCGCATGCATATGAATTTGGCGGCGACTACCGGCCTGAGCCGTTCTACCTGGTTGGGTCGCTGGGGGCTGATTTCACTTATGACCAAGAAACGGGAGGCTGGCGTATTACCCATATCTACACAGGGGACGCCTGGGAGACAAAACAAGACTCTCCCTTGAACGCACCGGGTGTCAATGCCCGGATTGGTGATGTGCTCTTTGCCATTAATGGGAAAGTACTCAGCCAGGATTTCAGCCCAGGAATGGCACTGGTCAATCTTGCCGGGCAGGAGGTGGTTCTCACCTTGAGCAACAGCGAGCGAAAATGCGGGGATGAGTCCCAACAGGCTCAAGCAGAGAACGGCTTGAATCATCGCAAGTTGCAGCGCACGGTCACGGTGAAAACGCTTTACAATGATACTGCGGCTCGCTACCGCGAGTGGGTGGAGGCGAACCGGAGTTATGTTCACCAGCAAACCGCCGGCCGGGTAGGCTATGTGCATATCCCGGATATGATGGGCCCGGGGTATGCCGAATTTCACCGTGGTTTCCTGGCGGAACTGCATCGCCAGGGCTTGATCGTTGATGTGCGTTTCAACCGGGGAGGTCATGTGTCCCCGTTGATCCTGGAAAAACTGGCGCGCAGGCGCATCGGCTATGAAACTGCGCGCTGGGCCCAGGTGCCTGTTCCTTATCCGCCGGACTCAATTGTCGGACCGATGGCGGCGGTTACCAACGAAAACGCCGGATCGGATGGGGATATTTTCTCCCACGGCTTTAAGATGCTGGGACTTGGCCCTCTAATTGGCAAGCGAACCTGGGGCGGAGTGATCGGGATCAACCCGCGCCATACCCTGGTAGAGGGCACGATCACCACCCAGCCAGAGTTCTCTTTCTGGTTTGATGATGTCGGCTGGGGGGTGGAGAATTATGGGACGGACCCGGATATTGAGGTCGAGCTTCGCCCCCAGGATGAAGCCCAGGCGCTGGATCCACAGCTGGAGCGCGCTGTTCATGAAGTGCTGCGCCGGATCGAAGAGACCCCTCCCCAACTGCCTGATTTTAGCCAGAAACCGGGTAAGGCAGCTCCCCAACTGCCGCCGCGCTAGGGCAGCACAGGTATGGATCGCCCTTCTCCACGCTACCTGTTTGCGGGAAGACTCACCCGCGAGTATATTGTATTCCCTTCGGCTGCTCCGTTGCTGGATGTGCCGGGTGGAAATGTGTTGTATGCTGCAGTTGGATTGGCTGTGTGGGAGCCACAGCCGCCACCGGGGGTAGTTGCCAGGGTAGGTGAGGATTATCCGCAGGGCTGGCTGGAGCGCTATGCGCGCCTGGGGTTGGATATGCGCGGCGTGCGCACCCTGCCGGAGGCGGTAGATGTGCGCTCTTTCTTTGCCTTTTCTGACCGGACCTCGCGTTTGAGCGATGATCCGGTTCCCCATTTTGCCCGCCTGGGTCTGCCCTTTCCCAAGTCCTTGTTGGGGTATCGCAGTCCTCTTGCCAACCTGGACAGCCGTACCCGCCTGACATCTGTCTCGCTGCGCCAGGGGGATATCCCGCCGGACTTCCTGGATGCGACCGCAGCGCACCTGTGCCCTTTGGATTATCTCACCCACAGTGTGCTGCCGGCCGTCTTGCGCCAGTCGGAGTTTACGACGATTACCCTGGATCCGTCCGCTGGTTATATGAATCCGACCTTCTGGAATGATGTCCCGGCTTTGCTCACCGGCTTGACTGCCTTTTTTCCATCGGAGGAGGAAATTCGCAGCCTTTTCCAGGGACACAGTACTGACTTGTGGGAGATGGCGGAGGCCCTGGCGGCCTATGGCTGCGAGATCATCGTGATCAAGCGAGGGGAAAGCGGCCAACTGGTGTATGTTTCTTCCACACGCTCGCGTTGGGAAATTCCCTCCTACCCGGCGCGCCTGGTTAACCCGATTGGCGCCGGGGATGCTTTCTGCGGCGGATTCCTGGCGGGATACCGCAAAACATATGACCCGCTTCAAGCGGCGCTGTACGGCAATATCTCGGCCTCGTTGGTGGTGGAGGGGAATGACCCTGGTTATGCGCTGGATGCGCTGCCCGGCCTGCCCCAGGCGCGCCTGGAGGCGATACAACATTCGGTCAGGAAGGTGTGATCATGACGATAGCCTCAGGGATGCAGACTTCTGGCAGTACCGGAGGTGGCCTGGTTGAACGCGTGCTGGAGAGGGCGATTGCCATCCAGCAGATTCCTGCTCCTACCATGGATGAGCAGCGGCGCGCGGCCCTGGTTTACCAATATTTCCAGGAGGAAGGCCTGGTGGATGTCAGTCAGGATGGGGTGGGCAATGTTTTTGCCCGTATACCGACTTGCGCACCGGGACAGGAAAGCCTGGCGGCAGAGAAAGGGCTTCCTGTGGTGGTATCTGCACACCTGGATACGGTCTTTCCAATCCACACCGACCTCAGCCTTAGGCGTGATGCGGGGCGCATCTATGCTCCGGGAATAGGCGATAACTCCCTGGGCGTGGCAGGCCTGTTTGGCCTCCACTGGGGGCTGCAACAGTGGGGATTGACCCCGGCTGGGGCAGCTGCCGGCCAGCCGGCGGATGTCTGGCTGGTAGCGAATGTGGGTGAAGAGGGGATGGGGGATTTACGCGGGATGCGTGCAATCGTGGATCGGTTTGGGGACCAGGTGAGCGCCTATGTAATCGTGGAGGGAATGGCATTAGGCCAGGTGTACCACCGCGGCCTGGGGGTCCGGCGCTACCGGATCACGGCAAAAACGGCCGGGGGGCATTCCTGGGCGGATTATGGACAGCCCTCTGCAGTTTCAGAAATTTGTCGGTTGGTGACACAGTTGGATGCCATCCCACTGCCGGAGCACCCCCGAACAACGTTAAACGTAGGCCTGATCGCTGGAGGTACAAGCATCAATACCATTGCTGCCGAGGCACACCTGGACCTGGACTTACGTTCGGAGGGGGTGCGCTCCCTGGAGACACTGGTGCACCAGGTGGAGGCAATGGTGCTTGCGTCTGGGCATGCCGGGGTGGATTACAGCCTGGAAGTGATTGGTGATCGCCCGGCAGGAAAGCTGCCAACAGGGCACCCGCTGGTTACCCTGATCAGGAAATCCCTGGAACAGATGGGGATCCAGCCTAACCTTTCGGTTGGTTCTACCGATGCCAATGTGCCGCTCAGCCGCGGTCTACCGGCGGTGTGCATTGGGTTGACTACAGGGGGCGGGGCGCATACCCTGAATGAATTTATCGATACCAGGCCGCTGGCCCAGGGATTGGACTGCCTGGTAAGCCTGGTGCAAGGGGTGATGGCTGAGATGCCCGGCAGAGCAGGTTCCAGGGGATGAACCGATCATGCATCAGGGCAGCGCTGGCATGGCCCTGCAGATAGGGGTAGACCCACGCGGGTAGAAGACACATCCGAAATGGAAGCCCGTCTCAAAACGGGCTTCGATCAACGCTACTCTATCCATATAGCTGGCGGGCGGGCGCGCCGCGGGGAGCTGGTCTGTGTCGGGGTTCCAATCCAGGACATACGCCCCGTTTGCTTTCTTGACAAAATCCTCCACCTCTAGCAGGGGTGCAGGCAGCGCCTGGGGAGAGGAGGCTGTCTGCAACGTGTCCATCCCCGATTGGATCAGGATATTCATGGATGTCAGCGCCTGGCGTACTTCTCCGGAATACATGTTAAGCATTCCCAGGACCCCTGCGCCAACCACAATGGCGGCACTTGCTCCCCGTGACTGCCATTTCGTCAGTGTCCTGCTGGATGGCTCAAGCCACAGGCTGCCTGCCCAGCGGGCAAAGCCGCCTATGGGGATAAACAGCAGCGCCCGCGGCAGAAAAGTGATCACCATGACGATCAGGCGATTGGCGAACTCAGCTGTGCCGCTTCTCT
Organism: uncultured Chloroflexota bacterium; assembly: GCA_903871905.1. Taxonomy (GTDB): domain Bacteria; phylum Chloroflexota; class Anaerolineae; order Anaerolineales; family UBA4823; genus CAIQIV01. The sequence continues at coordinate 6,822 of CAIQIV010000308.1, read as the reverse complement.
CCAGGCCCTGGAGGGTGGCAACGAGAGCGCCGGCCAGTCCGCTGTTAATCACCCCGGTAATCGCTTCCTGTGGCCAACATGCCAGGAGCCCGAGCAGCCCGCCTCCCAGGGTGGCCAGTAAAATTGCAGCAAACCGGCCTGGGGGAGGTTGGTACAGCGGCACACCGGGTAAGATCACTTGATTGATTACCTGGGAAGCCAGCCCATAACTCAGGCCCATTAGGCTGCCAAAGACCAATCCTGATATACGGCGCTGCAAGGAATTCATCAGCCTGTTTTCTCGGTCCTGCCGCGGACATCCAGGGCAACTGCTCCCCGCTTACCGGGCAGGACGCGTAGAGGGTTGATTTCAATCTCAGCCAGGTCGGGAGAATCAGCCATCAGCTGCGCCAACCCGGTCAATGCCTGGCGAACAGCAGTTTCATCCCCAGGCGGCAGGTTGCGGAAGCCCTTCAAGCGGCGGCCTGCCCATGTCTGCGCCAGCAGGTAATCCAGGTCTGGCTCGGTCAATGGAGCCAGTGCAAAGGCGATGTCCTTTAACCCTTCCACCTCCACCCCGCCCGAGCCGAACATCACCAGCGGGCCAAACTGCGGGTCGCGCACGCCACCGATAATCACATCCTGTCCTGGGCCGATGAGCGGCTGGATAGACACCCCCTCCAGGCGCGCCTCAGGCCGGGCGGCGCGGGCATTGGCAATGAGGTTGGAAAAACCCTGGGTGACCGCGGCGGCGTCTTTCAGGTTCAGCAGTACCCCGCCCACATCCGATTTGTGCTGGATATCTGGGGAGGCGATTTTGAGCACTACCCCCTGGTCTTCCCCCATTCCCATGGATCGCGCCAGGGCCACGGCTTCCTCTGCGGAGGCCGCCAACCGGGATTGGGTGGTACGGATGCCATATGCTTCAAGCAGACAGGTGGAAGCCTCTGGCGCCAGCACACCATCCGGAAGGGATCCGCATAAGCCTACCGGCGGTTGGAGCAGCGGGCGCAGCTCCGCAGAATCCTGCACCAGGAATGTGGCCCGCTGAGCCAGTGCAGCCAGGGCAGCCGCGGCGCGTTCTGGGAAGCGGTACTCAGGAACCCCGGCAGCACGCAGGTGTGCCACAGCTTCGGAGACCAGGTCACCCCCCATGACTGCAGCTACAACCGGCTTACTGCCTGATTGGATCACAGGAATGAGGGCTCGGGCGACGGCTCCCGCTGCGAACATCGGGGGGGCAGGGATGATAACCATTGCCCCATCTACCCCGGCATCACTCAGCAGCAGCTGCAGGCTGCGGGCATAGTCTTCAGGCGAGGCAGAGGCCAGCATATCCACCGGGTTACGCAGGCTGGCAGCAGGAGGCAAGAACTGGCGCATGGCAGCCAGGGTGGAATCACTGAGGTCAGCCAACTGCAGTCCTTGGGCCTCCAGGGCATCCGCAGCGGTGACCCCCGGCCCGCCGGCATTGGTCAGCACTGCAATGCGCCGCCCTTGGGGAAGAGGACAGGCAGCCAGGGCACGCGCCCATTCGAACATTTCTTCGATGGTATCAGCCCGGATCACTCCGGCGCGGCGAAAAGCGGCGTCGTATGCACTCTCTTGCCCGGCGAGTGCGCCGGTATGGGAAGCCGCAGCGCGCTGGCCGCTGGAATATCGCCCTACTTTTACCGCAACCAGCGGCTTGCGCCGGGCTGCAGCGGCTGCCTGACGGACAAACTGCCGGCCATCCTTCACGCTCTCCAGGTAAAGGGTCAGCGCCAGGGTGTGCGGATCGTCGGCTACAGGTTCCAGCACCTCTGCCTCGCACAGGTCAGCCTGGTTGCCCAGGCTGACCAGGCGGGAAAAGCCCAGCCCCTGGCTGCGCGACCAGTCGATGACGGCGGCGCATAACGCGCCGGAATGGGAGATGAAAGCCACGTTACCGGGTAAGGGGCCAGGAGGCGGCAGGAAGGTGGCGTTCATGGGCAGGTGGGTGTCGATCACCCCAATGCAGTTGGGGCCCATCAGGCGCATGTGGTACTGCCGGGCGATCTCGGCACATTGGGACTCGAGCGCTGCGCCTTCAGTGCCGGTCTCAGAGAACCCGCCTGAACATAGGATGACCGCTTTCAGGCCGCGCTCACCGCATTGGCGCAGAGTTTCTGGCGCAGCCGCTGCCGGAACCAGCAGCACGGCCAGGTCAACCGGGTCAGGAACTTGCAGGATCGATGTATAGAGTGGGTGTCCTAGCAGCTGGCCACCCTTGGGATTCACCAGTACGACCTGGCCCGGATAACCACCGGTTACCAGGCTGCGCGCAATTCCGTAGCCCAGCCGGGTGGGCTCCGAGGATGCGCCGATCACAGCAACACCACGAGGAGAGAAGAAGGGGTTTTCACTTATCATAAATACCAAGTATCTATGATAGATGTTCATGTGTCAAGAGAACCCTGGGAATGAACGTGATATACTTGGCCCTGGTGAATACATCGCTCCCACGATCTGCTCCTTTGGAAGGGAAAATAGCCCTGGTCACCGGTTCAGGAAGGGGGGTTGGCCGCGCCATTGCCCTGTGCCTGGCTCAGCAAGGGGCGGATGTGGTGGTTAATTTCTTCCGTAATCGCTCTCCCGCCCAGGAGACCGTGGAATCGGTCCAGGCTCTGGGTAGAAAAGCGCTGTTGGTCAAGGCAGATGTCGGAGACCTGGACGACCTGGGGCGGCTGTTTGACGAGATTGAGGCTGGTTTTGGCGCCCTGGATATCCTGGTATGTAATGCTGCCTCGGGTTACAACCGGCCGGTGATGGAACAGCGTTCCAAGGGTTGGGATTGGACGATGAACATCAATGCTCGCTCGCTGCTTTTTGCGGCGCAGCGAGCTGTGCCTATGATGGAACGCCGGGGTGGAGGGGCGATCGTTGCCATATCCAGCCCGGGATCAACCCGGGTGCTCCCAGATTATGTGGTGGTCGGCGCCAGCAAGGCTGCGCTGGAAGCAGTGACCCGCTACCTGGCGGTGGAACTGGCGGCGCACAATATTGTGGTTAACGCTGTTTCGCCAGGCATAGTAGACACCCAGGCGCTGCAGCACTTTGCCTTTGTGCGGCAGGAGGAAGATATTATTGCTAAGGCCACCGCGCTGACACCTGCAGGCTGCCTGGTTACTCCTGAAGACGTTGCTGGAGTGGTGGCCTTCCTGTGCTCCCCAGCAGCCAGGATGATCCGGGGGCAGACAATCGTGGTGGATGGTGGATATACCCTGCCAATTCCAGGAGTGTTTTCATGAATAAAGACGAAGAAGAGAAGAAACTGCGAGAAGGTTTAGTGGACGAGTATGAGGGGGTAATCCTGTATGAGGCCTTTGCGCAGATTGAAAAGGATCCTCGCCTGGCGGAAGTGTACCGCCGGATGGCTGAAGCGGAGCATCGCCACGTTTCGCATATCGAGGAGCGACTGAAGGCCAAGGGCCTGCCAATCCCAGAGATGCGCTTGAGCCTGCGCGGCCGGATGATGCTCTTCTTTGCTCGCTGGATGGGTGTGGGAGCAGTGCTTCCCAGTCTGATGTCCTTAGAGCAGTCACGCACCCAGGGATACCAGGCTTTGCCGCAGGCTGAGGCTATGGCCCGGGATGAGAATTCGCATGCCCGGCTGCTGCGCCAGATCACTGGTGGGCTCCCGGGTGGCGTGGAAGGCGGCGTGCTGGCGCAGGTTGAGGGCCGTCACCGGGGCAGCGGCGGTAACGCCCTGCGGGCAGCCGTGCTGGGAGCAAATGACGGGTTGGTATCCAACCTCAGCCTGGTAATGGGGGTGGTGGGGGCGTCTTTCTCCAGCAGCACGGTATTAATCACCGGGATGGCTGGGCTGTTGGCAGGCGCCTGTTCCATGGCTCTGGGAGAATGGCTGTCGGTGCAGAGCTCACGCGAGCTTTTTCAGCGCCAGATCTCCATTGAGAAGGCGGAGATCGCCAGCGCCCCGGAGGAAGAGGCTGAAGAGCTGGCTCTGATCTACCAGGCGCGCGGGCTGAGCGAACAGCAGGCCCATGAGTTGGCAACCAGTATTATTAGCAACCAGGAGAGCGCCCTGGAAACCCTGGCGCGTGAGGAACTGAGCGTCGACCCGGCAGAACTGGGTGGGTCTGCCTGGGAGGCCGCGATTACATCCTTCGTGTTGTTTGCGATAGGGGCTATTGTGCCCGTGCTCCCCTTCATCTTCCTGACTGGTATGGCAGCGATACTGGGCAGCATTGGCTTGAGCATGATTGGGTTATTCATCCTTGGCGCAGGCACCAGCCTGTTCACCGGGCGCAGCATTTTGTTTTCGGGGATGCGAATGGTGATATTTAGCCTGGTTGCAGCAGGAATTACGTATTTCATCGGCCGGCTGATCGGTGTCAGCCTGGCCGGATAGCAAAAGAAATCGAGGTTTGTAATGGAAGAAAAACTGAAGCGATTGAAAGAGATTTTGGCTGAGTTTTATGACCTGTATGCCGTGGGAATGTTGTTAGACTGGGACCAACAGGTCAACATGCCGCCAGGTGGGGTTGAGGGTCGAGGGTATCAATCTGCCACCATCGCTTCCCTGGCGCATAAAACTTTCACTGCAGCAGAAGTGGGCAGATTGTTAGATGATCTGCTGCCGTATGCCGATAGCCTGGATCCGGATGCTGATGACGCCTGCCTGATCCATGTGGCGCGCCGCGAGTATGAAAAAAAGACCAGGGTTCCGGCGCAGTTCGTCGCTGAATTCTCGCAGATCACGGCGAATGCCATGCAGACCTGGCAGGAGGCGCGGGAAGAAAATAACTTTGCGAAATTTCAACCTCACCTGGAGCGGATTGTTGATCTGCGCCGCCAGTACGCGGAGTTTTTTGCCCCCTACAAGCATGTTTATGACCCGCTACTGGATGATTTTGAGCCGGGTCTGAAAACTTCTGATGTGCAGGAAATTTTCTCTGGACTGCGTTTAGAGCAGGTAGCTTTACTCAAGGAGATTGCTTCCAGGCCCCAGATAGATGATTCATTTATCTTTCTGGAATATGATGAGCAGAAGCAGTGGGATTTTGGGGTTGAGGTGATCACCCGCTTTGGTTATGATTGGAAGCGCGGCCGCCAGGACCGCTCAGCTCATCCGTTTACTACCAACTTTGGCGCCAATGATGTGCGCATCACCACCCGTGTCCATAAGGACAATCTTGCCTCAGCTGCATTCAGCAGCATGCATGAGGCCGGGCATGCCATGTACGAGCAGGGGGTTGATCCTGCCCTGGCGCGCACCGTACTGTGCAGCGGGGCGTCCCTGGCGCTGCACGAGTCTCAGTCGCGCCTGTGGGAAAACCTGGTAGGGCGCTCGCTTCCTTTCTGGGAGCGCTTCTACCCGCGCCTGCAGCAGCAGTTCCCGGTACAACTGGGACGCATAGACCTGTGGACATTCTATAAGGGTATCAATAAGGTTGAGCCCTCCCTGGTCCGGGTGGAATCCGATGAAGCGACCTACAATCTGCACATTATGCTGCGCCTGGAGCTGGAGATTGCCCTGATGGAGGGCACCCTTCTGGTGAAGGATCTGCCGGAAAGCTGGAACGCGCGCATGCAGGAATACCTGGGCGTGACGCCGCCCAATGATGCGAAGGGTGTTTTACAGGATATTCACTGGTCGGGTGGGATGATCGGCTATTTCTCTACGTATGCATTGGGCAATCTGGTCTCTGTCCAACTGTGGGAGAAAATTCTCCAGGACATTCCGGATGTGGAAGTGCAGATCCGCGCCGGCGAGTTTGCCGCTCTCCTGGGCTGGCTGCGGGAGAAGCTTCACCGTCACGGTGCGAAATACGAGCCGCAGGTACTGGTGCAGCGGATCACAGGCTCAAAGATCGACCCTGCTCCTTATCTGCGCTACCTGCGGCGCAAATACCGCGCCATCTACGGTCTGTAATGCCGCTGCGTCTGGGTGTCCTGCTGGTCTCGACCGGGCAACAGGCCGGGCGCCTGGTGATGGTAGACATGGCGCACCTGGCGGAGGACCTGGGTTTTGAATCCGTTTGGGTTGATGATGGTCTTGCCGCGCCTGATGTGGGCGCAGGCGGTGGGAGGCGCGTTTTTGAGCCGCTGGTCACATTGAGTTACCTTGCGGCAAGCACCACCCGTTTAAGGCTGGGGATATCTTCTCTGCTGCTGCCGCTGCGTGAGCCTGTGCTGGTTGCCAGGCAGGTGGCTGCCCTGGATGCGCTTTCTGGGGGGCGTACGCTGTTGGCGGTTGATGCAGGCTCTTCGGAGGCAGAGTTTGCTGCCCTGGGCCAGGATTTCAACAACCGCTACGAGCGCCTGGAAGAGGAATTGTATGTGGTGCGCGCTCTGTGGCAGGGCGGGGTCGAGATATCCTACCCCGGGAAATATTATCACTTTGAAGGAGTTTACTTCTCTCCAACGCCGGTCCAACCAGGGGGTACCCCGCTGTGGATAGGTGGTAGCTCGCAGGCAGCTCTGCAGCGCGCGGCGCGGCTGGGTGATGGCTGGCAACCTGGGGCGCTCAGCCCCCAGGCGCTGTCGCGAGCGTTGGCTTCCATTCGCCTGCAGCTGGGAGAACGGCCATTTACCGTCAGCTTGAGGCTGGGTGTGGCCCTGGATGCTGCCGATGCCTCCCAGGCAGACCTGGCTGGTTCCACGCAAGAAGTTGCCAGCCAGCTGCATGCTCTGTGGCTGGCTGGTATGAACCATGCCGTCTTGTGCTTTTACGAGGAATATTTGCCGGCTCGCTTGCGCGCTATGCGTCGTTTTCAAGGCGAGGTGCTGCCGGCGTTTGAATCCATTTGCCAATCTTTCCCCAGGCCTGCTGTGAGATGAAGAACCTGCTTCACTGTCTGG
>CAIQIV010000307.1 GCA_903871905.1 uncultured Chloroflexota bacterium | reverse complement strand
TGCTGGCTGGATTGATCTTCTTACCCCTTGCCCTGCGTTCCTGGAAGAAGATGGACCGTTCAGCCTGGGTGGGGTGCGCCGTGACCGGCGCTATCCTGTTTGGCGGGCTGGCATTCCAGCAGGCGGGAATGCGCTACACCTATATCAGTAATACCGGTTTCATCACCGGGCTGTACGTGGTTTTTGTGCCGATCATCATGGCTGTGATCTACCGGCAGGTACCACGCTGGTCAATTTGGGTGGCATCTGTGCTGGCTGTGGTGGGCATGTTCCTGCTCAGTACGGGCGGGCAGTTCCGCCTGGCTTATGGAGATTTCCTGGTGCTGATTGGAGCGATCTTCTGGGCGCTGCATGTGGTCTGGATTGGCAGGATGGTTGGGCGAGTGGAAGTGCTTCAGCTTTCGGTGGTGCAGTATTTCGTGTGTGGGGTGTTGAACCTGCTACTGATGCTGCTGGCACGCGAAGAGCTCAACACCGGGGTGGTGATCCAGTACGGCTGGACGGTGGTCTACTCGGCAGTTTTTTCCGTTGGCCTGGGGTTTACCTTGCAGGGGATTGGCCAGCGCACGGCGCCGGCAGCGGATGCGGCAATCCTGTTAAGCATGGAGGCGGTGTTTGCTTCTTTGTTTGGCTGGGTGATTCTTGGGGAGGCGATGACGGCAGTCCAGGTTGCTGGTTGTGTCTTGATGTTTTCCGGAATGCTGCTGGCGCAGGTGCATGGATTAAAATCCTGAATCTGCGTGGGTAATGAGGCTCGCAGTGGGCAGCAGGTCCTTCAGAGCCTGGGCGAGGGCATCCAGGTCTCCCGGCGTGTTGTAGCCCTGGAAAGAGATGCGGGCGAGCTTGTTCCCGTTCCAATCGATCAAGGGGATCTCGATGCGGTATTCATCGTACAGCCTGCGCTTCAGCACAGGCAGGTCGGTGGAGGCTGGCAGATGGATCACGGCCATTTGCTGGTGGAGGTCCGGACTGTCCGGATAGACGGAGGACAGGCTTGCTATTTGGTTGATGTGTGGCAGCGATTGGTTGAGAATCTGCTGGCAGGTGCGGCGCACCTTTCCCCAATCCTGGTCTCGCATAAATTGGATGGCTGCCGGTACGCTCAATGCTGCAGATGGATCATGGGTTCCGGTCCATTCCAGGTAATCCACAAAGGAAGAACCGGTGGTGGTTTCAGATGTAGCGTGATATCCCCAGCTTACGACAAGCGGCCTGACCAGGGGCTGGAGCGAACGGCGAGCGTATAAAAACCCTGCTCCCTTTGGCGACAGCATCCATTTATGGCAGTTGCCAGTGTAAAAATCGGGTCCCAGGGCGGTAAGGTCGAGATCGACCTGCCCTGGAGCGTGAGCGCCATCCATCAGCACCAGTACGCCAGCCTGCTGCGCAAGGCGGCAGGCCGCTTCCACGGGGAGGCATAGGGCGGTTGGTGAGGTGAGGTGACTGAGAAAGATCAGGCGCGTGGCAGGGTTGATCCCCAGGGAAAGCTGTTCGAGCACCTCTTCATCTGTCGGGTGCAAGGGCAGCGGCTGCCGGCGGTAGCGTGCACCCGCCTGACTGCAGTAGAATTCCCAGGTATAGTCGCAGGCGCCGTACTCATGGTCGGTGGTGAGAATCTCATCTCCTGGCTTCAATTCCAGGGAGTGGGCAATGATGTTGACCCCATGGGTGGCGTTGGGAATGAAGACCAGGTCGTCTGGATCAGCGTTCAGGTACCCTCCCAGGGCCTGCCGCGCCCGGCGCAGGTGGAAGGAAATTTCCCTCCCCAGGAAGGCGACGGGCTGGCGTTCCAGGCGGCGCTGCCAATCCTGGTAGACCTGGAAAACAGGGAGCGGACAGGCGCCAAAGGAGCCGTGGTTGAGAAAAATAACCTCTGGATCGAGTTGGAAAAGGGTTCTCAGTGAGCTGGGCATTATAAATGATAATGATTTATGGAGAGCAGGAGCCTGACCTGCGCCAGCCAGGAGTTTATTGGCTTAGATCGTTGAAGGCCTGCAGCGCCTGGATATCGGGCACATACCAGAAATCAGCCTGCACCTCTCGGTTGCCCTGTTGAATATTGGTACCAATCACCACCACATTTTCTACAATATCCAGGGCGCCGGCAACGATGATGTTGAGTATCGCCCCAACCATATCGAACATTACGGCAGGTGGGGTCAGGGTGGTGGTGCGGTTTGTGGCTGCTGCCAGCGCATTCAGAAAATATGCCCCGGTCAGGTTACCCACTTCTGCCAACGCCGAGCGTCCCATACCTTCTAGTTCGGTTGTGGTGCCGCGCGGCTCCCCTAAGATCATGTCGATCATTTCCAGCGCTTTGATATAGGGCATGATCAGCATAAACTGGCCCGGGAGGTCCCCTATCGCCCGCAGATAAATCCCAACGACCTCGTTTTCGGGTCCACCAACCTGGTACGGAATCTCCAGCAGGGGGACAAAGGAGATACGCGGTTCAGCAGCGGTAAGATTTTCTCCGACCATATCGGACAGGCCGCCTACTGCATGGTGAATGCCTTCAGACGCAATTTTTTGAATAAATGCTTTGACTTGTGGATCGACCGGATCTGAAGTTGTGCTCATGACTGCCTTCCCAGGAGAACTCTGCACAGAGATTTAAGTTTATTATATCAAACTCCAATCAGATCGGTAAGAATGGGTTGGTAGAGGGATACGGGCATTTAATTTCACAACAATTACACGATTTCCTAACAGTATTGTAATTAATTAAGTCCTATTATGTATTGACATTACCAAAATTTTACTTTATTATATAACTATATTACGAGAGACTAACTGTAAAACAAACCGAATCAGTTCTTCTAGCTGAATCCCTTGTTTGATATGAGATGGGGCGATGATCCAGTTACTGACTGGGGTTTGCGGCGCAAGATCGTATGCAAATTTCAGGATTGGGCACCTGGTAACTGGTGAGCTAATGGTGCAACCGACATCAGTTTGGTGTGGGTAATATTCTGCGCATTTTGAGGAGATGCATGGATCAACTTGCTGGAAGTAAGTCAATCTATACCCCTGGCACCCTGGCAAAGCGGCCTACATTGACTTGTGATAATCATGAAGAAGGGATCGATCTCGATTCCTATATTACCGGACCGCAGGGTCCGAGGGTCATGATTGTTGATAGTGATCCCAAAATGCTGTCT
>CAIQIV010000306.1 GCA_903871905.1 uncultured Chloroflexota bacterium | reverse complement strand
GCCGGTAAACCCACGAACCACACCGGGGAGATGATCGCCAGGCCCTGCGCCGCGGCCAATTTCTCCTGCTGCTTCACCACGTCTCTGGGCCTCAGTTTCGTCGGAATAGACCCGGGCTGCCCGGGGGAGCTGCCCCTGCTTCAGCAGGATGTTGGCAAGGTTGGCACTGTAAATGCTTGTCTGTTGAATATTCCCGGCCGCCTGGCTGATCTGCACCGCTTCCTGGTAGGCATGCTGTGCGTCTTCCAGGTCCCCGTTGATCCAATTGGCATCGCCCAGGATGGATGTCGCCGCGCTGCGCAGGCTGCACGAGAAAACGGTCATTCTGTGCGGCGCGCTCCTGATCCCCTGCCTGCAGAGAGTGATGAAAAGCCTCGTAGAAATGCCCGTTTTGATCGAACCACACAGACGCACGGCGGTGGAGTTCGGTGATCTCCTGGGAAAACTGCTGCTCCAGAACTGGAGATGGCTTGTCGGGGCAGATTATCAGCCCATAGGGCCGGATCTGTCAACCTGGAGATTGATACTCGGTGAAAACCTCGAACTCCGGTTGTCAGGACAGCTCATAGCCAGCGGCTTTAACCCGCTGTTGCAGATCGGCTAACTTCGCCTCCCCTGGGATTAATTCGACCGCCGCGTTTTCATCCGCCAGGCTCACCCGCACCGCCAGCACGCCGGGAACCGAACGCAGCGCGCGCTCAACGGCAGCCACGCAATTGGCACATGTCATTCCCTTGACCTGGACTGTTATCTGCTGGGATGAAACAGCCTGTCCAGTTTGCCGGCTGGCTTGAGCGGTGGCCGGTGGTGGGCTTTGTGTTGGGCGGCTGGCTGCTTGCTGAGTGGGGGGGGGATCATCCTCGTGTAACAGCTCATAAACTTGCAAACACCCCCCGCAGCAGAAATGGAGCGTTTGCCCATGGATGGTTTTTGTGACGGGGCGCTTTGCCACCGCTCCACAGTGTACGCAATAGATTGGTTCTACCATAACATTACCGGTCCAATGATCATAGAGGGGATAATATTGGCCGCAGCCAAACCGCGCAGGATGGTTTGCACCGCGAACAGCAGAATAATCACTGCGGCGATAAACTGCAGGTGTCCACGCAGCTTGGGGCTGAGCAAGTTTGCCGCAAGACCAAAGCCTAACAACGTAGGGATCGTACCCAGCCCAAAAACCAGCATCGTGAGCGCGCCGCCCAGCGGCGATTGCGTACGCGCCGCAACCACGAGCATGGCAAACACCAACCCACACGGCAGGAACCCCCACAGCAGTCCCAAAGCCAGGTTGGCCGCCAGGCTGCGCTTCCCCAACAGGCCGCGCATGCGTTTCATGGGCGTTGCGCTTCCCCAGAGAGAAGAAATGGCCACTTCAATGGGAGGCAGCACCCCCATCAGGCTCAGCGCGACCAGGATCATCAGCAGGCCGACGATGATCGAAAATATACCCTGCCAACCGACCAGCCCGCCGATTTGTTCGAGCACGGATCCGGCCAGCCCAATCAGGGCGCCGAGGAATGTATAGGTCAGGATGCGCCCGATGTGGACAGGCGTGAGCGCCCAGATGCGCGCCAACAGGCTGGGAGCAGTTCCGTTTTCACCCAGAAATGCTGACTGCCGCGCAGAATAGACGGCGACAATCCCGCCGCACATGCCCAGGCAGTGCCCGAAACTGCTGATTAAGCCGGTCGTAAAAGCGAGAACCAGGCTGCTGATCAGCATGGCTACAGCACCACATCAAAGAACACCGATTGTTTTTGGCCGCCGCGCTGGATGATGACCTCTATCCTCCACAATCCGCGCATCGTAAATATCCCCCGACCTGAGTAAAGCCCTCCATCGGTGTAAGGGAGAGCAAAGGTGTTGAGCGGCATCCACATACCGGGCATGGTGAGGTCAAGGTTGACCGTTGCATCGCTGACAGCCTGGCCGTTTTCGTCGGTAAGCGTGACATCAAAAGTTGTCTCTTGAAAGCCCACGGGTGGGTAAGGCGAAAGGGCTAACGAGACATTCAGGTTGTTGACCTTCTGCTTTGCTGTATTTTGGGGCAGGGTTGAGCTGTCAACCAGCGGCGGGAGCGGTGTCCCCTGGGGGGACACCGCAATCAAGCCTCCTGCCCCCTGCCCTGGCGCTGAGCCATTTCCCATCATGCCCCGGTGCATAATTCTTGGCATCACCAGGCGCATGCCCATCAACAGGCCAAGGACGACCAGTACTCCAATGATCCCCAAGAATATGGCTTTGCGGTTCATTTTATTTGCGCAGGTCGGCGAGGCGCTCTTCGACTGCCTGGACTTCCAATTTCAACTCGTGAAGATAGGCTTCCAGATCAGCAATCTGTTCAGCTTTCGTCTGGTAGCGCCGCTCAAATTGGCTTGAATTTCGACCGCAGTCACAGCTGCAGCCGCAGTTCTGCTCTTCCTGGCAACCACATTGTTTACACATGTATTCTTCTCCTTTTTGATTACGGAAATAGGGTCTGATATTCTGATAAAAACCGCTCCAGGCAGGCCCGGGTTTGCTGGATCGTGATTGCCCAGGTGTGTAGATATTCCAGGCCCTGCTCAGTCAGTTTGTAGACGCGCCGGGCCGGGCCAGCATTCTGGGTATCCCAGGTGGAGCAGACCAGTCCTTCTTGCTCCAGCGAACGCAGCATGCGATAAAAATTTCCCGGATCAGGGCCGAGGCTGCCAATCTGGCCGAGGCGCTCAATTAATTCATAGCCGTGGGCCGGCTTTTTCGCCAGCTCAAGCAGCAGCCGCGGCTGAGAAAAGTTTGGCACACGCTCGACTTTGCACCGGCATTCCCCTTCATCTGAATTATCATGTTCACACATATAGGTATTACCCAAATAGATGTCTTTTACATATAAGATTGTAAAGCATACTAGATGGGAAGTCAAGAGTGGTTTCTGTACGAGCACACCCCGACCGCATGATAGCGAGCCATCTTGGCCATGCATTTTTGCCACTTTGTTTCGCTTTGACATCCGCTGCAGGAATCATCGCATGTGCAGCCGGAACGCAGGTCTGTGCGCACGCTCAGCGGCTTCTTGGGAATTCTGTCAAGAAAGTAAGCTTACCACATCTTTTCTTTCGTGGCCGCCAATGAATGTTGACCGAGCCATGCATTTCAAGATCTTGATGCGCGGATTTCTCACTTTAACTTGATCGTGGATCTGCGCCAAAGAATTCCCTATTGACATCTCCATAATCCTGCGCGATAATATGTGCAGTTGCACGTATTATGTGCAATTGCACAAGGAGCCAGGGAAGAGAATGTTAGACGAAGAACATCACGAACTGCTTGCCCAGGTCGCCTCCCTGTACTACGAGGCGGAGAAGAGCCAGACCGAGATCGCCGACCTGCTGGGGCTTTCCCGGGTCAAGGTCTACCGCCTGCTCAAGGAGGCGCGCGAGGAAGGGGTGGTCAAGATCGTCATCGACTGGCCGATCGAGCGCGAGCTGCAGATGGAGAAGGACCTGGCACAGGTCTTTCATCTCAAGAAAGCCCTGGTGCTAAAAACCACTCGCCCGGACGACTCCGGCGCCCTGCACCGCCTGGGGCAGATGGCTGCCCGCTACCTGGAGCTGATCCTGGAGGATGGCATGACCCTCTCGGTTTGCCTGGGGCGCTCCACCTATGAGGTGATCCACGCCGTGCGCCCCTCTTTTCGTGCCCATGTCAACGTAGTGCAGGCCATGGGCAGCATCCCCTTTGCCATCCAGGACCTGGACAGCGCCGCCCTGGCGCGCCAGTTGGCCCAGAAGCTGGGCGGGCAGGTGCTCTACCTGGCCTCCCCGTTAATTGCCAACACCCCTGCCGAGGCGGAGGTGATCCGCCGCCAGAAATCCATCGAGACCACCCTGAACGTTTCGCGCGCTGCAGATGTGCTGCTGGTGGGCATCGGCGGCATGGACCCGCACCACTCGCGCTACGTCGCCGCTGAGGTGATCTCGGCTGAGCGGCTGGCGGCTATGGAGCAGGAGGGGGTGATCGGCGATATGGGCGGGAATTTCATAACCCTGGACGGGGAACTGCACCCCTGTCTCTTTAACCAATGCCGCATCGGCCTGGCGCTGGATGAAATGAAGCACATCCCCAATGTCATGGCGGTGGCCATGGGCCCCGGCAAGGTATCCGCCATCCTGGGCGGGCTGCGCACCGGAGCGGTGGATATCCTGTGCACCGACCTGCTGACCGCCCGGGCGGTGCTCAACCTGGAAACCGCCGGCGAGCCCCAGGTTGCTGTGCCCTGACCAGCAGGCCGGGTCAACTGGTTTATCAAGCATTCTGCTGGCCTACCAGCATAAGAAAAAAGGAAGAAAGCATGGACGAGAAAATTGGCAAAGTAACTCAAAATGCGAAGATCGCCGCCGGCCTGTTTTGGGCGGATTACTCTGTGCTGGGGGCGCAGGTGCAGGAGCTGGAAGCGGCGGGTGTGGACTGGTTCCATGTCGAGGTGCGGGATGGCAAGTACATGGACTTTGGCATGCCGCGCGGCGGGTTTGACATCCTGGAGGCGCTGCGCAAGAGCACCTCGCTGGAGATCGAAGCCCAGCTCCAGATGGTGCGCCCCAGTTTCGATGTCTTCCGCCAGCTGGCTGACCTGGGGGTCAACCTGATCAGCCTGCCGGTGGAGACGATGGGCGAGATGATGATCCAGGCGATCACCTATATTAAGGATGAGCTGGGCCTCAAGGCCGGGGTGTGGGCCTGGCAGGGCACGCCGATCGTGGCTTTTGAGCAGTATATCCTGCCTTACATCGATATCATCGAATACGAAAGCCGGGCGCATTTCTGGGTTAAGGAGGCCGGCAAGAGCCCGCATGACACGGATGCCATCATGTACGACAATATCCGCCGCATGCACGACATGATCGTCAATGCCGGGCTGGAGAGCAGCATGGACCTGATGGTGGATGGCGGGCTGAACATCGGCAACGTGGGCGGCTATATCCAGCAGGGCATGACGGTGGGTGAGTTCTCCTCGCCGCTGCTCAAGGGACCTGGTGGGAAGTTTGTCCCCGGAACCGGGCAGATCACCGCCGCCGTGCAGCGGCTGCGGGCTGTCATGCAGGAGGCCAGCCGCCAGTACCGGGATGTGCAGGGCTTGCTGCGCGCCTGACCCGCGCCCAGGCGGACCAGGACTTATGGCGAGGTTTCCTCGCCGGCGAGCTTGACTCGCCAGAAAGGTGACGGATGAAGAAAACGGGTATCGGTCTGATCGGTTACGGCGGCGTCGCCCGGGTGCACGCCATGGCCTACCGCGCTATTCCCTTCCATTACGCCCTGCCCGCCGACACGGTGCGCATCGCCGGCGTGGCGGACGTCAACCCAAAAGCGGCTGAGGCGGCTGCGGGCGAACTGGGCTGCTCCTTCTGGACCGCCGATTACCGCCGGCTGCTGGAGCGGGAGGATGTGGAGGTGGTGGATATCTGCGTGCCCAACCACCTGCACGAGGAGATCATCCTGGCGGCTGTCGCGGCCGGCAAGCACATTTACTGTGAAAAGCCCCTGGCCATGGACGTGGAGCAGGGGAAGCGCATCCTGGCGGCGGTGGAACAGGCGGGCGTCCAGCACATGCTCAACTACAACTTCCGCTACTACCCCGGCGTGCAGCGCGCCCGCCAGTTGATCGAGGCTGGTTTCCTGGGGCGCGTCTTTTCCTTCCGCGGCTGTTTCTACCGCTCCAGCTACATCAGCCCGGCCAAGCCGCTCTCCTGGCGGCTGAGCAAGGCGGTGGCGGGCGGTGGCGCCCTGTTTGACCTGGGTTCGCACCTGATCGACCTGGTGTACTACTTGCTGGGTGAGTTTGGCTCCGTGCTCTCAACGGTGGATACGCTGATCAAGCAGCGTCCGGTGGCAGCTGGCGCGCAGGAACTGGGGCCGGTGGATGTGGATGATATCGTCCTGATGCAGGCGAGGCTGGCGGACCAGGCCCTGGGCACGCTGGAGATCTCGCGCATGGGCACTGGCGCCACCAACGACCTCAAGGTCGAGATCTTTGGCGAGAAGGGCGCCCTGCGCTTCAGCGCCGATGACCCAAGCTGGCTGGAGGTGTACGATGTGCGCGACCCCGACCAGCCGCTGGGCGGGATGAGCGGCTTCCGCAAGGTGCAGACCGTGAGCCGTTTCGAGGGGCATAAGGCGCCGGACTGGTCGATGGCCCCCGGTTTTGCCACAACATTTGTAGAGTCACAGTACCGCTTCCTGCAGGCTGCCGGCCAGGAGCGGGCCGCCTCGCCCACCTTTCAGGATGGGCAGCATGTACAGGAAGTTATGGAGGCTGCGCTGCGCTCTGCGCTGGAACAGCGCTGGGTGCAAATCGCTGAGCTCAGGTAATTGATCTCAGGAGGTGTATCAGAAGAATTGCCCGTGTTCGTTCTGTGTCGGACCAACCAATCAGTTCAGGAAGAAGAGGTTTGTAAAAGATGAAACGCTACTCGACTCTCATTTCTCTCGTGCTGCTGGCAGCCGTGCTGCTCTCAGCCTGCGCCCCCGCAGCCACACCTACCCAGGCTCCCCCACCGCCCCCGGCTGAGACAGCCGCCCCTGCAGCCGCCACCGAGGCGCCTGCAGCCCCGGCAGCCACCGAAGCGCCTGCGGCTGCCGCCGGCGGCGGCAAGCTGGAGGTGTTCTCCTGGTGGACCTCCGGTGGTGAAGCAGATGCGCTCAACGCCCTGTTCAACCAGTTCAAGACCTACAACCCCTCGGCTGAGATCGTTAACGCCACCGTGGCAGGCGGCGGCGGCAGCAATGCCCGCGCCGTGCTGCAGACCCGCCTGGCCGGCGGCGACCCGCCCGATACCTGGCAGGTCCACCCTGGCTTTGAGCTGATGGGGCAGTATGTCGCCTCGGGTTTTGTCGATCCCATCACCGACCTGTACAAGAGCGAGGGCTGGGACAAGGTAGTGCCGGCCGGCCTGATCGCCCAGATGTCCAAGGACGGGCAGATTTACGGCGTACTGGCCGGTGTGCACCGCGGCAACGGCCTGTGGTACAACAAGAAAGTGCTGGATAACCTGGGCATCACCGTTGGCCCAACCATGTCTATCGATGAATTCTTCCAGGTTGCGGAGAAGGTCAAGGCCGGCGGCGTGACCCCGCTGTGCGTGGGCGATACCGGCGTATGGGCCTCGGCGCAGCTCTTTGAGAACACCCTGCTGGGCACCATTGGCCCCGAGAAATACCAGGGCCTGTGGAATGGCACGACCCCCTTCGACGCCCCCGAGGTCAAGCAGGCCATGGAGACCTATGGCAAGATGCTGGACTACCAGAACTCCGACCACAGTGCCCTGTCCTGGGACCAGGCGATCAAGAAGCTGATGGAAGGCTCCTGCGTCTTCAGCTCGATGGGTGACTGGGCCTACGGCGAGTTCGTCAAAGCCGGCCTCAAGGACAACACCGATTTTGGCTGGGTGAGCCACCCGGGCACCGCGGGCAGCTTCATGATCGTCGCCGACGGTTTTGTGATGGCCAAGGGTGCCCCGGACAAGGATAACAATACCCTGTGGCTGAAAGCTGTGGGCAGCAAGGAAGGCCAGGAAGCCTTCAACCCGCTCAAGGGCTCCATCCCCGCCCGCACGGATGTGGACCGCGCCAAGTTCGGCGTGTATCACAACTGGTCGATGGACTCCTTTGCCAAGGATGCCCTGGTTCCCTCGGTGGTGCACGGCTCGGCTGCCCCGGCTGATTTCCAGCAGGCGCTGAACGATGCGGTCACCACCTTCATCGTGGACAAGAACGTGGACGCCTTTGCCGCGGCGCTGGTCAAGGCCGCCAAGGATGCCGGTTTCGGCAAATAGACCTATCCTAATTCAGGGAGAGGGTGCATGCCCTCTCCCTCCCGCTGTCCAGGAGGCTCGCCCATGTCGACTTCTGTGCTTGCGAAGGCCCAACCTGTATCCGCCGCGAGGCGCAAACGGCGCTTCAGGCTCACCGACCGCTGGCAGTCATTCCTTCTACTGCTCCCGTCTTTTGTCGCTGTCGGCATCTTTGTCTACGTTTTCATCAGCTATACCATCTATGTCTCCCTGTCCAACTGGCGCACCCTGGTAAGAAACCTGACCCTGGCCGAGCCGCTGCTGAAGAACTATGCTGATCTGTTTGCCATGCCGCGCTGGCATGCGGACCTGCGCAATACCCTTGTGTTTACCGTCTTCTTCATGCTGTTCTCCCTGGGCGCCGGGCTGGGGCTGGCGATCCTCCTCGATCGCACCATCCGCGGTGGGGCCATCTTCCGCAACGTGTTTCTTTTTCCCTATGCCCTGTCCTTTGTGGTCTCCGGCGTTGCCTGGCGCTGGATCTTCAACCCCGAAGCGGGGATCAACATCCTGTTCCGCATCCTGGGGATCAATGCCCTGCTGGCGCAGATGGGGGCTCCGCCGCTGCAGCCGGGCTGGGCCACGGACCCGAGCGTGGTCCTCCAGATCAACCAGGCGCTGGCTTTGATCTGGCCGGCGGCGGGCAAGCTGCAGATGCAGCTAGGCATCCCGGTGGCCATGATCCCGGTGGCCATCGCTGCCAGCTGGCAGCTCTCCGGGTTTGTCATGGCCATGTACATTGGCGGCATGGCCACCATCTCGGACGAGGTGCGCGAGGCGGCGCGCATCGACGGCGCCTCGGAGTGGCAGGTGTACCGCCGGGTAATCATCCCCATGCTGGCCCCGGTGACCATCTCCCTCACCGTGCTCCTGCTGCACACCTCCCTGAAAATCTTTGACCTGGTCTACACCATGACCGGCTCGGGCCCGGGTTTTGCCACCGACGTCCCGGCTATCTTCGTCTTTGAGACCATGTTCAAGGCCACCCGTTATAACCTGGCCTCGGCCGGGGCGGTCTTCATGCTCATCGCCGTGGGCTGCGTGGTCATCCCCTACCTGGCCAGTTCATTGAAGGAGAGTTAAAACGATGGCCGCACATTCCAAAACCTCCTCCTATCGTCAAACGGGTGGATTCTCGTTCAGCCGGCTGGTGCTGTGGCTGGTGCTGATCCTGGCTTTTCTGTTCTACATCATGCCGGTATACCTGATGGTGATCAACGGGCTGAAAGAAGCCACCCATGTCAGCCTGTCCACCATGTGGAGCCTGCCCGGTTCCTTGAGCGGCGGCGGCTTTACCGAGGCCGCCCGCAAGCTGTGGCCGAACATGCAGAACAGCTTCCTGATGGTCATCCCGGCTACCATCCTGTCCTCCTTCCTGGGGGCGCTCAACGGCTACCTGCTCTCCAAGTGGAAGTTCCCCGGGGCGGATGTGCTGTTCATCATCATGCTCTTTGGCTTCTTTATTCCTTACCAGACCGTGCTGCTGCCATTGGTGCGCTTTTTGCAGATCGTCAAGCTCTACGGTACCATCCCCGGGCTGATCCTGTGCCACGTGATCTACGGCCTGCCGATCACCACTCTGATGTTCCGCAACTACTTCGCCGGGGTGCCCTCCGAGCTGATCGAGGCGGCCAGCGTGGATGGCGCCAGTATGCTGACCATCTTCTGGAAGGTGATGCTGCCCCTGTCCATGCCGGCCTTTATCGTGGTGGGCATCTTCCAGTTCACCAACATCTGGAACGACTTCCTGTTCGGCGTGACCGTGGTGCCCAACCCCAGTGCTCAGCCGGTGACCATTGCTCTGAACAATCTGTCTGGCTCCTTCTCGGTGGATTGGAACGTGGTGATGGCGGGGGCGGTGATTGCCGCGCTGCCCACGGCGTTGGTCTACATTTTCCTGGGACGCCATTTTGTGCGCGGCCTGTTGGCTGGCTCAGTCAAGGGCTGATAAACGGAAAGGGTTGTTCAAACTGGAATGAAAGAACACAACCAATCTTTTGATCTGGTCATCATCGGATCGGGGGTGGGCGGGGGCGTGCTCGCTTACGCCCTGCGCCACAGCGGCGCCCGCATCCTGCTGCTGGAGCGCGGCGATTATTTGCCCCAGGAGGCGGAGAACTGGCAGCCGTCTCAGGTGTTCAAGCACAAGCGCTATAAGAAGGCCGAGGACTGGCTGGACGGGCGCGGGCAGCCCTTCCAGCCCGGGGTGCACTACTTCGTGGGCGGCAACACCAAGGTCTACGGCGCCGCCCTGCCCCGCTTTCGCCAGCATGATTTTGAGGCCATCGAGCACGAAGGCGGCGTCTCGCCTGCCTGGCCGATCCGTTACGCGGAGCTGGAGCCGTATTACGTGCAGGCCGAGCAGCTCTTCTTTGTCCACGGGCAGCCAGGGCTGGATCCCACCGAGCCGCCGCGCTCGGCGCCTTACCCCTTTCCTGCCGTGCCGCACGAGCCGTACATCGGCAGGCTGGCGCAGCGCCTGGGTGAGCTGGGCTACCACCCCTACCTGATCCCGATGGGCGTTGACCTGCGCCAGGATGGGCGCTGCATCCGCTGCAAGACCTGCGACGGCTTCCCCTGCCAGGTTCTGGCCAAGGCGGACGCCGATATCTGCGCCGTGCGCCCTGCCCTGGAGTCGCCGCAGGTGACCCTATGGACCGGGGCTTACGCCCGCCGCCTGCTCACCAGCCCGGATGGGCGCCAGGTGACGGCGGTGGAGGTGGAGCATGGCGGGCAGGTGAAGCAGGTCAGCGCCGGGCTGTACGTGGTCTCCTGCGGGGCGGCCAACTCAGCGGCTCTGCTGCTGCGCTCGGCGAATTCCGCCCACCCCAACGGGCTGTCCAACGCCTCGGGGCAGGTGGGGCGTAATTACATGGTGCACAACAACACCGCCCTGATGGCCATCCACCCCTTCCACACCAACCCCACCCTGTTCCAGAAGACGCTGGCGGTCAACGATTTCTACCTGCGCGGCCCGGATTTCCCCTATCCCATGGGCAACCTGCAGATGTTGGGCAAGCTGCAAGCCGGCATGCTCACCGCCGCCCAGCCCCTGGTCCCGACCCCTATCCTGCAGGCGATGGCTGACCGCAGCGTGGACTGGTGGGTGATGTCGGAGGACCTGCCCCAGCCCGAGAACCGGGTGATGCTCACCTCAGACGGGCGCATCCAGGTGCACTGGAAGCCCAACAACCGCGTGGCGCACGAGCAGTTGATCGAGGCGGCCTCCGATATGCTGCGCCTCGCCGGCTTCCCGCTGATCCTGGTGCAGCGTATGGGCATCGACACCAACTCGCACCAATGCGGCACGCTGCGTTTTGGGAGCGACCCGGCGACCTCGGTGCTGGATCCGTACTGCCGCAGCCATACTGTCCCCAACCTGTTGGTGGTGGACAGCTCGTTCTTCCCCTCTTCGGCGGCCATGAACCCGGCGCTGACCATTGCTGCCCAGGCGCTGCGCGTGGCGCAGCAACTGCTGGGCAAGCCGGCTTTGCTCCCCGGCGCGGCGGTTGCCGCTTGATATCCTTTCACACCGATACTTGGAGGCGCTTGATGTACACACGGAACCATCTCTCCCACCGCGACGCCCAGAAGGTGCTTGCGGCAATCCAGGAAAAACTGGAAGCAGAAAATAAGGGCGCGGCTATTGCCGTGGCCGATGCGCAGGGCGAGCTGCTGGCCTTCCTGCGCACGGACGGCTGCAAGCTGCCGTCGATCAATATTGCCATCAACAAGGCATACACTGCAGCCCGCGAGCAGAAGGAGTCCTTTGCCGTGGGCGAAGCCTCGCGGCGGGATGGCTTTCCCATGACCAACTTTGGCGACCTGCGCTACACCGCCTGGGGCGGCGGCGTGCCCATCGTGGTCAACGGCGAGATGGTGGGGGCGGTGGGGGTCAGCGGCTTGCCCGAAGCAGAGGACATGCTGCTGGCGCGCATGGCGGCCGGGCTGTTCTCCGGCAGTTAAGGCACGCAGGAGAGGAGGTGTATTGTGGACAACAAACCCTGGGTGGTGGGCGTGGATTTGGGGGGGACCAAGATCGAGCTGGGCCTGGTGGACCCGGATAACCGCATTGTGAGGCGCAAGCGCATCCCCACCCTGGCGGATGAGGGGCCGCAGCCGGCGGTGGAGCGCATGGCTGCGGTGGTGGATGAGTTTCGCAGCCTGGTCCCCGGCGGGCAGATCGCCGCGCTGGGCATCTGCTGCCCGGGTCCGTTGGACCACATTGCAGGGGTGTTGTTCAACCCGGTCAACCTGCCCAGGTTCGATCGGGTGCCGCTGCGCCAGATGATCTCCGACCGGCTGGGCATGCCGGTCTGCATGGAGCACGACGCCAAGGCGGCGGCGCTGGGCGAGTTTTATTACGGGGCCGGCCGCGACGAGAAGAGCATGGTGTACACGGTGATCGGCACCGGGGTGGGGGCGGCCATCATCATGGACGGCCAGCTCCTGCGCGGGGTTAAGAACTACGCCGGCGAGGTGGGGCACTTCACCGTTGACCGCCACGGCGAGCTGTGCGTATGCGGCTCGCATGGCTGCCTGGAGACCTTCATCAGCGGCCCCTGGCTGGCGCGGCGCTACCAGCGCTTGCTGGAGGTCGTGGCGCCGCAAAAGCTGGCGGCGGTCGAGCGCGTCACCGGCGAGCTGTGTGCCACCCATGCCCGCCAGGGCGAGCCGCTGGCGCTGCAGGTGATGAACTCCGCCGGCGAGGCGCTGGGCATTGCCGTCGCCATCCTGGCTATGACCCTGGATATCGAGCTGTATGTCTTTGGCGGCAGCGTCTCCAAGTGCGGGGATGTGCTGCTCGACCCGGCGCGGCGTACGGCACCGCAGTATTCTTTCCGCACGGTCGGGCCGCGCCTGCGCCTGGCGGTGTCCGAGTTGGGGGATGAAGGGCCCCTCCTGGGCTGCGGCTGGCTGGCGCGAGAACTGGTCGGAGGAAACTAGAGATGAAAAAATTGAGAGTAGGTATTATCGGCTGCGGCTCCATCGCTGAGCTGCGCCACGCGCCTGAATTCGCCGCCAACCCGGGCTGCGAGGTTGTCGCTTATTTTGACCCCAACCACCTGCGGGCGCAGAAGCTGGTTGCCCTGTTTGGCGGCAGGGTGATGGAATCCTATGAAGAGATTACCCGCGACCCTTCCATCGATGCCATCAGCGACTGCTCCACCAACGAAATGCACCACGTGATCACCACCGACGCTTTGCTGCATGGCAAGCATGTGCTGTGCGAGAAGCCCATGGCGGTCTCCCTGGAGGGGGCGCAGCGGATGGTGGAGGCCAGCCGCAAGACGGGCAAGAAGCTGATGATTGCCCACAACCAGCGCCTGGCGGAGGCCCACCAGGTGGCCCGCCAGCTATTGAAAAGCGGCGAGCTGGGGCGGGTGCTCACCTTCCAAACCAAATTCGGCCACAAAGGCCCTGAATACTGGAGCGAGAACAAGAGCAAGGGCACCTGGTTCTTTGACCGGCGCCGTTCCGTGTTCGGCGTGGCGGGGGACCTGGGCATCCACAAG